>DAOTIQ010000012.1:6958-32287 GCA_035448245.1 Thermovirgaceae bacterium | reverse complement strand
GGCAGAGGGTATAATCTCCTTTGGAAAGTCTGCCCTGCTGGAGGGGAGCATTTTATGAAAAGGGAGCTGATCTGATGAAGAGGAATTCTTTTGCCCTGTGCGCCGCTCTTTTCTTCTGTTTGTTGGTTGCCATGCCGGTTTTTGCCCTTGGAGGAAGTCGCGTGCTCGATCTCCGTAACACCACTGGCAGAATGGTATGGGTGACAAAATCGGACTACCAGCAGTTCAACCCAACCCAGGTGCAGTGGAGCTCTCTTGCCTCCGGGCAGATCGGTATCTGGAACGTTCTTGAAGGGGGTTGGCTTCACGTCGGCTACGCCAGCAGCAGTGACCAGGGAAAGATAGAGAGAATCTTCTCCTTCCAGCTCCCTTATCACCCTGACAGCCGATGGATATGGAAGATAATTCCCCAGGGGGCGGGCCTGGGTCTGGAGGCCGATTGGGGCAGACTGTAGTGAACCGGTGATCATTAAAGGGGAGAATTGTTGACCATGGCTGTAGCTTTTTTTGACGGAGCTTCCCGCGGGAACCCGGGCGAATCATCTGCCGGAGCCTGCATTATTGGAGAAGACGGTGAGATCCTCTGGGAAGAGTGTCGGGCTCTTGGCGTGGGGACGAATAACGAGGCCGAATACCAGGCCCTGATAATCCTTCTGGAGGAGATAAAAAAGAGAGGTCTCAGGGGCACGATCGTGCGCGGTGACAGCAGGCTGGTGATCTCCCAGGTCAAAGGAGACTGGAAGGTCCGGGAAGAAAGGCTGAAAGGTTTCGCGGGCAGGGCGAGAACGCTGGTCGATGAGACCGGGGCTGTTCTGGAATGGATCCCGAGAGAACGGAACAGCAGGGCCGATGCTCTTTCAAATCGGGCTCTTGACGGTGAGAAGGTTCCCGCCGCTTCATCTTTTCCTGAAGAAAGGCTTGAGCGTGTGTCAGGATCGATCTTTATTGCCCACGGAAGTTCTGATTACGCGGTGGATGTGCTGCACTCTTCATGCAGTTGCCCATCTTTCCGGGCAAGGGGACGGTGTAAACATCTCGATGCCGCTTCCAGGGTGACAGAAAGGGAGAAGAAAAATTGTTCCTCCTCCTGACAGGTGACACCTCGGCTGGAGACAATCCTTCGTGTCGCCTTGCCTCCCACGAAGAGGCGGATTTTATCTGGTGGGGTTTTCCGGTGCCGGAAAAAGTCAGGGACCTTCCGGGAGATTTTCCGGTTTTGCCTTCGATGCTCACAAGGGCCGCCAGGCTTGTATCCGATTTTCCCATGATAATAGTTCGTGCGGGTTCCTTTACTCCTCCCCGGTCTCCATACATGGAGACCGGGGCTGTCCCCGGGGGAAAGCCGGGAGAAAGGGCCGCTGTCAAAGACTCCGAAAGGCTATGGGACTGCGGCTTCAGCATTGGAAGACTCCTGTCGCGGATGGGGGAGGATCTTGTCATAGCCGAGTCTGTTCCCGGTGGGCATGAGACCGCCTCAGCCCTCATTGTTTCTCTCGGTCTGGATGATCCTCAGGGATCACAAGAAGAGATTCCCGGTTTTAGCCGGGGCTGCTTTTCCGGCCGGGGGTTTGAAGCCGTGACAGCGGTGGGGGACCCTTTCCAGATAATTGCGGCTGGAATATTGGCGGGAGCCAAAGACAGGGCCGAGATAGTGCTTGCCGGAGACATCCGGATGCTGGCTGTTGCTGCCCTTTCGAGAGACCTTGGTTACAGGGGAAGATTCAGACTCGTCACTACGGGTTTTTCTGCCCCGGGTCTCATGCCCCTAGCCGACAGGATCGGTGTGGATGTGACGGGCATGGAGGCAGGCCCGGTCCAGGACGGTGCGGGAGCCGGCGGGGCGGTCTGGTATGCCGAAAAACTTGGTATTTCCCAGGAGAAGGTCCTCCTGAGGGCGGAAACGCTCCGTAAGGAGATATCACTTCTATCCGCGGCAGCCGGGGAATGACCCGCTCATGAACAGGAGTTCGTTCCGGATCCTTTTTTCCGTCCTTGTTTTTTTTCTTTTCGCTTCCCTTGTCTGGGTCGTATCCACAGGGGAGGTGCCGATAACGATCCGGGAGATCGTCCGGGTTATTCTGGGGAGGATCCCCGGAACAGATCCCAGGTCGGTGATCATCCTTTCGATAAGGCTTCCACGGGCACTGACAGCCTGTGCCGTTGGAGCGGTGCTCGCGGGGAGCGGAGTAGTTTTCCAGGGAGTTCTGCTGAATCCTCTTGCGGAACCTTACACCCTTGGTGTTGCTACAGGGGCAGCTCTCGGGGCCTCGATCGCCATCACCCTCGGAATGCCTTTCGTATCCCCTCTGGCTTTCGTCGGTGGTGTGGCCGCCCTGGGTCTGGTCTGGATCCTGGGGCATGGAGGCAGGGAATCGGCTTCCCCCGCAAGACTTATCCTTGCCGGTGTGATAGTTGGCAGCATACTCGGAGCCTGTATCACTCTGGTGAAGGCTCTTTCCGGAGACCAGGTAGGAGCGATAGTGCTTTGGCTTATGGGGAGTTTCTCTCTTTCATCCTGGGGTGATGTGGGGTGGAGTTTTTTGTCCGCCCTTCTTGTATTTGTTCTTGGTCTTTTCTGGGCAAGGGATCTGGATGTAATTTCTTCCGGGGCAAACCCCAGATCCCTCGGAGTGGATGACCGCAAGACGGTCTGTCTCTTGCTTTTCGGCTGTTCTCTGGCGACGGCTGTGGCTGTATCCATAAGCGGCATAATCGGATTCGTAGGCCTGGTCGTGCCTCACCTCTGCAGGCTCCTGATAGGGCCGTCCCACGCAAGACTTGTTCCCCTGAGCGTTACGGGGGGTGCAGTTCTCCTTTTGCTGGCTGATTCTGCGGCCCGAACTCTCGGCGAACTGCCGGTAGGTGTCATAACATCCCTGATAGGCGGGCCGATATTCTGTTTTCTTCTCTGGAGGCAAAGATGAAAACCCTGCTTTCCCTGCGCGGACTGGGTGTAACCCTTGGTTCACGGGAGGTCCTGCAGAGCATCGATCTTGATCTTAACGCTGGGGAGATCATAGCCCTCCTGGGTCCCAACGGAAGCGGGAAGAGCACTCTCCTGGCTGCGGCGGGGGGCATTGGCCGCAAGGATCGCGGCTCTGTATTTCTGCTGGGGGATGATCTGGCGGGGCTTCCTCGGCGCGAGGTGGCGAAAAGGGTCGCCGTAGTGCCTCAGCAGACAGGTTTTTTCATGCCTTTCACAGTAATGGAGACAGTTCTGATGGGCAGGTTCCCGGCTTCGGGCAGGTTTGCGAGGCTTTCTCCAGCGGATGCCGATATGGCAAGGTCGGCGCTGGAAAAAGTTGATCTTTCATCTTTTGAGGAGATGCTGGTCACCGACCTGTCGGGAGGAGAGGCACAGAGAGTGACCATAGCAAGGGCCCTGGCCCAGGATACTTCGGTCCTGCTTCTGGACGAACCCGTCAGCGCTCTGGATCCCCGGCACGCGATGGGTGTTTTCCGGCTGCTGGGGGAACTAAGGGAAAAGGGAAAAGGCATTATTGTCGCACTTCACGACATCAACTACGCTCTGCGTTTTGCCGACAGGATATTTTTCCTCAAAGACGGCGTGCTCTTCGAGCCCCGGTCTCCAGGGCTCGTTGACGGAGATCTCCTTGCGAGGATATTCGATACCGGCTGGAGGCTGGAAACCCTCCCGGATGGAGAACGGGCAGCTTTCCCCCTGGCATGAAACTCGTTCTAGGCCAGAGCGAAAAGAGCGTTCAGCAGGCCTCCGGCAACCAGGGCCGCGAGGATCATAATGCCGATCGAAAGAAGCATGTCGCGCAGACCCAGCTCGCGCCACAGAACAATGAAGGTAGCAATGCATGGAAAAGTCATTGCAAGGGTCACGACGGCGACAACCATCTGCCCCGGGTCGAGCCTCATCGGGATCAGCATTCCAACAGCGATATCCTTGCGGAGAAAGCCCAGAAGAATCGGCCCCGCGGTCTCCGGCGGAAGGCCCAGAACTCCCCTGAAGAGAGGGGACAAGAAGGCTGACACTGTGTGCATGACGGTTGATGTCGACAGTAGATTGGCAACGAAAACCCCAACCAGGACCAGTGGAATTGCTTCGATAAGGAAACCCTTTACCCTGAGCCACAGTTTGAACCCTATTCCCGAAAAGGAAGGAAGTCTGTAAGGGGGGATCTCGATGACCAGTTCGGGGCTGAAACCGGGAAGGAATCTGTGAAGAATGCTTCCAAGAATAACCCATGAAAGGAAAAGGGTCCCATAGACAGCCAGGACGTAGCGGCCGCCAAGATCGCCAAGGGCCCCGATTATCATGGCCTGGAGCCCGGCGCAGGGTATTGCTACCGATATCAGGGTAGCGGCGATGAAACGTTCCCTCCGCGAATCCAGTATCCTGGTTGCCATTATGCCCGGCACGTTGCATCCGAGCCCGAGAAGTGTCGGGACTATGGCGAACCCGTGAAGACCTATCCTGTGCATAAGTGCGTCGAAAAGAACAGCGAATCTTGGAAGGTAGCCCACATCCTCAAGGAAACTCAGGACTCCGTAGAAGGCCACGACATAGGGCAGGACCATTACGAGAGGGACATAAAGGCCCGTGGTAAGCAGTCCGAAACTCATTTCCGGATCTATCTCTCCGTCTATTGTCATACCAATAAGTGTCCTGAAAAGAAAAGACCCCTCGCCCCCGAGGAGTGAGCCGATCCATGCGAAAAGGGGCATGAACAGATTTTCAAAGATCGGATCCAGGACAAAATCTATAAGCCCTTCACCGAGGGCTCTTACGGCCAGGAAACTGCCAAGTATCGCCAGGACTCCGAGAACTGCTCCCCAGCCCGGGTGAACCGAAAAATCCTCTATACGATCCCTGAGTGAATGGTGGCGATGCCCGATAGTCTGAACCGAACTCACTATCTCGCCTATCCTGGCCCAGCGGTCTTTTCCCGAAACTACGCTGTTTTTTGCGACTCTGGCTTCCTCGAGACGCGAAACAAGATCACTGATTCCCTGGCCGCTGACAGCAACGGTGGGGATAACCGGAACGCCGAGTTCCTTCTCAAGGGCCTCGACATTTATATTGACTCCCTCGTGGCGTGCCTCGTCGAACATGTTCAGGGCAACAACGGAGGGATGTCCAAGCTCAAGTACCTGCAGGGCCAGGTTGAGATTTCTTTCCAGTGACGTGGCGTCGATGGTTATCACCACGATGTCGGCTTCCTCTTCAAGAATCCGCCGGGCCACTTCCTCGGCCTCGTTGGTCGGGTCTATCGTGTAGGCCCCCGGAACATCGATAAGACGGAATCTCTCCCCCTTGATGAAAAGGTTCCCCTCAGTGAAACCTACGGTCGTGCCGGGGTAATTTGATGAAACAGCGTGAACTCCGGTCAACCTGGAAAAGAGTGCGCTCTTGCCTACATTGGGATTGCCAACCAGAAGAACCTTGCGTGGTTTCAGTCCGGACATTTCCTGGTCCGGGTTGCTGCATGGGCGAAGACATCCTCCCTGGGGGCAATGGGAACAGAACTTCATGATCCCTGGTTACCCCCCGCTGAAAAAAGCTCCACGGTGACCTTGCAGCATATTCCGTGGCCAATAGCTATCTGCCGGCCGTCAAGAATTAATGTCACCGGACCGCTGAAGGGCATGCCGGATACCTTGGTGACAGCTTTCCCGGGCCTTAATCCCAAAGCCTCAAGCCTGCGGCCGCTCATGCCCGGCGGTAGCATTACTATTTTTGCTGTCTGTCCATTTTTCATGGAGCAAAGCGTGGTTGGCATAAGAACCCTCCTGGTTTTTTGTCTTCGGAAATGTTAGCATGCCCAAACTTTTTGTCAAGAGTGAATATCAATAAAAGATCAGGGAGTCAGGAGGCATCAGGAGACAGGAAACAGGAAACAGGAAACAGGAGACAGGAAACAGGAGACAGGAAACAGGAAGGGCAAAAAAGCCGTAAGACGTTAGACGTTCTTCCTCCCGTTGGTCCTCAGAATGACAGGCCCTTCTGCCTTTTCCGTTCACCGTTGACCGTTGACCGTTTACGCAGTTGGTTTTGCTTTCCTGTCTCCTGCCTCCCGTCTCCAGTCTCCTCGCCTTTCCGCCCCTCCCGTTCACCGTTTACGCCTTTGGTTCTGGTTTTTCCCATTTCACGGTGAACAGAGTGGATTGACTCGCTCCTGTCGGAGGACTATAGTATTTTCTGCTGTTGATAACAATTATCACAATGGAGGTTCTAGATGAAGATAGCCATAGCGTCAGAAGGTCCGACCATGGACAGTATGGTTGCGGAGCGTTTCGGAAGGTGTCCCTTTTTTCTGATTTTGGATCAGGACGGCAACCTGGAGGAATCTATGTCAAATGATGCCACCCAGGCTGCCCACGGAGCAGGGGGAATGGCTGTGCAGAGCATAGCCGCGAAGGGCGCAAAGACTCTTATTGCCCCAAGGCTTGGTCCCAATGCTACAATGGCTCTCAAGGCTTCGGGAATTCGTGCCTTTGAGGCCAGTGGGTGCACTTGTTTGGAGGCACTGGAAAAATTCAGGAAAGGTTCTCTCAAGGAGATACCTCTCGGTTAGGAAGAGGTGGAATTGTATTGAGCGATAGCAAATGTGAAGGGTGCCAGAGTCAGGGCTCCTGCAACCAGGATCCTGCGACATGTTCCATGCCTGTCCCCACCAGGGGCGGTTTCAAACACATAATTGCCGTTGGAAGTGGCAAGGGGGGAGTAGGCAAGAGCAGCGTATCGGCCCTCCTCGCCATCGGGCTTGCCCGTCTCGGGAACAGGGTTGCCCTGCTTGATGCCGACATTACCGGCCCATCGATACCTTCCATGATGGGAGTTTCCGGAATGCCCAAAGGCACGCCCGAAGGGATCGAGCCCTTGGCATCACCTTCATTGGGGATAAGGATAATTTCGATGAATCTCTTTATGGAGGATACGTCCAGGCCGGTTGTGTGGAGAGGCCCGCTGATCGGCAACGTCATAAGCCAGTTCTGGAACGATACCAACTGGGGCGACTCGGAAATGCTTGTCATAGACCTTCCTCCCGGAACTTCTGACGCGCCTTTGACGGTCATGCAGACCATAGCCCTTGACGGAATAGTCATGGTCACGACGCCACAGGATCTTTCAACGAAAATAGTCGAGAAGATGATGCATATGACCAGAATGATGAATGTCCCGCTTGTGGGTGTCGTCGAGAACATGAGTCACGCCCTGTGTCCGCACTGTGGGGAGAAGTGGGAGATCTTCGGTCCAAGCCACACCGGTGAGATTTGTTCAAGGTGGGATATTCCAGTACTTGCCAGCCTCCCCATAGACAGAAACATGTCTCTGCTGAGCGATGCGGGGAGGCTGGAGGATTACGCCGGGGGGAACCAGCCGGTTGAGATGGCAGAAAAAATAATGTCCGCTCTGGGATCCCTGGTTACATCTCCATCAGAAAGTCCCAGACGGGTTTGACATAATCTTCGAGTTCCTTCGAGGGGATTCGTGCCTGCGATACGGCATGGACCACGTCGATAAGAAAAGGAATGGATGTCAGAAGAGGCAGGTCGTTCTCCAGGCAGGCCTCTTCTATTTTTTTTGCTCCCTCACCGCTGAGGTCCGCCTTGTTGAGAATGACCGCCACTTTCGTGCCGAGGCGCCCACAGAGGCCGGCGATCCTGAGCATGTCGTGTTTGCCCGACATCGTAGGCTCTGTTACCACCAGTGCTATGTCGGCTCCGGTGACCGCGGAGATGGCCGGACATGCAATTCCCGGAGGCCCGTCGGTGAGAATAATGCCTGCACCGGTTCTCTCGGATGTTTTCATGGCCTCCCGGCGGACAAGCTGAACAAGCATGCCCGAATTCTCCCCTCCCGGATTGAGCCTCGCATGCACCATGTCTCCGAAGTCGGTCTGTCCCCTGAACCACGTTCCCTGTCTTGTGTCATCCATGCTGATGCATTTCTGAGGGCATACCAGGGCGCAGGCTGAGCAGCCCTCACAAAAAGTCTTGTCGATCACAGCCTTTTGGGATGTCATCCCGATGGCCCCGAATCGGCAGACATCGACACATCTGCCGCAGCCGATGCATCTGTCCCCGTCGACGGTTGCTGTCTGCATGCCCATGAAAGGGTGTTCCTCTTCAAGGGTCGGATTCAGGAGGATTTCGAGATCGGGAGCGTCTACGTCAGCCTCGCACAGGACGGTCTTCTGAGGAGAAAAAGATGCCAGGGTCGCCGTTAGCGAGGTTTTACCGGTTCCGCCTTTTCCGCTGACTACAGTGATTTCTTTCGGCTTCAATTCCTGAACATCCTTTCAGATATTTCTCGTATGCCGATCATTGCTTTTTTCCACTCTGGATCGATCGAGGCCGGGGGGTTCCCCCTGGCGTAGGATTCCGCCACGGAACGGGAGAAAGGAAGTCGGGCTGCCACGGGGACATTGTATTTCCCGGCCAGTGAGTCTATGTCCGCTTCGCCCAGGTCAGCCCTGTTTATGACCACAAGGGCGGGTTTTTCAAGGTTGCTGACTACCTGAAGGGCAAGGTCCAGGTCTGCTGCTCCAAAGGGGGTCGGTTCTGTCACAAGGATCACCACGTCGGCGCTCCTTACAGCCGCGACCATGGGACAGGAGGTCCCTGGGGGGCAGTCGATAACAAGGTTTTTTCTCTCCGCCATGGCGGCCTCGATGGTGGCATGGATCACGGGGATCGGGTTTGGCATCCCTACCATGAGGCGCCCCTCGTAGATTTTGAGATCATCTTTGACGTTCATGCGGATTTCGCCTATGGGTCTGCCTTTCTCCGAAATGGCATTAACCGGGCAGACCATGGAACAGACACCGCACCCGTGACACAGGTCATTTGGCGTGGGGAAAGAGTCACCGAACATGTTAAGCGCGCCGAAACGACAGGCGTCAATGCACTTGCCGCAACGGTTGCAAATTCTCTCGGCAACTACGGGGAGGACCGTCTCCACCATTGATGAGGATATGGAGACTGCCCCAAGCAGAAGCGAAAGATTCGGTTCTTCGACATCCGCGTCTGCCCCGAGAAGTCCCGGAGTGGCGACCATCAGGGACGCGGCCACGCAACTCTTCCCCGTTCCGCCCTTGCCGCTCGCTACAGCTATCGTGAAAGGTTTTACTGGCATTAGTGGTGATGGTCCCCGGCCTCTCCTGTAACGTGTCCGCAGGAGCTCTTTCCCTGGGTAAGGGTTCCGTCGATGAAGGATCTGACGGCCTCTTCCGCGGGTCCCGAAACGCCTGTGACGGGCTTTATGCCGAAGGAAACAAACAGCTCCTCAGCACGGGGACCCATCCCACCCGCAATAATCACATCGGCTTTGAGTTCCGACAGCCACTTTGGAAGAACTCCGGGAGCGTGGCCGGGACTCTGATGATCCGTGCTTCCTGTTATTGATTCCCCGGACACATCGAAGATACGATAAAAGGGCGCGTGCCCGAAATGGGGGCATACGTTCCCGTTTTCAAAAGCTACAGCGATCTTCATCAAATCACTCCTCCTGAAAAACTGATGATCTCAATGATGACATAAATCCCCAAAAAGGGGGACCCGGTTCATCAGAACCGGGTCCTGGAGAAAAGAGTTGGCAGTAGCGGATCAGGATTCTTTCTCGATCCTGTCGAGACGGTCCCTGACTTCCTTCATTTGCGCCTCAAGGGCCCCGAGTTCATCCTCGAGTGCTGCCTTTTCGTCGGCGGGGTCCACATTCTGCCAGGGTGCCGGATATCCCCCGTATGGGGCCGCTCCCCAGGGGGCACCCCATCCGGGGCCGAAACCTCTACCGTATCCAAAACCGCCCCCGAACCGGCCAGCCCTTCGGAAACCACGGCCGCGCATTGCCCCTGCTCCACACGGACCAAGTCCCCAGCCGGTTCCGGGACCTGTTCCGCCCCATGGGCCTCTCCCATCCCAACCGGGCATGTTGATCGCCTCCTCTATTGATATCGGTTATCAATAGCATATCACCATTCATATAGAAGTCAAGCCCGTTATTTGACCCAGGTCCGGTCTTGGCTGTTTTGGGGTATAGTATCAAAATCAGTAAAAAATTCGCCGGAGGTGAAGATAAAATGACGGCCCTTTGGATTGTTCTTGGTATTGTCGCGGTATTAGGTCTGTTCGTGATGAGGACTTACAACACAATGATCCGTTCCCGCAACCTTGTTGATGAAGGCTGGAGTGGTATCGATGTGCAGTTGAAGCGAAGAACGGACCTCGTCGGAAACCTTGTGGAGACAGTAAAAGGTTATGCGACCCACGAACGAGAACTCTTCGAGAAAGTGACTGCGGCCCGCTCTGCCGCGGTAAGCGCGGGGTCGGTGACTGAACGCGCCCAGGCGGAGAACGCCCTGACGGGAACACTGAGATCCCTTTTCGCAGTAGCCGAGAACTACCCCGAACTCAAGGCAAACACAAACTTCCTTGATTTGCAGCAGAATCTGGGGACTCTTGAGGGTGAGATCCAGATGGCCCGGAGATACTACAATGGCGCCGCCAGAGGCTACAACTCCCTGATCCAGGTATTCCCCAACAACCTGATCGCCGGGCCTTTCGGTTTTACAAAGCGCGACTATTTCGAGGCAGCGGAGGAGGACAGGGCTGTCCCGAAGGTCTCGTTCCAGTAAGGAACAAAGGGACGGACGGAGGCGCACCCATGAGTATTCTGAGACGATTTTCTGCTGTATTGCTGGTGGTTCTTGCCATTGCGGTGCCTGCCAGCGGTTATGAGAGGATAATATCCTTCAACAGTTCCATAGAGGTCCAAAAAGATGGAAGCCTCAGCGTCCGTGAGGACATTACCGTACAGATAGAACACAACCGGATAAACAGGGGAATATTCAGGGATTTCCCCACCCGCTACAAAGATCCTTCGGGAAAGAACGTGGAGGTCGGCTTCTCCGTAAAGACCGTCCTTCTCGATGGAGGGCCCGTTCCGTGGAAGACCGAAAAAATGAGCAACGGAGTGAGGGTCCGTATCGGGGACCCCAATTCATACGCTCCCCTCGGGGAACACACCTATACGGTGGTCTACCTCACGACCGAGCAGGCAGGCTTCTTCGAGGAACATGACGAACTCTACTGGAATGTTACCGGAACAGGATGGGAGTTCGCCATCGAGAGGGCAACGGCCCTTCTGACCCTGCCTGAGGGTGCTGATGTTACAAAGATAGCCTGGTACACGGGCCCCCAGGGGTCAAGGGCACAGAATGCCTCCGGACGCATGGCCGGAAATACCGCCTTTTTTGAGACGACGAGGCCTCTGGGCCCCGGTGAGGGTCTCACTATAGTTGCCGCTTTCCCGAAAGGTTTTGTCTTCCCTTCCGAGGCGTCTCTGAAACGTCAATCCAGGGCATTGTTCATCGAAAAATACGGCGGTATTGTGCCGCCACTGGTTGTTCTCCTTCTTTTTGCCTACTACATGATCGTATGGATCCGTTACGGAAAGGACATCAGGCCCGGTCACGTTATTCCCCTCTTCTATCCCCCGGAGGGAGTGACCCCGGCGATGTCCTCTTATGTTTACCATCAGAAAATGAAGGATGATACCTTTACGGCAACACTTATTGATCTTGCTGTAAGGGGCTACATGCGTATAGAGGAGCATGATGTCCCTAAGGGTCTTTTCCGGAAAAGCAAAAACCGCTTCACCCTGCACCGTACGGAAAAGGATACGGGAGAACTGAAAATGGTGGAGAAGGTTTTCCTCAGGTCGCTATTCCCTTCGGGAAAGCCTCTTCCTGTAGACAAGGAGAGCCACAGCGAACTCCTCTCCGCCAAAAGAGATATAAGGGATCATATTTCGGGGCGAAGAAAGGAGTTTTTCCTCCGCAACTGGGGTTGGGTGGCTACAGGCCTGCTGGCTACTGTTCTTCTGATAGGTGGTAGCGGGGTTTTAATGGGTGTCGCGACAGGGGACATCGGTTTTGTCCTTGTTTCCATGGTCATATTTACGGGATGGACCATAGGTGTCTCCGTATTTGTCTACAACGCCTTCCGTTCCCTAAGGGAGGGGTTCAAAAGAAGAAAATTCGGTCAGATCATCAGAGGCATCTTCTTCTCGGTCTTTGCCATCCCATTCCTTGGGGGGGAACTTGTAGTAGTGGGACTTCTCTCCGAGGCCGCGACGCTCCCGTTTGCCCTCTCCTTTATGGCCGCCCTGGTGATCAACGTGCTTTTCTTCTTCCTCATGAAGAACTACACTCCCGATGGGCGCAAACTTATGGACTACCTTGAGGGTTTCCGTATGTACATGATGACCGCCGAGAAGGAGCGGATCAGAGCTCTGGCGGGTGTGGACATGCCCGAGGATACTCCGGAGCATTTCGAGAGTCTTCTTCCCTATGCCATTGCCCTGGGTGTGGAGAAGGAGTGGGCCTCGCGGTTCGAGGATGTTCTCAAGGCCGCGGAATACAATCCTGGCTGGTATGCCGGTACCTACCCCTGGTACCACATGACAGCCTCGTCCTTCATGACCGACCTCAGCGGCGGTCTGGGAAGCGCGATAGCATCATCGGCAGTTGCTCCCGGATCAGGTTCCGGTTTCTCCGGAGGCGGCGGCTTCTCCGGAGGCGGAGGCGGCGGAGGCGGCGGCGGAGGCTGGTAGAAAGGCAAGTAATTGGGCGGCAGGCGTAACCTCAGTGTGTGGAGGGTCGTTCTGCCGCCGCGTTTTCTCCAAGGATCGCTGCTCCTGTAATTGCCGCATCGTCTCCAAGGGCCGAAAGGCGTATGTCGAGGGTTTTCCTGAAGGGTGGGGCTGTGTAGCCCAGGATCACAGGTGTTACGGTATCCGCAAGATCCCTGGCGCGGGCGAGTCCTCCGCCAAGGATCACAGCCTGAGGATCCAGTATATGTATAGCGGCGGCTATTGTCCTGGCCAGGACGTCGATAGCTTCTTCCCATATTCTGGCGATACCCGGCTCTCTCCTGCGGAGCCATAGTTCGGGAATATCGCCCCTTATTCCCGCTTCCCTGAATGATCTTCCCAGGGCGTCGGCGCCAAAAACAGCCTCTGCGTGTCCCTTTGAGCCGCATCCGCAATAAATGGAACTGTCTGCTACAGGAAGGTGTCCCATCTCTCCTGCTTTTCCGAATGCTCCTCGAACAAGCCTCCCGCAGGAAACAACTCCTCCGCCGATCCCGGTCCCAAGTGTCAGCATGACAAAATCGGTCAGGCCCATAGCGGCTCCTGATCTCCATTCCCCGAGGGTCGCGCAATTGGCGTCGTTTTCCAGAAAAATTCTCCTGGTTGTCTTCTCCTGCAAATATTTTCTGAAGTGGCAGTTTTTAAGGAGCGGAAAATTTGGGGCCTGAAAGATTTTTTCGCGGTCCTGGTCAAGCATACCCGGAAAGCCCACTCCTACAGACTCAGCGTCTCTGTCCGGGTCGAGCCGGTCAAGGATCCCTGATATTGCGATGGATACCCCGTCGGGATCCCTCCCTTCAGGTGTAGGTACTTTTTCACGTGCTTTGATCAACCCGTTATCAACCAGGGCTCCCTTTATAAACTGTCCGCCCAGGTCAATACCCAGAAAGGTCATTGATCTTTTTCCCAGTCGTGAACCAGACCAGGGTTGGCTTTCAGGGCCCTTCCGATTCCGGTGATATCGCAATCTCCACGTTCGAGAAGCCTGACGGCCGTGTCCGCGGTCCTGATTCCTCCTGTACAGACCACCGGTATACTTCCCGCGGCATCCTTGACGGTACGGCAGTACGGAGCGAACCAGGCTTCCCCCTGTCCCTCGTATCCGCACATGTTCCCCGAGAGGTCCAGAAGGTCAAGGCCTCTCGAGGAGAACTCGCCTGCCACCCATCGACTGTCCTCAATTGTCTGACCGGAGGGCTCCTTTCCGGGTAGAGTGTCGGCCAGGCCCAGTCTGACCGCGACCACTGTCTCGTCACTCACGGCGTCGCGGACCGCTTCGTGGATCTCGAAGAGAAGTCGGGCCCGGTTCCTTATCTCTCCGCCATATGCGTCGGTCCGGAGGTTGGTCATAGGACTGAGGAACTGGCCCAGAAGGTATCCGTGGCATGCATGGATCTCTACACCAATGTATCCGGATTTTACGGCCCTCTTTGCGGAATCGGCGAAAAGGCCTGGCAGGGAAGCGATGTCTTCCGTGGTCAGGCCCTGGGGCATGATGAAGACCTTTGACCTGGGGTGTCTTATCGGCGAAGGGCCTTTGGGTGCCCAGCCGTTGACCAGCAGCTCCTCGTCCATGATCTGTGACCCCGCATGGTTCAACTGTACCATCGCGGGGATATCCCTGGAAGAAAAAAGCCCGGAAAGGTCCTTCTGGTAAGGGATGATCTCGTCGCGGTCCATCATCAGCTGTCTTTCCCTGGCTCTGCCGTCGGGGTGTACGGCATGATGCTCGACGATGGCAAGGCCGACTCCACTTTCAGCCAGGGGCATGTAATAGTCGAGGGTGTCAGCTGTCGGAAGGCCCGTCTTCGTGCAAGTATTTGATGCCATTGGGGCGGATATTATTCTGTTCTTCAACCGTATACCCCGAATTTCGAGAGGTTCAAAAAGAATTGACATGATTCCCGGATCCCCTTTCTGTCAGACGTTAAACCTTATCTCTATGATATCGCCGTCGCGGACGGTGTAATCCTTGCCCTCAAGGCGAAGGAGTCCCTTCTCCCTGCACTGGGCGTTGGAGAAGGAGTTGGCCTCAAAATCGTCATAATGAACAACCTGAGCCCTTATGAAACCCCTTGCCAGGTCGGAATGGATGGCCCCCGCTGCCTCGACCGCCGTCGACCCTTCCCGGATAGTCCAGGCCTTCACCTCTTCCTTGCCAACGGTGAAAAAGTACATAAGGCCCAGAAGGGAGTATGCCTCCCTTATGAGACGGTCTCTCCCGGGTTCGCTGATGCCCAGTTCGGACATAAACTCTGCCTGCTCAGAAACTTCAAGGTCGGCTATCTCCATCTCCATACGTCCAAATAGCCTCACGAGGCTGAGCCCCCGGTCTGCAGCCAGTTTTTCCATTTCAGACATCCAGGGCATGGTACCGGAAGCCTGGGTCTCGTCCATGTTGAGGACGACCAGCTCCGGTTTCAGGGTCAGGAATGTGAACCCCCGGACAGTTCGGGCCTCGTCGGGGGAAAAGCCCATCTCTCGAAGGGGTCTCTCTTCGAAAAGGTGATCCCGGCACCTTTCGAGGAGGGCTTTCTCGGCCTGCTCTTCGGGGGACGGTTTCTTCTTTTCCTGAAGTTTGCCAAGCCTGTTCTCGATAACTGACAGGTCGCGCAGGATCAGTTCGGTCTCGACGATGTTCCAGTCGCGGACTGGGTTTACAGTTTCCTCGGGATGGGGCACTTCGGGGTTGTCGAAACAGCGGATGACCTGAATAAGGGCCTCCGATTCCGCCACGAAGGAGAGGAACGAGTTGCCGAGACCGGCTCCCTTGCTGGCGTCGCGGGATAATCCCGCCAGATCCACGAATTCGACCGGTGCCGGAGTTATCTTTTTAGGCTGGTAGATCTCGACCAGTCTATTGAACCTGTCATCCGGAACGGAAACGACAGCCCTGTTCGGGTCGGTCTTTCCGCCAGCGTAGGGCTTGACCTCCGCTCCGGCCCGTGTTATGACGTTGAAGATGGTACTCTTTCCACTAAGGGGCAATCCTGTAATGCCACAGTTCAACATTCCTTTCACCTCTTATATGCCAGTTTATCATCAGGGGCCTGTAAGTGTATGATAATAGAGTCTGGAACTTCACGCGCGGTTTGTAAACCTCAAAAAGATCCAGATCGGGAGGGAGAATCATGAACAAAGGGAGATCGTTTCTGGCAGTCTTTACCGTTGCGGCTGTTCTCGCCGCGGGGGGCGCTGCTTCCGGTGCCGAAAACAGTTTGACGGCGGGGAAGGTGGATGTCTATCCCAGGGGTGCTCTACTCTCCATCGAAATGGAAGCCGAACCCCTTATGCAGATAGAACTCCCCCTGACCCTGGATCCAGGAAACATGACAGTAACCGCTGGTGAGGGAGTCACGGTCCAGGGGTACGATATCGTAGAGGCGGCAAGGCCGGGGTGGGTCCCGCCTGCCCTTGCCTCTCTGGCCGATGAACTTGACAAGGCTAGGTCAAGGGTCGACATGCTAAGGGCCAGGGCCTCGGCCCTGGAGCAGGCAAGGAAACATCTTGGCGAGGCCGTTCCCGAGAATCTCAAGGGATCGGAACTGGAAGCTTTCGTCGACACGGCGGTCAAAAAAAGGGAATCCGTTGAACTCAAGGCGGCCGAGACCGAGATCCTTCTGGAGAAGGCCATGAAAGAGCATGACCTGCTCCGCTCCGAATACGAAAGCCAGTTTCCGGGAGATCCCGACAGGGTGCTTCTTCTCTCGCTGGAGACGGAGGGCAAGGGCAAGATAAATCTTGAAGCCTGGACGAGGGAGGCCTACTGGAGACCTTCCTACAGAATGGGACTCAACAGCTCGACGGGCGAGGTGACGGTGAAGCTTGCGGCCGACGTGAGCCAGAAGAGCGGTATAACCTGGAATGGGGAGATCCTTCTTCACACCGTAAGACCCAAGGGTGGTATCAACATACCCGAGATGCGCCCCCTGGTCGTCGATTTTCTGGAAATCTCCCCGGCACCTAAAGCCATGCGGGGAGCTATGGAGGAGATGGCGGCATCGGTGATGATGGATGAGGCAGTTCCACAGGAACCCCTGATGGAGGAGGGCCTGACAGACGTAACATTGAAGGCCAGGGGAATCGTAAACGGTTTCGGCAAGAAGGAGATGCTGGAATTGGGCAAATTCTCCGAAAAAAGCGAGGTCTCCCTTGTTGCCATACCCGAATTTTCCAGCGAGGCATGGACGGTTTCCACCGTAAAATCCCTTGGAAGGTCCATTCTTCCCGGTGAGGCAAGGCTTTCGGTTGACGGTAAGGAAACAGGGGTTACCAACATACCAAGGCGGAGCATGGGTCAGGAACTACAGATACCTTTCGGGACCACACCTCTGGTGACCTCCAGAAGGGAAGAGATGCTTCCCGAGAAGGGCAGCAGCTGGATCATAAGGGGAAAACACCAGCGAGGATATGTCATTACGGTAAGCAATGGCCTCAGGGAGAAGGTGACCCTCAAGGTTATGGACCGAATTCCCGTTCCCGCCAGGGACAACATTAAACTACAGGATCTTGTGGTTTCGCCTGAGCCGGCCGAGAAGATAGAAAAAGGTCTGGTGACCTGGAATGTGGAACTGGAAAAAGGTCAGAGCAGCGAGATAAGCGTCAAATACACTGTGACCTATCCCGCCGACAAGGAACTGATGTTCAGATGATCCGGCAACGGGAGAGATGTCATGAATGAGGAACGGATAAGCGAAGGAATAGAAGAGTATCTTGGCAGGCTCAAGTCCCGGGGCTTCAGGCTTACGAACCAGAGACGCGTCATTGTGGAGACCCTTCTGCGGCACCTCGGGACACACCTGAACGCGCGGGAACTGCTTGATCTCGCCCAGGTCGAGGATCCTTCGATAGGTATTGCCACAATATACAGGACTATAGAGCTTCTCAACAGGCTGGGGATGCTGAACATGGTCAACCTTGAAGAAGGGTTTCTGCGCTTCGAGGTTCCCGATGACAGGATGCATTTTCATATCTTCTGCAGATCCTGCGGGAGGACGGTTCACCTTTCCGACGAGGATGGAAAGATGGAGGAGGTCCTCCGCTGGGCAAAAGAAGAAGGATTCGATCTTCTGCCCCAGACCTTCGAAATGGCCGGGCTATGCATGGATTGCCGCGAGGGGGGCATCCTCGAGACAGAAGAGTTTCCGCCTGGTATGGGAAGGCGTAGGTGCAGAAGGCGTTTCGGTGGTTTAAAAGCATAGTCAGGCTCAAGGATGACAGAATCATTCTGTCTCCGGGTAGATGTCAAAAAAGAAAGGGAGTGGAGGAGAATGACAGCAAGAAGAAATATCCTGACCGCCGTTCTCGTGGTGGCGATAGCATTTTCCGGTACGGCTTTCGCTTCGGTTGGAGAAGAACTTGTAGGGAACTACAGGGGTACCTTCATCGGCGATGATTACGGATCGTTCCTGATCGATGTCGGGCCCGACGGGAGCATCACCGGTACTGTCCATTCCAACGTCTCCTTCCTGGATATGGACGTAAAGGGAACCTGTGCTCCAAACGGAGAATGCGAGTTCGTTACAGAGGGTGAAGAAGCCGTTCCCTTTTACTTTATGGGAAGGATAGACTTCATGAACCGTTTCATCGGCAAGTGGTCCTATTCCGACCACTCCGGCCGGGGTTCCTTTTACGGGATGATCCAGAAGGAGTGAACCATGGCCTGAAAGAAAACGGGAAAGCATAATGCGCTATGACACTTCGCTTCTGACGGAGCAGGACATATATCTTTTCAGGGAAGGGCGCCACTGCCGGCTCTACGAGAGGCTTGGCGCCCATTTTACTGATCTCCCGGAGGGGGAAGGTACCCATTTTGCCGTCTGGGCTCCCGGCGCGGGAGAAGTATCCGTCATCGGAGATTTCAACGGCTGGGACAGAGGTTCATCTCCGCTGAAACCAAGGTGGGATTCCTCGGGAATATGGGAAGGTTTCGTTCCCGGGGCGGTCCATGGAGCGAGGTACAAGTATTTCATCAAGTCTTCAGACGGCAGATGGAGCGGTGAAAAGGCAGATCCCTTAGGCCGATTCATGGAACCTCCGCCGGGGACGGCCTCGGTCATCTGGGATGATACCCATGACTGGAAGGACGGGCAATGGATGGAAAACCGTTCGGGATCCAGTGCCCTGAACAGACCCATCTCTGTCTACGAGATCCATCCAGGTTCATGGAGACGTGGAGAAGACGGTGAGTTTCTCTCCTGGCGGCAGATGGCACCCTTGCTGGTCGACTACATTTCCGGGACCGGCTTCACCCACGTAGAACTCCTTCCTGTCATGGAGCACCCCTTCTACGGATCCTGGGGGTACCAGACAACGGGGTACTTTGCGCCGACAGCGAGATATGGCACGCCCTCCGATCTTAAGTACCTTGTCGACGTGCTCCACCAGGCGGGGATCGGGGTGATCCTGGACTGGGTCCCATCTCATTTCCCCGATGACCCTCACGGGCTGGCGCGTTTCGACGGGTCCTGTCTTTACGAACATAGTGACCCGCGGCAGGGTTTTCACCCGGACTGGAAAAGCTGCATCTTCAACTACGGCCGCAATGAGGTAAGGTCATTTCTTCTCAGCAGCGCGGCCTTCTGGGCCGACAGGTATCATGCCGATGGGATCAGGGTAGATGCCGTGGCCTCCATGCTTTATCTGGACTACTCGAGAAAAGAGGGCGAATGGGTTCCGAACATCCATGGTGGCAGGGAGAATCTCGAGGCCATGCAGTTCCTGAGAGATCTCAACGTCTCGCTGTACAGGGATTTTCCAGGGATCCAGACCATAGCCGAAGAATCCACCGCATGGCCCATGGTGACCAGGCCGGTCCACACCGGGGGGCTGGGCTTCGGACTCAAATGGAACATGGGGTGGATGCATGACACCCTCAGGTATTTTTCGCTGGATCCGGTTTTCAGGAAATTCGAGCACAACCTGCTTACTTTCTCTGCCTGGTACGCCTTCTCGGAGAACTTCATGCTTCCCCTTTCCCACGACGAAGTGGTCCACGGAAAGGGATCGCTGTTTGCCAGGATGCCTGGAGACGACTGGCAGAAATTCGCCGGATTGAGACTTCTCCTCGGGTACATGTATGCCCACCCCGGAAAGAAGCTGATATTCATGGGCGGGGAGTTTGCGGCCAGTCGTGAGTGGGACCACGAATCATCCCTTGACTGGCATCTTGCCGGCATGGGACCGAATGCCGGGGTAACGCTGTGGATCAGTGACCTCAACAGAATCTACAGAAGAGAGCCCGCCCTTCACGAGAAAGACTGCTTTCACGAGGGGTTCAGCTGGCTGGATGCCAGGGACAGGGATTCGAGCATCGTATCCTTCCTGCGATTCGGTGGCGAGGAGGCTGTAGTGGCAGTCTGTAATTTCACTCCTGTTCCCAGGCATGGCTATGTGCTTGGGGTTCCGTCCGGGGGGCGGTGGGAAGAGATGCTGAACAGTGATGCGGAGTGCTACGGTGGGAGCGGCCAGGGCAACATGGGTGGTGTGGCCGCTACTGGTGAGCCATCTCACGGTTTCCCCTTCAGTGTGGCCCTTACGATTCCCCCGCTCGGAATAATACTGATGAAGCAGGAGAAAGGCGAGAACGGTGAACGGAGATCGTTAAACGGTAAACGGTAAACGGGAGGGCAGGGGCTTGTCATCCTGAGGAGCGCAGCGACCGAAGGATCTGTTTTTGAACTCCCGATTCACGATTCACGACTTACGATTCACGACTTAATATTTCCCCTGGAGGTTTTTCAGACATGACAGAATCCAGAAGACCCGTCTGCATCCACGGTCATTTCTACCAGCCTCCAAGAGAGAACCCCTGGAGCGGGGAGATAGACCTTCAGCAAAGCGCCGCTCCATACCATGACTGGAACGAAAGGGTGACCGCGGAGTGCTACGAACCCAACGCGTCGGCCCGGATACTTGGCCCCGATGGAGGGGTGCTCAAAAGGATCGACAACTATTCCCTGATCAGTTTCAATTTCGGCCCCACCCTTCTATCGTGGATGGAGAGGGAGCGGCCCGAACTCTACACGAAAATAATCGAATCGGACAACAAAAGCCGAAAGCGTTTCTCCGGACATGGCGGAGCAATAGCCCAGTGCTACAGCCACATGATAATGCCTCTTGCCAGTGCCAGGGACAAAAAAACCCAGGTGTTATGGGGAGTGTCCGATTTTAAACACCGTTTCGGAAGAAAGCCTGAGGGAATGTGGCTTCCGGAGACCGCCGTAGACACAGAAACCCTGGAGATAATGGCAGATGAAGGAATACTCTTCACGATACTGACGCCCCACCAGGCTCTGGAGGTTCGCGGTCATGGTGGAAAATGGCGGGACGTTTCAGGCGGCGGGATCGACACATCGGTTCCCTATGTCTGCTATCTTCCTTCCGGAAGGGAAATAGCCATATTCTTTTACGACGGTGCCATAGCCCATGAAATCGCTTTCGGGGACCTGCTTCGTGATGGTGCGGTGCTGGCTTCACGGCTTGCAGGGACAGGAAACGCTGTCGGAAAGTCCCCGGGCCTTTCCCACGCTGCTGTAGATGGCGAGACCTTTGGCCACCATCACAAATTCGGGGAAATGGCCCTTGCCTATTGTCTCGAATCCATCGAGGCCGGCATGGAAGCTCAACTCACTGTATACGGCGAACACCTCGATAGGTTTCCTCCGCAAAATGAGGTCAGGATAGCCGAGAATACTTCATGGAGCTGTGTCCATGGCGTGGAAAGATGGAGATCCGACTGCGGATGTACCGCGGGAGGCCACCCGGAATGGAATCAGAAATGGAGAGCCCCTCTGAGGGAAGCCCTGGACGGGCTCAGAAAAGTCCTGGATCCTCTTTTCGAAGAGAAGGGCTCGGGATTTTTCCCGGACCCATGGGAGGCCAGGGATGGCTACATGGATCGGATCCTCTCGGGTGAGAGCAAAGCCCTTCCGGAGGAGGCCCACGATCTTCTTGAGATGCAGCGCTTTTCCATGCTCATGTTCACCAGTTGCGGATGGTTCTTCGACGACATATCCCGGATCGAGACCCTGCAGATACTGCGATATGCGGCTCGCGCGATCGAGATCGCCGAAAAAATATCGGGAGCGTCAATAGAAGCCCCCTTCATTGATGTACTAGAAAAGGTCCCCGGCAACACGGCCGAAATAAAGAACGGTCGTATTGCCTACGAAAAATCGAAAGGCGCAAATAAAGGGTAAGTTCCCGCAGTTTAACCATTATCGCGATCACTGTTTTTCACCTTCCCTGTTTTATCCCCCTACGGTTGCCGATAAATGAAAGGAGAAGCAAGCACGAAAGGAGATGGCTTTTATGAGTACTTCATCGGTCGAACTGACTTCCGGTTCCCTTCCAGGTACTGGTGCGGCGGCTGAAAAAGCCGCGGGCAACAGCCTCCTGGGCAAGGATGCCTTTCTGAAAATCCTGGTAACGCAAATGTCCAATCAGGACCCGCTTGAACCTCTTGACTCGGCGCAATTCATTGCGCAGATGGCCCAATTTGCGGAAGTTGAACAGACGGCCAATCTTAACGATAAACTTGCGAACCTTGGGGAACACATCCGTTTTTCCGCGGCTTCGCTGGTCGGGTCTGTTGTCACCTTTGCGGATGATGACGGAGCGGACAGGGAGGGTGTCGTACAGTCGGTGTTGTTCGAAAAGAACAGTATCAGCGTAAAGGTCGACAGCGGGGAGGAAGTATCTATAAACAGGATCTCCCGGATAGGATAGTGTGATGCATCATGTTCCCGCCAGGGAAGGCGGGAAGACTGGGACAGGGATCGTTTGGGAATGGGAAAACGGGGGGTAAAGGGCGATGTTGAGATCCCTTATGTCGGGAGTAAGCGGAGTTAAAGGGCACCAGACCCTTCTGGACGTGGTTGGAGACAATATTTCCAACGCCAACACGGCCGGTTTCAAGAAATCCAGCGTGAATTTTCAGGAACTGATGAGCCAGACCGAAAAGTCGGCCACAGCTCCTGGAGCGGAAAAGGGCGGATCAAATCCCAACCAGATCGGTCTCGGAATGTCCATCGGCAGCGTCATTGTCGATCATAGCCAGGGCAACATCAACTACACGGGTGCCAAGGGAGACATAGCCATAGAGGGCGACGGCTTCTTCGTGGTGGAACAGGGTTCCAACAAGGTCTACACTCGTGCCGGGGCCTTCATTCTTGACGGGAACGGTGACATGGTCCAGAGTGGCACGGGCTCAAGGCTCCAGGGATTCACCATGAGCGATGATCCTCTGAACCCTGGCAACAAGATAGTCGGAACAAGCCTCAATGATATCAATATCCCCGTGGGACAAAAGATACCGGCAAAGGCCACTACCACCGCCGGTTTCCGTTGCAACCTCGATTCCCGGGTGGGAACCATTCTACCCATGGGGCTAAGCGGCAACGATGTCGTTTTCCAGGGGACCATCGGGAATGTCCAGTACGACAGCATCACTTTCTCAAAAGGCACAGGTCTGAACGATTTTATCAGGGCGACCTTCACCAATGCCGCCGGATCTCAGACAACGGTCAACCTGCCCATAGCTGGAATCAACCCCACCTTTGGTCTTCCGGTATTGACCCCGACGACGGCAGACCTTTCCGGGCCGGCTTCGAATGACACTATCAGTTTTGACGATACTACGGGACAGGTAAGTGTAGTCTCCAGTGGGGGCACGGTTCTCTGGACGGGTGATCTCGGTGCCGCCCTGGACTACCATGTCGTTAACATCAGCGACGGCTCAGGTGGCACATTGCAGTACCTGGCACACTTCGACGACATCGCTTCGGGAGGCAGAAGCCTTGTTCTTACGGGACTTAACGACAATGCTACCACCCCTGCAATGGAAAGGGTGCAACTGGACCTGGATGCAGATGACGACGGGACTTTCATTGTTCCCGCGGGAACGACGGTAACGCTCAACACGGGGGGGGTAACTCCCCAGACGCTGGATGTCGATTCAACAACACTTGGTATGGGTATCGCCCTTTCCCAGGGTGGGACATCGGTCAAGAACTTCGATCTTCAGACTGCCAGCCTCCACAGCACCAAGTTCAACATCTTCGATGGCCAGGGGAACTCCTACACTCTCGAGACGAGCTGGGAAAAAGTCGACAACAACGTCTGGCGCTGGAGGGCATGGCTCCCCGATACGCCCGGTGTTTCTCTGGGCAACAACACCGGTCTCCTGGAGTTCCACCCCTCGGGGCTTGTAGATTATTCCAGCGGCCCCAGCACTGTAACCATAAATTTTGCTTCCCTCGGAGCACCCAACTCCCAGATACTGCTGGACCTGACGGGGCAGGCTATGGGGGTGAGCCCCACAGATTCGGTAACCCAGTTCGGCTCTGCCTTCACGACCAAGGAGTACTACCAGGATGGCTACAGAATGGGGGTTCTTCAGGACTATTCCGTGGGTTCCGACGGGATCATCCGGGGGATCTACGACAACGGTCAGACCCAGAGTCTCTACACTCTTGCCGTGGCGGTCTTCTCAAACCCCAGCGGGCTGGAAAAAATGGGGAACGGTGCCTACAGGGACACGGCCAACTCGGGTATACCGCAGATACTAAAGCCCATGGAGGGTGGTGCGGGAAGCCTTGCGGGCAAGAGCCTCGAGGCATCCAACGTGGACCTCACCTCGGAGTTCGTGAACCTCATCAAGGCCCAGAGGGGTTTCCAGGCTTCGGCGAGGGTAATAACTACCAGTGACCAGATCCTTGAAGAACTCATGAACCTGAAGAGATAGTTAATATTTTAGTGCAAAAGGTTAAAATCAAGGTCTGACCCCAAGGGGTGGTTTTGGTGCAGAGGATCTCCCAGTCGATGATGTCCAGTGTGTTTCTCCAGGACATGCATGGCAGCCTTAACAGGCTCATGCAGATACAGAAAAGGATAGCCAGCCAGAAACAGTACAGCAAGCCTTCCGACAACCCGTCGGAAGTGGCCCGGGGTATGGCTGTCAGTACCTCCCTTGCGAGGAACGAGCAGTTCCAGAGGAACCTGGACGATGCAGTCTCCTGGCTTTCCAACACGGATACGGCACTTAACCAGATAACCGATATTGTGTCGGCAATAAGGGAAAAGGTCATCTACGCCTGCGACGGGGCCCTTTCCAGACCCGACCTTGATGCCATAGCAAAGGATATTGAGGCTCTCAGGGACGAACTGGTCCAGACGGCTAATTTTGATGTCGAGGGGCGTTACCTTCTTTCGGGTTTCGATACGGCGTCACCCGCCTTTTCCCGGAACAGTGACGGAACCGTGACCTACCAGGGTAACGACGGAAGGATACGGTTCCAGATAGAAAAAGGGGAGACTGGCCTCGTTTCTCTAAATGGCAGGGACGTCTTCCCCCTGGGATACACCAGGCATTCGGTAACAAGCATCGAACTTCCCATGGACTTCAGGTGGACGGGAAGTTCCGAAAACCTTCGAATAAGCGTTGGAGACAGAACGGTTCAGGTTCCCGTACCCCAGCGGTGGATCGACAACAACCGGGATTCCCTCAGTGACAATTCGGATCATGATGGATTCAGATCACCCGGGGAACCCCTGAACGGGTACAGCCTCATCGAAATTGCAGAACTGCTGAATGATTCCGCGGGGGCCGGGAGCCTTGTCAACGCGTCGGTGGAAACCGATTCCCTTTCGGGTATCCAGCGGCTTGTCATCAGGAGCCTCACGGGAGAGCCGATGCAGAT
>DAOTIQ010000012.1:0-6858 GCA_035448245.1 Thermovirgaceae bacterium | reverse complement strand
TGTTTCCGTCGAACCGGATATCAGCCATCTCGGTCTTTCATCTTTTCTAGGGCTCGAGACCCATGCTGTCAGCACCCAGGCGGAGATTTCTTCCGTGATCGGTGATACCACAGCCAGTCCGCTGGACATGGTGTTCTCTTCCGGGACCAAAAGACTGAATCTCCGGATCGCGGATGACCCCGCGCTTACCCTCGAGACCTTCGCGGCCCGGATCAGGGCGGCGGCGGGGGACTGGCTTGAAGTTGTTGTGGAATCCGACCAGCCCGAGGTTAGCCCTACAGACAGCACCTCCCTGAACTCGGAGACAGGAACACTGAGACTTCTGCTCAAGGCCAAGGACGGAGGACCCCTTGCGATTTTCGACAGGGAGGGGTCGTACGCAAGGTCTCTGGGGCTGGACAGCGCATTGACCACGTCCGACCTCTCCACGGTGACCTTTCCCGGCACGGCGCCCCCGGATGTGCCTCTTTTAATTGGTGTCGAGGCGGGGGGAGAAATTTACCGGGTCAAACTTTACAAAAGAGATATTGCCCTTCCCGACGGGACCATAGATTCCCAGGCCCTGGCCCGGGAGATTATCGGACAGACCGGGGATGAACTGATCGCGGCAGAGGCAGTCCAGTCAGGCAGCAGCCTTGTTTTCTATTCGGCAACAGGGGAACCCGTCAGGTTCATAGATCTCCCCTACAGTGATCCTTCCATGGCAGGGGCCACATCTGGTTTTGCCATGGCGGCCGGTCTGCATGCGGGAGTCACGGGTGAACCTGTTGATCCGACACTTGCTGCCGGTTCCGAAAGTTCCTTCACGATCTGCACGGGAGGGCGTTCGATCACCGTCTCTGTAGGGTCTTCGGAAACCATAGAGGATGTGGCTTCCCGGGTCGGGGAACTTGCCGGCGGATGGCTTGATGTGTCGCTGGCCTCCGACGGGTCCGGGAACATGCGACTCGCGCTGGCGGCCAAAGACGGATCTCCGCTGAACATATACGATGTCACGGGAAGTGCGGCAGAGGACTTCGGTTTCAACACCGATGTCAGGGCCCGGGCGGGCACATGGACGGGCGGTGGGACACTGAGGGTGGAGATCGACGGTTACTCTCTCGAGATAGACCTGAAAGAAGAGACGACCCTTGAAGGTGTGGCAAACCATGTGAACATGCGTTTCGCGGGGGGAGATCTGAAGGCCCGTGTCGTGAACAACGGCGGGACGGAAGAACTGGTCTTCTTTTCTCCACGAGGAAACTCTTTCAGGATCCAGGCCCCGGCAGAAATGGTCCTTCCTGCTGGCGATGAAGCGCCGTCCAGGAGCGCGGGAGGACCGGGTGGCCCCATGGCACAGACAGTTACAGTGCGGAGAGGCGCCGATGTTGAAGAGGCAGACATATTCGCGATACTTGACGATCTCATCTTTGCCGTCAGGCAGGGTGACTCAGAGGGCCTTTCGAACAGTTTTCTTCCCCGGCTCGACCAGGGTATCGACGACGTTCTCAAGGCAAGGGCCTATTGCGGGGCTATCCAGAGAAGATATGACATTTCCGGCAGCAGGATGAGAACCAACAACATAGCCATGACCGATCTTCACAGCAGCATCATGGACGTGGATCTTGCCGAGGCTTCCATAGAGTTCCAGACTTCGCAGATGATTTACCAGGCGACCCTTGCGACAATTTCGCGGGTTGTCCAGCCCACCCTTGTGGACTATCTATCTTGAGGCTCTTTCGTATTTTGGTAAATATATTATAATAAGTAACATGCTTATAAACATAATTAAACCTGGCTGCGATGTGGTATCCCTCGACAAGGGGACGCCCGTGAGGTTAATGGATCTGCAGATCTTCTCTCAGGAGAAGACCGAGGAAGCCACTCCGAAAAAGGAAAGAAAAGAGAGAGAAGAGGGAAGGGTTGCCCATAGCAGGGACCTTACATCTTCGGTAATGCTTGTCACTGGGACCCTCTTTCTTTTTGCCTTCTCGGGTCTGGCGTGGAGAATCTACAGGTCCTTCCTGACCGATACCATAGGACTGTTGCCGTCGATCGGACAGGGAAAAGGGGACTGGGTCAACCGGCTTCCCGGGAGCGGGGTGCTCTGTTTTTTCAGGATCTGGCTCCCCCTTTCCCTGGTGGTTCTTTTATCTGCCTTACTGGTGGTTTCCCTGCAGGTTGGCCTGAAAATCTCCCCAAAACCGCTCATCCCAAAACTGGACAGGTTCAGTCTCGTCAAGGGACTCAAGAAAATGTTTTCGGTCCGGTCCTTTGTGGAAGCCTTCAAGGCGGTCCTCAAGGCTACCATCCTTTTTGCCGTGCTCTTCTTTGGACTGAAAAACGAGTTCATTATCCTTTATGAAGCATCCCGGCTGGATGTTTCCGTCGGAATCGTTTTCATCTTTACCCTTCTCTTCCGTCTCGCGCTGAGACTCGCTCTTGCTCTATTTGTTCTGGGGCTCTTCGACTACATCTACCAGCGCTGGGAGCATTCAAGATCGATCCGTATGAGCAAACAGGAGATCAGGGACGAGTTCAAACAGACTGAGGGTGATCCCCTGGTAAGGCAGAGAATAAGAAGGAAGCAGCAAGAACTGGGGCAGCACAGAATGATGAGCAGGGTGCCCGAGGCGGACGTCGTGGTTGCCAACCCGACCCACCTGGCCATAGCCCTCAAGTACGAAAGAAAAAAAATGGGTGCTCCCGTTGTTCTGGCCAAGGGGGCCGGCTTCGTAGCCCTTAAGATCCGGGAGATAGCAGAGACGAACGGTATTCCTGTGGTCGAGGAGAAGAGCCTGGCCAGGGGGTTGTACCCCAGAATTAATATCGGGGAGGAGATACCGGAGGAATTCTACGTTGCGGTAGCGGAAGTTCTGGCTTACGTCTACTCCCTGGAAAAGAAAAAACCCCTGTGAAAAACCCGACATCACCGGGACCCCTCTAATTTGTGGAATTGGAACATCCGATATAAAACCCCTTGCGCAAACGCAAATAATGTTATAATATCAACACCGTAGTTATGTTAGTTATTATGTTATTTATAATATTATTTACTGAGGAGAGGTGGCCGATGGAAGAACATGTTTCCACTTCGGCGCAAGTCCGGGGGCAGGAAGAAAGTATCTGGGAAAACTATCGTCTGACCCTGCCCAGAAGCCCCGAAAGAAAGGGCATCCAGGAGGAACTGGTCAGGAAGTACCAGTACCTGGTTAGGTTCATTGTTCGGAGGATGAATGTAACCCCTCCGAGGGAGCTCGATTACGAGGACCTGATCAGTTATGGCAAGATGGGTCTTCTGGATGCCATCGACAGGTTTGACCCCTCTCTCGGTTTTGCGTTCCCTACTTACGCTGCTTCCCGTATCAGGGGGGCCATTCTCGACGAACTGCGACGTTTTGACTGGATCTCACGTTCCGGCAGGGAGAAGATTCATGCCCTGGACAGGGCCCTGGAAGAAGAGATGCGGGATAACGGTTCAGTCGATCACGACAGGGTTCGTGAACGGCTGGGTCTTTCTCCAGAGCAGTATCAGGAGCTTACAGAGATTTCAAACAGGAGTTTTGTCGGATGCCTGGATGAAACGGTCGCCCTTGATGACTCAGAAGTAGGAAAAGCGGACATACTATGCGACCCGGGTCCCGACCAGGAAGAACTTGTAATAAGAAAAGAGGAAATTGAAGAGCTGCACCAGGCCCTCGAAATGCTCACCGAGCGTGAAAGGCGGCTGGTGCAGCTTTATTATTTCAACTACCGTAACTTCAAGGAGATATCAAGGGAGTTTGGTCTTTCTGAATCCCGGATATCGCAGCTCCACAAGAGGGTTCTCGCAAAACTGCAGCAAAATTTGGTATCGGCACGTATGGAGATCGCCCCATGAAGGTGTGCGGAGAAATACCAGGGCAAAAAGGAGGGTCATCGATTTGCGCTCGTCCATGATAAACCTCTCGTTGATTGGAAACGCCCGAATGGCATACGGGAGTTCGGTAAAGCCCGTGGAGAACAGATTCGTTAACGAAAATAAACCTGTGAACGGTGAAAAAAAAGTTTCCGGTTTTGATGATGCCCTCAGGACTGGTCTCGAGAAGGTCAATGATGTTCAGATAAGGGCAGAGGAAGCGATGAAGGCCATGGTCACCGGAGATGTAGAGGATATCTCCGAAGTTGCCGCTGCGGTTTCGGAGGCGGATATGGCCCTCAGGCTGGCCGTGCAGATCAGAGACAAGCTCCTCGACGCCTATAACCAGTTAGTTAGGATCTCAGTCTAGTGCGGAGGTATTCCCGGCCTGATGAAGAACTATAAGGAAATCCTTTCCGGTATCCGAATTTTTTGGGCTTCCCTGAGCAGGGCCAGGCGTTTCACCGCTGCGGGTGTTACCTTTCTTCTTCTGGCCTTCCTCGGCGGGGTCGTGTTTTTTGCAGGAATTAAAAATCTTGTTCCTCTGTATTCGGGTCTGGAACTTTCAGATCAGGCCGCCATAGTGGAATTTCTCAAGGAAAATAATGTCGAATACAGGCTCGACCCCGGGGCTTCCTCCATACTTGTTCCGGAAGAGAGAGTTTATGACCTGAGGCTCATGCTGGCCTCGGAGGGGATGCCCAAGGGTGGGACCGTGGGTTTCGAGATCTTCGACAAGGTCAAGATGGGCATGACGGATTTCCAGCAGCAGGTAGCCTATATCCGGGCCGTAGAGGGTGAACTTGCGAGAACAATAAGACAGCTTGATGTTGTCGAGACAGCCAGGGTCAGCGTTGTGCTTCACAAGCCCAGATTGTTTCTGAAGGATGAGATGCCGGCATCTGCCTCGGTCCTGCTAAAGCTGAAAAGGGGCAGAGACATCACCCGTGAACAGGTAAGGGCGGTAATGAATCTGACAGCCTCGAGCGTCGAGGGTCTGGAACCGTCGAACGTCTCCGTTGTCGACACATCGGGGAGGCTTCTCTCGGACGTGGTGGAAGACTCCTTTTTTATGCTCCCCGGCTCAACGGGGGGGGTTTCCTCGATGCAGAGAGAACTGGAAAAAATGCAGGAAAGGGATCTTGAGACAAAGATCCAGAACATGCTGTCTGCCATTCTTGGCCCGGGTAATTCAATTGTGAGGATCAGGATCGAACTTGATTTTACCCGCCGCAACCAGACTCGCCAGGAATATCTACCAGTGCCCGGGGGGAAGGGGGGCATCCTGAGAAGTGCCCACAAGACCGAGGAGACCTATACAGGTGCTTCGGCGTCAACCCAGGCTGTTGGTACTGCCGTCAACATTCCCGGTTACGCAGTCCAGAGCAGTGGTGGAGGGTCAGGGGAATACGGCAAGACCGACGACATCTCCAACTACGAAATTTCTTCCATTCAACAGCAGGAGGAGGAGACCCCCGGATCTGTCAAACGGATAACTGCCTCGGTTGTTATCAACGGGGAGGAGGGTTCGTTGCCTTCCGACCAGCTTCTTGCTTCCCTTTCGTCTGCGATAGGTATTGATGAAGGCAGGGGGGACAGGTTGACCCTCTCGTTCATTGAGTTTGTTCCGGAAGCCTCGGCTGCGGAGGTCCCCGCTGATGTCGCTGGCCAGCAGGGGCGTGGTTTTGCCTTTCCCCTGTGGTTTCTGCCTGTGGTTATCGGTTGCGCGGTCCTGGTATTTGCCTCGAGAGCCTTCATAAAAAGAAAGCGTGGAGTAACAGAAGACAAGAGAGAAAAAGAACTGTCCGAAGAAGAAATGCCTGACCTTTTCAGGACAAAGAAGGGTGGCATACAGATTCTTGAGGAACAACTGGGCGTTTACGCTGAAAATAACCCCGAGGATGTGGCCGGGATAATCAGACAATGGTTGGGGGAGTCATAGAGATGGCGGAAATGCATGAGATCAAAGGCAGAAGAAAGGCCGCCATACTGCTTGTTCTTCTAGGCCCCGAAAAGGCATCAAAAGTCTACAAACACCTGGACGAACAAATGATAGAGATACTTACCCTGGAGATTGCGGCGGTCAGGAGGATCGATCCGGGTCAGAAGGAGCTGGTTCTCACGGAAGCCCAGGAAATAATAATGGCAAGGGAGTTCCTTGACAGGGGAGGGGTCTCCTATGCCAGAGAACTGCTCGAGCAATCAATGGGGGAGGCCAAGGCAGAGGATCTGCTTCGAAAACTGACTTCCAACCTTCAGGCCAAACCCTTCGATTTTCTGAGGGCTTCTGATCCTATACAGATACTGTCGTTCCTCCAGGGTGAACACCCCCAGATGATAACCATGATCCTTTCCTTCCTTCCCCCGGAAAAAGCGGCGGCGATCCTCAGCGGTCTTCCCAACCAGGACCAGGCGGACGTGGCTTTGAGGATCGCGAAAATGGACAGGATAACCCCCGATGTCCTCAGGGAAACGGAAAAGGAACTGGAGAAAAAGTTCAGTGCCGTTGTGGGAGGGGACTACTCCATTGCGGGCGGAATCGATTCTGTTGTCCAGATAATCAACAGGGCCGGGAGGAAGACAGAAAAGAACATTCTCGAGATCCTCGACGAGACCGATCCGGAACTTGCGGAGGAGATCAGAAAGAAACTCTTTACCTTCGAGGATATCGTCAAGGTCGATGACCGCTCCCTCCAGAAAGCCCTGCGAGATATCGATAACAAGGAACTCGCCATGGCGCTCAAGGGTGTCAGCGATGACATGAGAGAAAAATTCTACAGGAACATGTCCTCCAATGCAGTCGAGATAATCAAGGAAGAGATGGAATACATGGGTCCGGTCAGGCTCAGGGATGTTGAGGAATCTCAGCAGAAGATAGTGAACATGATAAGGGCTCTTGAGGAGGCCGGGGAGATAGTGCTCGGCGGAAGTGGCGATGACATTGTCATCTGAGGAGCCGAGGGCGAAAATTCTCCGGAATG
>DAOTIQ010000011.1:5611-32483 GCA_035448245.1 Thermovirgaceae bacterium | reverse complement strand
GCTTCGCGGTTCGCGAGGGCGGCAGGACCGTTGGCGCCGGCGTCGTGACCGAAATTCTGGATAACTAGGATCATAGGGAGGAAGTCGCAGTGGCAAAGAAGATCCGGATCAAGCTCAAGGCGTTCGATCACAGGGCACTGGACTCCTCCGCGTTTCAGATAGCGGAGACGGCACAGCGCACGGGGGCCAAGGTTTCCGGGCCTATCCCCCTCCCGACGGAGATCAACAAGTTTACGGTCCTCAAGTCCCCTCACAAGGACAAGGATGCCAGGGAACAGTTTGAAATGAGGACGCATAAGAGGCTCATTGATATCATCGACCCTACGCAAAAGACCATGGAGTCGCTTATGCAGCTGAATCTCCCCTCCGGAGTCGACATACAGATCAAGCTGTAGTGGGGGAGCACTGAGCTGAAAAGGAGAGAGATGCGACAAATGAGTATGGGAATTCTTGGTCGCAAGCTGGGCATGACCCAGATCTACGACGAAAAGGGGCATTCTGTCCCGGTCACCGTTATAGAGGCAGGTCCCTGTACGGTGGTTGCGGTTCGCACAATGGAGAAGAACGGGTACACCTCGGTCAGCCTTGGTTTCGGAAAGGTCAAAGCCGAGAAACTTCCCAGGCCTTACAGGGGTGTATTCGAAAAAAAGGGACTCGAGCCAACAAGATGGATCCGCGAGTTCCGCGTTGACGACACAGGGGAGTACGAACCTGGCAAGGTTGTTTCTGTAGACCTTTTCCAGGAGGGAGATACCGTTGATGTTACCGGCAAGAGCAAGGGAAAAGGTTTTGCTGGAGTCATCAAACGGCATCATTTCCAGGGTGGCCCCGGGAGCCATGGCGCGTCCAAGTTTCACCGCCAGCCCGGGTCAGCAGGAGCCAGCAGTTATCCTGGACATATTTTTAAAGGCAAAACAATGCCTGGCAGGATGGGTGGAGAAAGAGTTACGGTAAAAAACCTTTCCATTGCTGGCGTTGATATCGAAAACAACCTTCTGCTTGTCAAAGGTGCCATTCCGGGTCCGAGGAACGGACTCGTAATGATCCGCAAGCAGGACGGGGCAGCACGGTAAGGAGGCAGGGATACCATGCCGACTGTGAAGGTAATGAATTTTCAGGGAGAGGTCATAGGCGAAGAAAACCTTTCCGAAGCGGTATTCGCGGCCCCGGTCCATGTGCCGGCCATGCATCAGGTGGTTGTGGCACAGCAGGCCAATGCGAGACAGGGAACGCATTCCACCAAGACTCGCGCTGACGTACGGGGCGGTGGCAAGAAACCCTGGAAACAGAAACACACAGGCAGGGCGCGGCACGGCAGCAGGAGATCCCCCATATGGGTCGGCGGCGGTATCACTCATGGGCCGCACCCAAGGGATTACCACCAGAAAGTCAATCGCAAGGTCAGAAGGCTCGCGATCAGAAGTGCCCTTTCGCTTAAAGCCGGCGAGGGAAGCCTTATACTTCTGGACAGGATCGATATGGAAAAACCGAGCACGAAGATGATGGTGTCCTTTCTCAACGTGGCCGAGGCGTCCAAGAAACCTCTGGTTATGGTGAGTGAGAGCAACGTTGCCGTCTCCAGGTCCGCGGGAAACATTCCGGGTCTGATGCTTCTCCATGTCGATAGCATTAACGTCTACGACATCCTGAATCACAGGCACCTCATTCTTACCCTGGATGCTGCCCGAAAGATCGAGGAGGTGTACGGGGCATGAAGGAAATGCCGCAGGATATCATCATAAGGCCCGTTATTACAGAGAAGAGCAGCCGCATGATGGAGCAGAACAAGTATACTTTCGAGGTTCACCCCCGGGCCAACAAGATAGAGGTCAGGGATGCGGTTGTCGAACTCTTCAAGGTGAAGGTTGTAAAGGTCAGCACCATCCACATGAGGCCAAAGCCCAAAAGAATGGGCGCCTTCCTCGGCAAGTCGAGATCCTGGAAGAAGGCTGTCGTAACGGTCGCGGCCGGCGAGCGCATTGAGTTCTTTGAAGGCGCTAACGCGTAGTCGGGGAGGATACGGATATGGGTATCAAAAAATATAAACCATACACACCTGGACGAAGAACCATGACGACCTCCTCTTTTGAGGAGATCACAAAAAAGGAACCGGAGAAGTCCCTTGTCGAAAGCCTGAAGAAGACCGCGGGAAGGAATAATCTCGGCAGGGTTACCATGCGCCATCGCGGCGGTGGTGCCAAGAGGCTTTACAGGATCATAGATTTCAAGAGGGACAAACTTGAAGTTCCCGGCAAGGTTGCGGCAATCGAATACGATCCCAACCGCTCTGCCCGAATCGCGCTGATACATTATGCCGACGGGGAGAAGAGATACATCCTTGCCCCGGTGGGACTTGGTGTTGGCGATACCATAGTGGCGGGTCCAGATTCCGACATCAGGCCGGGCAATGCTCTCAAACTGAGGGATATACCGGTGGGTACCTTCATCCATAATATTGAACTTGAGCCCGGCAGGGGTGGGGTGATGGTCCGCTCGGCGGGAACGTCGGCACAGTTGATGGCCAAGGAAGGCAAAAAGGCTTTCATAAGGCTCCCCAGCGGAGAACTCAGACTTGCCCTGCTCGAATGCATGGCTACAGTTGGCCAGATAGGAAACGAGGACCACGAGAACCTCACATCGGGCAAGGCTGGCAAGACTCGTTGGCTGGGGCGTCGTCCCCACGTCCGCGGAATGGTCATGAACCCTGTTGACCACCCACTCGGTGGTGGCGAAGGGCGAAGCAAGTCGCACAAGCACCCTGTATCCCCCTGGGGCACACCCGCAAAGGGGTACAGAACCAGAAAACGCAAGCCGTCGGACAAGAACATAGTACGGCGCCGTTTTGACAAGTAGTGGCAGGGAGGGACGGTAATGGCTCGTTCCACTAAGAAGGGACCCTTTATCGAACAGAAACTTCTGAGAAAAGTGGAAGCAATGAACGAAGAGGGCAAGAAAAAGGTCATAAAGACGTGGTCCAGGCGTTCAACTATTGTTCCGGACATGATCGGGCATACTATAGCCGTTCATAACGGCAGGACACATATTCCGATCTTTATCAGCGAGAACATGGTGGGGCACAAGCTTGGGGAGTTCGCGCCCACGCGCAAGTTCGGCGGTCACGCCGGACAGGAACGCCACACCCGCGTCCGTTAGGAGGGGCTGTTTATGGAAGCCAGGGCAGTTGCAAGGCAGGTGCGCGTGTCACCTACCAAATCGAGACAGGTCCTCAATCTGATCCGCGGCAAAAAAGCGGGGAAGGCTCTGGATGAGCTGCGTTTTACCCCCAAAGATGCGGCCAGGGTCGTAGAAAAGGTCCTGAAAAGCGCTATTGCAAACGCGGAGCATAATTACGGAATGGACATGGACCGCCTGGTCATTGTCAGGGCATATGCGGACCAGGGTCCATCAATGAAGCGGTGGCAGCCGGTTTCGATGGGAAGGGTGCACGGCTACAAGCACCGCACCAGTCATATAACCGTTGTGGTTGCCGAGCGCTAGGGAGGGTTGACCGTTGGGCCAGAAAGTACACCCCGTTGGGTATAGACTTGGTATAGTTCGCGACTGGGAGTCCAGATGGTATGCGGGCGGAAGAGATTATGCCGCCAAACTGCATGAAGATCTGCGTCTCCGGAAGTGGATAATGAAAAGGTGGGCCAACGCCGGAGTGGCGAAGGTAGAGATAGAACGCATCGGCAAGGTTATCCGTTTTACTATATGGACCGCCCGGCCTGGTGTCGTAATAGGCAAGGGTGGGACCGAAATCCAGAAGGTCAGGGAAGAACTCCAGGAATTGACCGGCGGTAAGGTCATGATAAATGTCCAGGAGATAAAGAATCCCGACAAGGAAGCACAGGTTGTCGCCGAGGGAGTGGCATCGGCTCTTGAAAGAAGGGTCAGTTTCCGGAGGGCAATGAAACAGTCAATATTCCGGGCTACAAAGGCTGGAGCCGAGGGGATCAAGATCCAGTGCAGCGGAAGGCTCGGCGGGGCTGAAATAGCCAGGACCGAATGGTATCTTGAGGGGCGCCTTCCCCTCTCGACACTGAGAGCTGATATCGACTACGGTTTTGCCGAAGCAAGGACCATCTACGGAATAATCGGCATCAAGGTCTGGATATACAAGGGTCAGGCAGTGCGGCCTGCTCCAGCCGGAATCCAGCAGGATACGGCCGAGAGGAGGTAAGCGAAGATGCTGATGCCAAAAAGGGTCAAGTATCGCAAACCTTTCCGCCGTCCCCTGAGCGGGATGGCTAAAGGTGGAAAGACGGTTGCCTTCGGTGAGTATGGTCTCCAGGCCCTGGAATGCGCCTGGATAACAGCGAGACAGATAGAGGCGGCTCGTGTGGCGATTTCCCGTAAGATGAAAAAGGGCGGAAAAACATGGATCAGGATATTCCCTGATCACCCCTTTACCAAAAAACCCCTTGAAACGCGTATGGGAAAGGGAAAGGGAAATCCGGAATTCTGGGTCGCTCCCGTCAAAAGGGGCAGGATCATGTTCGAAATATCAGGAGTGTCAAGGGAGATAGCAGAGCAGGCTTTTCTGACGGCTTCCCACAAGCTTCCGATCAAGGTCCGCCTTGTCTCCCGTGATGGAATGGGTGGTGAATAAGGATGAATAGCAGGGAACTGCGCGAATTGTCCTTAGAAGAACTTTCCGACAAGCACAAAATGTTCAAGGAAGAACTTTTCAATCTCCGTTTCCAGCATGCCATCGGTCAGTTGAGCAATACCGGCCGTATAGGTGACGTCAAGAGATCCATAGCCAGGGTCCTGACGGTGATGCGCGAAAAGGAGATCGGGCCCGGGCGCCCGGCGTAGGAGGGAAAGGCAATGGATGAAAAGGTAATTTCCCGAAAGACAAGAGTCGGCACAGTCGTTAGTGACCGCATGTCAAAGACGGTGGTCATAAAGGTCGATCGGATGGCCAAGCACCCTCTCTACGGCAAACCCGTTCTGAGGAGCAAGAAATTCATGGCTCATGACGAGGAAGAGAGCTGCCGTATCGGGGACAGGATCCGTATAGAGGAGACACGGCCTCTCAGCAGGTGCAAACGCTGGAAGGTCGTGGAGATCATCGAACGTGCGCCGGTTCTTGGCGGTAGCCAGGAGAAGGGGGCATAACGAATGATCCAGCTCCGGACAAAGATGAAGGTCGCCGATAATTCCGGCGCAAAAAAAATAATGTGCATCCAGGTGCTCGGGGGAAGCAAAAAAAGATACGCCAGCGTCGGAGACATAGTGGTCGCTTCCGTCAAGGAAGCCATACCCAACAGTAACGCTGGAAAGGGCGATGTTGTAAAGGCAGTCATAGTAAGGACCAAAAAGGAAATTCGGAGGCGTGACGGATCCTACGTCAGGTTTGATGACAACGCGGCCGTTCTTATCGACAACAACGGAGACCCGAGGGGAACCCGTATTTTTGGCCCCGTGGCACGTGAGCTCAGGGAGAAACGGTTCATGAGGATCGTATCCCTGGCACCGGAAGTAGTGTAGGAGGACTCGGGCAATGAGCAAAATGCGTATTCGCAAGGGTGACAGGGTGCACGTCATCTCTGGCAAGGACAAGGGAAAGGAAGGCAAGGTGCTGAGGCATTTTCCAGTCAGGGAAATGGTTCTTGTCGAGGGTGTCAATATTGTCACCAAACACGTAAAGCCCTCAGCAAAGAATCCTCAGAGCGGAATAGTCAAGCAGGAGGCTCCCATTTACTCCAGCAAGGTCAAGCTCGTATGCACTGCGTGTGGTGCGGCGACCAGGGTTGGGCGTGCTTTTCTTGAGAACGGTCGCAAGGTTCGCGTCTGCAAAAAGTGCGGCGAAATAATAGATAAGGTGTAACGGGGAGGCGACGGGATTATGCCGCGTCTGGCAGATATGTTCAAAAACGAGATAACCGGACGCCTGCAGAAGCAGTTTGGATATTCCAACATTATGCAGGTTCCGAGGGTGCAGAAGGTCGTTGTCAATATCGGAGTTGGAGAGGCCAAGGTTGACTACAAGTATATGGAGGCCTCGATATCTGAACTTCGGACCATAACGGGTCAGCAGCCCATGATGAAGCGGGCGAAGAAATCCGTTGCGGGTTTCAAGCTTCGAGAGGGAATGCCGGTAGCGTGTTCCGTGACACTGAGAGGTTCCAGAATGTGGGAATTTCTCGACAGGCTTATTTCGGTCGCCCTGCCGAGGATCAAGGATTTCCAGGGACTGTCCGCGAAAGGATTCGATGGTCGTGGGAATTACAACCTCGGCCTCAGGGAACAGTTAATATTCCCCGAGATCGAATACGACAAGGTCAGCCGGCTCAGGGGTATGAATATTTCCATAGTATCTACCGCCAGGACGGATGAAGAGGCGATGAGCCTGCTTCAGGCTCTGGGAATGCCTTTCAACCGGTAAGGGAGGAGATGTAGCGAATGGCCCGAAAAGCTATGAGAATAAAGGCCGCCAGGGAACCCAAGTTCAAGGTGAGAGCCTACACCAGGTGTCCTATCTGCGGTCGAGTGCACGCCTACATGAGGCAATTTAATATGTGTCGCTGTTGCTTCCGGAAGCTGGCCCGGGAAGGTAAAATTCCCGGTGTCGTCAAGTCCAGCTGGTAGCACGGGATGCGATCAAGGAGGCTATTGCGATGTATGTGAATGACCCTGTAGGGGACATGCTCACGCGCATCCGGAACGCTAACATGGTCTACCATGAAACTGTTGATATGCCCCTTAGCAAAGTGAAACTTGCTATTGCGAAGATACTCAAAGAAGAGGGGTACGTCAGGAATTTCAAGGTCGTCAATGATCCCAAGAAACCTTATGCTACGCTCCGTCTGTTCCTGACCTACGGGCCGCAGAGGGAAAGAGTCATACAGGGACTCAGGAGGATCAGCAAACCGGGGCGAAGGATCTATGTTCAGAAGGACGAACTTCCGAGTGTATTGAAGGGACTTGGAACCGCGATCATCTCTACATCAAAAGGGATGATGCCCGATTCCGAAGCCCGGACCCACGGTCTCGGTGGCGAAGTCGTCTGTTATGTATGGTAGGGGGTGTCCTGGTTGTCTAGAATTGGCAGAAAACTGATCGGCATGCCGGCCGGGGTCACCCTGGCAGTGGAGGAAAGCAAGGTCAAGGTCAAAGGTCCGAAAGGCGAACTTTCGGTAGATCTGGTCGCGGGTATTGACGTGGCTGTAGAGGATGGTTCGGTAAAGGTAACCCGTCAGAACGACGAAAAAAAGACCAGGGCCTTTCACGGGATGGTCAGGGCGTTGGTGAACAACATGATCACCGGTGTCAGCCAGGGTTTTGAAAGGCGTCTGGAGATCGTAGGTGTGGGATGGCGTGCCCAGATGCAGGGAAAGACTCTGGTCATGAACCTGGGTTTCTCCCACCCGGTCGAATTTGAACCCCCCAGCGGGATCGAGATATCAACGGACGGACCGACAAAAATTACGGTTACAGGAATTGATAAACAGGCCGTGGGTCACACAGCGGCGATAATCAGGGGTTTCAGGCCACCCGAGCCATATAAGGGCAAGGGTATAAGGTATGCTGGCGAAAGTGTTTCGAGAAAAGCCGGCAAGGCCGGAGCCTAGTCAGTGAGGTGATGGGCAGGATGAAAAAACGGACACGTAACGATATGCGACTGATTCGCCATCGCCGTCTTCGCCGGACCCTTTCCGGTACCGGCGAGCGCCCTCGCCTTTCGGTGTTCAGGAGCCTGAATCATATGTATGCCCAGTTGATCGATGATACCAGGGGGCACACCATAGCCGCCGCGTCGACCCTGGAGAAGGATATCAGGTCGAACTCCAATGGTGACGGGGATTTTGAAGCGGCAAAGAGCGTCGGCAAACTGATCGCCCAGAGGGCCATCGAGAAGGGCATAACACAGGTCCTTTTCGACCGCGGCGGTCATATGTATCACGGCAACGTAAAGGCACTTGCCGATGCGGCCCGCGAAGCCGGCCTGAAGCTGTAAGGAGGGTGCAGGATATGAGGGGCAATAACGGCGGCCCAAAAGGGCAGGAAATGGCTGAAAGAGTTGTATCGATAAACAGGGTCAGCAAAGTCGTCAAGGGCGGGAAAAGGTTCAAGTTCAGCGTCCTGGTTGTAGTAGGCGACGAAGCGCACAATGTCGGGATCGGCATCGGGAAGGCACGGGAGATCTCCGAAGCTATCCGGAAGGGTATCGACAAGGCAAAGAAAAACCAGGTCGAACTCAAGAAGGTCGGCAGAAGCATTCCCCATGACATAATCGGGCATTTCGGAGCTGCCGAGGTTCTTCTAAAACCGGCTGCTCCCGGTACGGGCGTCATTGCCGGCGCTGTAGTCCGCGCGATCATGGAGCTGGGAGGGGTAAGCGATGTTCTCACAAAGGTCATCGGAAGAACATCCAACCCTGTTAACGTAGCTTATGCTACGATGCAGGCACTGAAGGGTCTCCGTACCCCCGAAGAGGTAATGCGTCTCCGGGGCAAGGATATCCGTCAGGCTCAGCAGGTCTAGGGGGGCCAGGGTCATGGCCAAGGTCAGTATCAAGCTTGTAAAAAGCACCATAGGCCGCTCTCCAAGGCAGGCCAGGACGGTCGTGGCACTTGGCCTCAGGAAAATGGGGCACACAGTGACGCATGAAGACACTCCCCAGATAAGAGGGATGATTGACACCGTCTCTCATCTCGTCGTCTGGGAAAATGTTGCGGAATAGGGGGAGAGGCTCATGGAATTACATGAACTGAGGCCTGCTCCCGGGTCAAAGAGAAAGCCCAAAAGGCTGGGACAGGGCGCGGGAAGCGGAACAGGAAAAACTGCAGGCAAGGGTCACAAGGGACAGAAGGCCCGCAGCGGCGGTGGAGTACGCCCCGGTTTTGAGGGGGGGCAGATGCCCCTTTCCAGAAGGACCCCAAAACGCGGCTTCAGCAACGCGCGTTTCAAAAAAAGCTTCCAGGTGGTCAATATTGAACGGATCGAAGATGCTTTCGAGGCCGGGAGCGAGGTCGGGATACCCGAAATGCTTCTGGCGGGGCTGATCAGCAACGACCACCTGCCCGTCAAGGTTCTTGGCAAGGGAGAAATTTCCAGGGCGATTACCGTAAAGGCAAACGCCTTCAGCAAACAGGCTGCAGCCAGGATCGAAGCCGCGGGCGGGAAGATAGAGGTGGTCTAGGTGCTTGACGCCTTTCGGGATGCTTTCAGACTGCCGGATCTCAAGCGCAAGATTCTTTTCACTCTGGGAGTACTTTTCCTTTTCCGTCTCGGGACTCATATCCCGACTCCCGGAGTGGATGCCGAGGCTATGTCGCAGCTCTTCGAGCAGGGCGGGATACTCGGGTTTCTTGATCTCTTCGCCGGAGGCGCGCTGAGAAGGTTCAGCGTATTCGCCCTTGGTGTTGCTCCCTACATCAACGCCAGCATAGTGATGCAGCTCCTGGTGGTTGTATTCCCTGCCCTTGAGAAACTTCAGAAGGAAGGGGAGCAGGGGAGGAAAAAGATAGTCCAGTACACCCGTATAGGCACTGTGTTCTTTGCCCTTGTCCAGGCTGTAGGAATGACTTTCTGGCTTGGCAACCTGGGTATTTTTACCGGTGGGGCCCTGGGGTTCATAGCCGCTATTGTGACCGTAACTGCCGGTTCGCTGGTGGTAATGTGGCTGGGCGAAGAGATCAGCGATCATGGCATTGGCAACGGAATATCACTTTTGATCTTCGCGGGTATAGTCGCGAGGCTTCCGGAAGCGATCGTCAGGACCTGGTCTCTTATGACCATGGGAGAGATGAGCGTTCTGGTAATCACTCTTGCGGTTGTGCTGATGATAATCGTTATAGCTGGCTGCGTGCTTCTACAGGAGGGTCAGCGCAGATTGCCGGTGCAGTACGCAAAAAGAGTTGTGGGTAACAAGGTCTATGGAGGTCAGAGCACCTTTATCCCCTTAAAAGTTAACCAGGCCGGCGTTATCCCGATCATTTTCGCGTCATCGGTACTGCTTTTCCCGTCCACTATCGTCAGGTTCTTTTCTGGTGATATATCGGGAGTTATACAGCGCCTGCTTGCGCCTGACAGTTTTGTCTACATGGCTCTCTATGTGCTTCTGATCATCTTCTTCTCGTATTTTTATACCGCTGTGGTCTTTGACCCTGCCGATACAGCAAATAACATGAAGAAATATGGTGGATTCGTTCTGGGAATCAGGCCAGGAAAACCTACTGCTGATTACATCGAGAAGATCATGTCCAGGATAACCCTTGGCGGGGCTGTCTTTCTGGCTGGGGTGGCGCTGCTTCCGACATTGATGACCCGTATGATGGGTATTACAACCTTTTATTTCGGAGGCACCGCGGTCCTGATCGTGGTAGGGGTGGCCCTTGATACGGTCCACCAGATAGAGGCGCAATTGCTGATGAGACACTACGAGGGGATCCTCAAGAGATCCAAAGGCAAAACCTCGGGGTTGCTCAAGTTCTAGAAGGGACAATTTGTGATGAAACTGATATTTCTTGGGTCACCCGGAGCGGGAAAAGGAACGCAGGCTGCTGTTCTCAGGGAAAGGCAGGATATAGCGCATATTTCCACCGGGGACATCTTGCGGGAAAACGTAAAAAACTCCACTCCCCTGGGGAACAAGGCCAGGGAGTATATGGACTCCGGAAAACTTGTTCCCGATGATCTTATCATCGACATGATGGAAGACAGGTTGGCTCGACCTGATTGCGCAAAGGGGTTCATCCTTGACGGTTTTCCAAGAACCGTTCCCCAGGCGGAGGCTCTTGACCATCTCCTCGGCCGGATGGGGCTGGAACTTGACGGAGTGATCCTCTTCGAGGTTCCCGAAGAACTTGTTGTACAGCGTCTTACCGGCAGGAGAATATGCGGCCAGTGTGGCGAGATCTATAACATAAGATTCAAGGACACCAAAGTGCCCGGCGTTTGCGACAGGTGCGGAGGCGTGCTCCAGCAGCGGGATGACGACAGGGAAGAAGTCGTTCATCGAAGGCTCGAAGTCTATGAAGAGCAGACGGCGCCCCTGATAGATTATTACGAGACCAAAGGCAATCTGGTTCGTGTTGACGCGAGTCAGGACGGGGATCGTGTAGTCAAAGACATAGAAAAGGCAGTCGGTAAGAGGTAATGATCTCTTTAAAGAACGAGACGGACCTGGTTCATCTACGCAAGGCTGGAAAGATAGTGGCAGATGTCCTGATGATGATCGGTGATATTGTCAGGCCCGGTCTGGATACGTTGACTCTCGACGAGAGAGCCGAGGAGTATATCCTTTCATCAGGAGGCAAACCGGCTTTCAAGGGATACAGGGTCCCGGGGATACCAAGGCCCTTCCCCGGGACGCTTTGCGTTTCCGTCAACGAGGAGATCGTCCATGGTATCCCTGCCAGGGAGAGGCGACTTGAAGAGGGAGATATCGTAAGCGTTGATGTTGGCGTGAGCATTGAGGGTTATTACGGCGATGCGGCCTACACCTATCCTGTAGGTGATATATCCCCCGAGAGGGCTGATCTGGTCGATGTTACAAGGGAATCCCTCCAGAGGGCGATCCAGGCTGCCCGTGAAGGTGCCACCCTGGGGGATATAGGCTTCTCGGTTGAGTCCTTTGTAATACCCAGGGGATATGGAATAGTTCGGGATTATGCAGGACACGGCATCGGAAGAAACCTTCATGAACCACCCCAGGTCCCCAATTACGGGTCCCCGGGAAGGGGTGTTACCCTCAAGAGCGGGATGACCCTTGCCATTGAACCGATGATAATGAGTGGCAGTGAGAGGGTCCGTACTCTGGAGGATAAATGGACTGTAGTTACGGCTGATGGCTCCGACGCTGCCCATTTCGAGAAGACCATAGTCGTTACCGGTGGAGATCCGGAGGTAATAACGCCCTGGCAGTAAGAGGCGTTCCGCCGGAAACCTGCCGGCGGCGGATCGCGGATCATGGCCGGGATCCTACAGGCAGGAGCGACTGTGCGATCGAAAAAGCAGGGGTGGATACTCCGAATTGCGACAGGGAGGGTGAAGGAGCCGAATGCCGAAAGATGACATGATCGAGGTCAAGGGAAAAGTATTGGAGCCATTGCCGAACGCGATGTTCAGGATAGAACTGGAAAATGGACACAAGGTTCTGGGTCATGTATCTGGCAAGATGAGGATGCATTTTATTAGGATTTTGCCCGGGGACAGGGTGCTTGTCCAGATATCACCCTATGACTTGACACGTGCCAGGATCGTGTATAGATATAAATGATACGGGTTTTAAAAAAGTCGAAGCAGGGGTTATGCTCGAAAAGATTTTCTTTGAGGAGCGTGGATTCAGATGAAAGTCAAGCCATCGGTAAAAAAAGTCTGCGAACACTGCAGAATAATCAAGCGCAACGGTATCGTAAGGATAATTTGCAGCAAGAACCCAAGGCACAAACAGAGACAGGGAGCGAGGAGGTAGCATAACATGGCACGTATCGCAGGAGTGGATATTCCGCGCGAAAAGCGCATTGTGATCGCCTTGACATATATTTTCGGGATCGGTCCCACGACGGCGAAAAAGATACTCAAGGCCACCTCGATCGACCCGGATACTCGCGTCAAGGACCTGACCGAGGAGGAGGCCCAGAAACTGAGGGCCGAGATCGAAGAAAGCTGCAAGGTCGAAGGAGATCTCAGGCGCGAGATCACGATGAATATCAAAAGACTCATCGAGATCGGGTGTTACAGGGGAATGAGGCACAAGTTTGGTCTCCCCGTGAGAGGACAGAAGACAAAAACCAATGCGAGGACAAGGAAAGGTCCTCGTCGCGCGGTCGCGGGCAAGAAAAAGCCCGCAGCCAAGAAATAATGGCCCTGTAAAGGGCTCTGGCATAAGGCGAGGGAGGGAATAATCGCGTGGCAAAGAGAATCCAGCGAAGAGGCAAGAGGAAGGAAAAGAAAAACATCAGTTATGGTGTGGCCCACATTTTCTCGACTTTCAACAACACCATTATCAGTGTCACCGACAGGCAGGGCAACTTGCTTTCCTGGGCTTCTGGCGGCAATGTAGGTTTCAAGGGAGCAAGGAAGTCGACCCCTTTTGCTGCCCAGATGGCGGCTCAGCAGGTCGCGAAGCAGGTACAGGACCACGGGATGCTGGAGATAGACGTGATCGTCAGGGGACCTGGTCCCGGGAGAGAATCGGCAATACGCTCTTTGCAGGCCGCGGGCCTTCAGGTAAATGCGATCAAGGATGAAACGCCGGTCCCCCACAACGGATGCAGGCCCCCCAAGCGCAGAAGAGTCTAACCGGGCCGAATAAGGAGGTTTATCCAGATAATGAGTAGATATACAGGTGCCGTGTGCCGGCTCTGCAGGGCTGAGGGTACGAAACTGTTCCTCAAGGGTGACAGGTGCTACACGGAAAAATGCGCTATCAACAAAAGAAATTCGAAGCCCGGGCAGCATGGGCAGAGCCGGAGAAGGGGCAAGGAGAGCGAATATGGTATCCGGCTTCGGGAGAAACAGAAACTGAGACGTTTCTACGGCATCAATGAGACCCAGTTCAGAAGATTTTATGCTTCTGCGGTCAAGATGGCTGGCCAGACTGGTCATAACTTTCTCCAGATACTGGAAAGGCGCCTCGACAGCGTCGTATATAGGCTTGGTTTTGGTGTCAGCAGGAGCCAGGCACGTCAGTTCGTAAGACACGGACACCTTCTTGTTAACGGACAGAAGGTTGATATCCCCAGTTACCTTGTAAAGGCCGGGGATGTTATATCCGTGGACTCGGGAAGCAGGGATAGCGCCGTTCTCAAGGAGAACCTGGAAGTTGCCGCTTCCAGGAGCGTGCCCGGCTGGCTTGAGTTCAACGCCGAAAAGCAGGAAGGACATATTGTCTCCCTTCCGTCGCGCGAACAGATAGAAGTTCCTGTCAAGGAACAGCTCGTAGTCGAGTTCTATGCCCGATAGGGTACGTCTGGGGGGAAATAAATTGGAACAGATAAGACCTGATATCAGAGTCGAGGAAAGCACCCCCCTTAGCGGAAAGATCGTTCTGGGTCCCCTTGATAAGGGTTACGGAGTTACTCTTGGGAATGCGCTGAGAAGGGTTCTCCTGTCTTCCATAAGGGGTGCCGCCGTGACAGCCGTAAGGATTGAGGGGATTCTCCACGAATTCAGCACAATACCAGGGATGAGAGAGGATGTCATTGAGCTCCTTCTCAACCTTAAAAATCTTGCAATAATATCCCATTCCGGAGAACCAAGGGTTTTAAGACTCGAGGCCACCGGCCCGGGTGCCGTTACGCCGCAAGGGATAATACCTGACAGTGATATTGAATTCGTGGATCCCGAGATGTATATATGTACCCTTGAAGACGGAGCCACCCTGGAGATGGATCTTTTTGTCGAATCCGGGACAGGGTACGTGACCTCCGAAAGAGAGAGACCCGATGATATTCCCCTTGACGCTATTGTGGTAGACGCGGTCTTTTCTCCGGTAAAAAGGGTCAAATACGAGATCCAGGATGCTCGGGTAGGGCAGAGAACCGACTACGAAAGGCTGGTTCTCGAGATATGGACTAACGGGTCTGTTTCACCGGAAGAGGCTGCCACAGAGGCCTCAGGGATCCTGCAGCACTTTTTTGCCATGCTTGTACAGGGTCTCGGTAGTGATGAACAGGGAGGCTGGGCAGGGCAGATCCAGCAGCCTGATCCAGAACCTGTGACCGATGACGGGGCTTTGAAACGCCCGATCAAGGATCTGGAACTTTCGATCAGGAGCGAAAACTGCCTTCTCAGGGGTGGAATTCAGACTATAGGAGACCTTATCGGAAGAAACAAGGCTGAACTTTTGAAGATAAGGAACCTCGGAAAGATCTCGCTTAGGGAGATCGAGGAGAAACTGGATCCCTTCGGGCTGAGCATCAAGGGAGAGGAACCAGAGGATGAGGACGATTTGAAGGAGGATGAAGCCCGATGAGGCATCGTGTTGACAGAAGGAAACTTGGCCGATACGGGAGCCACAGGATGGCTATGCTTTCCAACCTTACTGCGAGCCTTTTTCTGGAGGAGCAGGTAGAAACTACCCTTACCAGGGCCAAGGAACTCAGGCGTGTAGCCGAGAGACTTATAACCAAGGCCAAGAAAGGTGATCTGCACAACAGGAGACTGGTCGCGTCCCGCATGGGGAACGTCAAGGCTTTGCAGAAGCTCTTTGGAGATATTGCGGGAAGGTTCGGGGAGCGCCAGGGCGGGTACACCAGGATAATCAAGACCGGTTACCGTCATGGCGATGCGGCCCCGATGGCTATTATCGAACTAGTAGAGAGGTCATGACAGGCGATTGTCTGGCTAGTTTCACCGGTGTTTCTTACACCTATCCAGGTTCGGAAAACCAGGCGATATCCAGTATCGACCTTGAAATAAAGCGCGGAGAGTGGATAGCGGTTCTGGGGAGCAACGGTTCAGGCAAATCGACGCTGGCCAAACATTTAAACGCCCTGCTGGTGCCATCGCAGGGCGATTGTTTTGTTAATGGCCTGAACACAAGAAACGATGAAGGAAGAAAAGAAGCCAGAAGATCGGTCTCCATGGTATTCCAGAATCCGGAGAACCAGATAATTGCGGCTGTAGTCGAAGAGGATGTGGCTTTTGGCCCCGAAAACATGGGTCTTCCCTCAGAGGAGATCAGGAAGAGGGTCCGTTGGGCCCTGAAGATATCCGGACTGGTGGACAAGGCCCGGAAGCCTGTCTATGCCCTTTCCGGCGGACAGAAACAAAGGCTTGCCGTTGCCGGTGCCATCGCACAGAAACCCCCCTGCCTGGTAATGGATGAGGCGACTACTATGCTGGATCCCCGGGGGAGGGATGACCTGATGAAGATCCTTTCCGCCCTTCACTCCGGAGGGATGACCCTTGTTTCGATAACCCACAGGCTGGAAGAGATCCTTGAGTGCGACAGATGCATAGTTCTCTCCGGCGGCCGTAATGTCTGGCAGGGTACCCCAAGGGAACTATTCAGACAGGGTAAGCGGCTTCAGACCTGGGGCCTGGAAGTTCCGGGAATCATCAGGGAGTGGGAAATGCTTGTCGAAGGAGGAGCGCTGAAAGCGGATACTCCGACGGAAATAGAGGCCATGGTGGAGGAATTATGTCCATAGAGGTAAGGGATCTCGTTCATATCTATCACCCAGGAACACCGATCGAGACAAGGGCCCTGGACAGGGTCACCTTCGAGGCGCCATCAGGGGCGTGGGTCGCGATCGTTGGACATACCGGAAGCGGAAAATCAACTCTGGCCCAGCACCTGAACGGTCTTTTGAGGTCTTCAGAGGGATCAGTGACTGTAGACGGGATAACCATTGACCATGGAGATTCATCTATTCGCAGTATCCGGCAGAAAGTGGGTCTGGTCTTCCAGTACCCCGAGCAGCAACTTTTCGAGGAGACCGTTTTCAGGGAAGTTTCATTTGGCCCGGCCAACTGGGGTTTTTCAGAGGATGAGACAAGACGGAACGTAAAAAGATCACTTTCCATTGTCGGCATAGGGCCGGAACTCTTCGAAAGCAGCCCCTTCAGGCTCTCGGGGGGACAGAAAAGGCGTGTGGCCATTGCCTCGGTATTGGCATCGGAGCCGGACTACCTGGTTCTTGACGAACCCACAGCGGGACTCGACCTTGGCGGAAAGAGAGATCTTGTCAATCTTCTTTCAGATCTCAGGTCGCTGGGAAAGGGTATAGTACATATCACCCACGACCTTGACCTGGCCCTCAGGCTTGCGGATATCGTGCTTGTTCTGGACAAGGGGAAAAGCGTTCTGTGGGGTTCTCCGGCGGTCATTCTGGAGGAACTTGCCGAGAGAGATATCAGCGGACTGGTGGTCCCTCCCGTAGTCAGGTTTGCTTCAAGGCTCAGAGAGGTCGGCCTGGATGTTCCCCTGACATGGGAGCCGGAAAGGCTTGCCCGGGCTATTTGCGCGGGGGTAAAAAAATGAAATTTCTCGAAAACATGACCCTTGGTCAATATGTTCCCGTCGATTCTGCTGTTCATTCACTTGACCCAAGGTGCAAGATCGTTTCTGTCCTTTTTTGCCTTACGGGGGTTTTTCTCGCCGGTCTTCCGATGATTTTCGTCGGATGGATCGCTTTTTTTGCTGTACTGACGATCCTTGCGAAAATTCCGCCCCGCCTGGTGGCATCAACGATAAGGCCGGTATGGATCCTGGTAGTATTTACTACTGTGATACACCTTTTTTTTACCAGGGGAGAACCTCTTCTTTCGTGGGGAATCATAACGATAACCCGTGAAGGAGCCGCAATGGCATTTAAAATGGGCATGAGACTGCTGCTTCTGGTCATGTTCGCCGGAATGCTCACTATCACAACGAGCCCGACAGAACTGGCTGACGGGCTTGAAAGCCTCTTTTCACCCTTTAAAAGATTCGGTTTCCCGGCCCACGAACTGGCCATGATGATGACCATCGCCCTCCGTTTCATACCGACCCTTCTTAACGAGACGGACAGGATCATGAAGGCCCAGACTGCTCGTGGTGCCGACCTTGACAGGGGAGGGCCACTTAAAAGGCTCAGGGCCTTTATCCCGGTTCTTGTCCCCCTTTTCGTGATTGTTTTTCAGAGAGCCGATGATCTTGCAACTGCAATGGAGGCAAGAAACTACTCGGGTGGAGAAGGTCGGACAAGAATGAATCCCCTTGACTGGGACGGTATGGATTCCATGGCTCTGTCTGTAGCGGTTCTTTTCTCCGTGGCCGCATTTCTTGCAGAGAGGGGACAGTATCTTCGTTGAAATATGCCGCGAAGCTCTCCTATGACGGGTCGCAGTTCTGCGGTTGGCAGAAGCAGAAGGATATAGCGGGAGCGACGATTCAGGATACTTTTGAAAAAGCCCTGGCGATCCTGGACGGAGGAAATGTTCCTGTTACTGTGGCAGGGCGGACAGACAAGGGAGTTCACGCTGCCGGGCAGGTAGCATCCTTTTCCATGTCCAGATATTGGGAGCCTGGAAAACTCAGGAATGCTCTGGACGCAAACCTTCCCGAAAGCGTCACGGTGTTGCGTGTTCTGGAAGTTCCGGATAATTTCAGCGCTCGCCACAGCGCGTTGTGGCGGGAATATATCTATTTTGTATGGAAGGAACACGGGTGCCCACCTCACATAAAACCCTATGTATGGAAAAATACATCTTTCTGGGATTATGGGAGAATAAGGGAAGCCTGTTCCGCTATCAAGGGAGAACATGATTTCGGTGCTTTCTGCAGGCTGGGTGACCGTCCGGAGAACAGTGTGAGGACCGTCACCAAAGTTGATTTTTCGGCCAGAGGCCCTCTTTGCCGCGTAAGGGTAAGAGGAAAAAGCTTTTTGACCAATATGGTGAGGATCATACTGGGTTCTGTCGATCTGGTTGGAACAGGAAAAAGAGATATTTCCTGGCTTGAATCTCTTCTCCAGGGAAAGAGCAGAGAGGAGGCAGGACCCACTGCTCCGGCAAAAGGTCTCTTCCTTTGGAAAGTCGGTTATGGCGACACCTCTCTGGATCGCTCTTGAGGGTCCAGCCCTGAATAGGATATAGTCTATGGGTGCCGCCTTGAGGGCGGCTTCCATCATGGAAAAGGCTTAAAACTCCCGCCGCCTCTCGTCGGGTTATAGATCGAAGGAGGGAATTTTGCATGTGGGGCACGGATATCGGGATAGATCTCGGAACGGCTAACGTAATAATTTTCATGAAGGGAAAAGGTGTCGTTCTGAGAGAACCCTCTGTCGTGGCGGTTGACCAGAATACAGACAGGATCGTGGCGGTGGGCAACGAGGCCAAGAACATGCTGGGACGAACCCCTGGCAACGTTGTGGCGATCCGCCCTCTCAGGGATGGTGTTATTGCCGATTACACAATGACAGAGGCCATGCTCAGATTTTTCCTGAAGAAAGTAATTACCGGCTTTGCCCGTCTCACCCGCCGGAGAGTAATGATATGTGTCCCATCGGGCGCGACTGATGTGGAAAGAAGAGCCGTGCTGGAAGCGGCTGTCGAGATCGGAGCCAAGGAGGCTTTCCTGATCGAGGAGCCCATGGCCGCGGCGATCGGTGCCAATCTGGATATTTCCGAACCAAGGGGCAACATGGTTGTTGATATCGGAGGCGGGACAACGGATATAGCCGTTCTTTCCTACGGAGGAATAGTGGTAACCGAATCCCTCCGGGTTGGAGGGGACAGGTTTGACGAGAACATCCTCAGGTTTGTCCGAAAGGAGTTCAACCTTGCTATAGGGGAACAGACAGCGGAGAACATCAAAATGACGATAGGAAGCAGTTGTCCTGGGCAGGCAGAAGAAGTAATGGTCATCAAGGGGCGGGATCTTGTTCATGGCCTGCCGAGGCAGATAGAGATCAATGACCGGATAATCGCGAAATCCATCGAGGAAACCATTGGAATGATAATCGAGGGGATAAGACATGTCCTTGAGCAGACTCCCCCGGAACTATCCGCAGATATAATCGACAGGGGAATAACCCTTACCGGAGGGGGAGCCCTTCTGAAGGGACTTCCCGAACTTATAACGAGAAGAACCCTTATCCCGGCCTGGGTTGCAGATTCTCCTCTCGAGTGCGTGGCTCTTGGGACAGGGAAAGCACTGGAAGATATTGATAAACTCAGGAACAGTGGTTCACTGATAGGGACTTCAAGACGCCGGGACAAGAGAGTATGGTAACGGGCAAAAACTTCTGTTATGGTAATTTAAGGTTGAAGAAATGACCGGTGAGGGTTTAGAATATAAACCATGGTGGTCAAAGGGTTTATATTTTTCGTGCCTGGGGTGTGGTCGCTGCTGCAGGGGTGATCCCGGTGCGATATGGGTTTCCGACGAAGATATTACAGCAGCTGCGAGGTACCTTGAGAAGAACGAGGGTGATTTCAGGAGGTCTTTCCTTACGGGAAGATGGAAAAGGCCGAGCCTCAGGGAAAAGCCGAATGGGGAATGCGTCATGTATTCTTCCCTGACCGCAAGGTGCATGATCTATCCTGTCCGGCCACCACAGTGCTCTCTGTTCCCGTTCTGGCCGAGCCTTTTAAGATCGAGGTCGGACTGGGACAGGGCATCGGCTGATTGCCCTGGAATGAATAACGGAAAATTTTTCAGCGCGGAGGAGATAGAGTCTCTTTTGCTGAAAAGTCCCTACCCGGACCTTTAGGATCCACGTTCCGCTTGCCCGGTTTGAGCCCTCCGGAGATAGCCCGGACGAGTCAGGATGAGTATGGTGGTCGCGGGTAAATTTATTTTCAGGAATCACGGGATGCCTGGCATCCCGAAGAATAAATCACAGGGAGGTAGCTCGAATGGCAAAGGTAGACAGGACTGTTGCTGCACCGGAAGCTTTTGAGGAGATCAGGAAATGGCTTCTCCGCGACGGATTCGATATCGTCATCGATATGGAGAAATCAAAGGGCTCTCACATGATCAACAAGATCAACGGTGAGGACTGGCTGGATTTTTACACATTCTTTGCTTCTGCCCCGTTCGGAATGAACCACCCCAAACTGGACAACCCCGAATTCAAGGAGACAATATTCAAGGCCGCCATCAACAAGGTCGCAAGTTCGGACATCTATACCGAACCTATGGCAAAATTCGTAAAAACATTTGGTGATATTGCCGTTCCTGAGGGATTCAAACACGTCTTCTTTATTGACTACGGGACACTTGCAGTCGAAAATACCTTCAAGGTCGCAATGGACTGGAAAGTCCAGAAACTTCTCGAAAAGGGCAAGATCAGCAAGGGAGATGCGATCAAGGGACGCAGGGGAACAAAGGTTATTCATTTCAACGAGGCTTTCCATGGCCGCAGCGGTTATACCCTCACCGTAACAAACACCCAGGATCCCAACAAGTACCAGTTCTTCGCGCAATACGACTGGCCCAGGGTCATCAATCCCAAGATATACTGGCCCCTCGAAGAGAACCACGGTGTTGTGACCTGGCTGGAAAGGACAGCTGTCAAGCAGATCAAGCAGGCTATCTGGGACAACCCGGACGATATCTGTGCCATTATCATAGAGACCATCCAGGGTGAAGGCGGAGACAACCACTTCCGGACCGAGTTCTTCCAGCAGTTGAGGGAGATCTGTGATCAGGAAGAGATCCTTCTTATTTTCGACGAGGTCCAGTGTGGAATGGGTATAACGGGCAAGATGTGGGCCTTCGAACACCACGCACCCGTAAAACCTGACATGTTCGCCTTTGGGAAAAAGGCCCAGATCTGCGGTCTGGTGGCTGGCCCCAGGGTTGATGAAGTTGAAAACAACTGTTTCAAGGTTTCCAGCCGTATCAACTCGACATGGGGCGGGACCCTGGTCGACATGATAAGGGCGACAAGATACCTTGAGATCTACGAAGAGGACAATGTGCTGGACTACGTGGCGAATACGGCCGGGCCAGCGCTTCTGGACGGACTCAGGAAACTCCAGGCGGAGTTCCCGACGCTTATCAAGAACGTCAGGGGCAAGGGTCTGATGTGTGCCTACGACTTTGACAGTGGAGAGATGCGCAACAAGGCGCTCAAATCCTTCTGGGCCAAAAAGATGCTGGTTCTTCCCTGTGGAGATGTCTCGATCCGGTTCCGTCCGGCACTCAACGTTCCCCTGGAAGACCTGCAGCATGCCCTGGACATTTCCAAAGAAGTTTTCAGGGAGTGCGCAAAGTAATCTTCCCACACGGAGGGACAAAACGGGATAATATCAGGGCCGGGGAATTTCCCCGGCCCTTGCTGTTCAAAGAGGCGTGTAATGTGGTAACGTTACATGGCAGGGGGTGCCGGTCGATTGATGGATCTGGTCATGGAAATGAACTGGATGCTGATTATTATCCTTCTTACAGTGAGCTCCATAGTCGCCTATATAGGGGACATTGTTGGCATGCGCTTTGGCAAGAAGCGGATCAGCATCTTTGGTCTGAGGCCGAGGGCCACATCCTCACTGATAACGGTAGTATCAGGGATACTGATAACTATCCTGACACTCGCTGTTCTTTCAGCAACGTCCCAGACAGTACGGACAGCTATCTTCAGCATGAAATTCGTCCAAAAACAGATAACGGAACTTACATCGCAACTTCAGGGGAGCAGGACGGAACTCGTTGATCTTGAGACTAGACTCCTTGACAACCAGAAGGACCTTGTATCCAAGCAGCTCCAGTTGGCCAATGTCGAAGGTGACCTGGATCGCAGCGAGACCCGGTTGAGAGAGATAGAGGCGGAACTGGAAAGGGCGAAGGCCGAACAACAGGCGACCCTTTCCAGCCTGGAGGAACTGCAAAATGAAAGATCGTCCCTGGAGAAAGAAGTTGACACCCTCAAAACGGAATCCCAGAGGCTGAGGGAAGGGCTGGAATACATCCGGGGCGGAAGGATAGTGGTATTTGCGGGTGAGATGATAGCCCAGGCTGTGATACTTCCCTCTTCTGCAGGAACAGACAGAAGCCCCGAGGCGATAATGGAAAATCTCCTCAGGGAGGCGCGGAGCTCCATATCCATACGTTACGGTGTCGATGCGGAAGAGGTAAGGATATGGATCGGTCCGGAATCAACCAGGAAGATCAGGGATTGCTGCATCGAATCCGATGCCAGGATGATCCTGAGGCTTATCGCATCGGAGAACACTGTCCAGGGAGAGATGATAGCCGCTGAGGCGACTATCCACGAAAGCAAAAAAATCTATGAAAGAGGTCACGTGCTGGCCAGGGAGACGGGACTGCCGGGGTCGCTCTCTCCCGAAGAGGCCGAAGCCCGTCTTTATGCGATACTCACTGCAGTCAACACCCGCGCAAAAAGCGATGGAGTCCTTCCGGATCCACTGAGAGGGACCGTCGGTAACCTTGGTGCCTCTGATTTTTTCGAGGCCGTAGATGCCCTTTCTGGAAAAGACAAAAATTCCACGGTGGTGATAAGGGCAGATTCAGATGTTTATTCAGAGGGTCCCGTTCAAGTCGCGATCCAGGTGATCGACGAATGAAATTTCTCCCAGGTGACCCGGAAAGGCGAAAAACAGAATGCTTATCGTAGCCTGCCAGATTTGCGGAGAGTTCAGGATTATTCCGGGGACTCCCGACAGCGATGGCATCGCAAGAGCCAGGTGGACCTGCCGCAAATGCGGCACGGGTCAGGTTGTACAGCTCCCTGTCAGCGTTGACGCAAGGGGAGGGGACCTGGGGAAGATACTTGGAGGAATGGGTTTTTCCGTTCCTGTAGATGCTGTTAACCCGGGACCGGGGGATAGGGAAGTCTGACAATGCCGAAAGAGACGGAAAGGTACCTTTTCTACGACAGCAAGAATGCCGTTACGGCAAACGACCTCCAGGAACTGTACCGGTTCACGAGGTGGGGGAGAAGCCGTTCGATAGAGCAGATAGACCGCATGCTTCAGGGGACTTCCATGTGCTTCTCTGTGAGATACAGCAGAGAACTGGTCGCTTTCTGCCGGGTCCTTACGGATTTTGTTTTCAGGGCGTCCCTTTGGGATATAATGGTTCATCCGGATCACCAGGGAAAGGGTCTTGGCTCTTCGCTTCTTGATTATGCTCTCGATCACCCTGGCCTGAGGGATCTGCCGCTGATAATTACCTACACGAGCGAACTGGCCCCTTTTCTTTCGAGACTGGGGTTCAGGCACGAAGAAGGAGCAATGATGCTTCTTCGAAAGCCGATAGAATACTCATGAAACGATCATGAGGAACTATCCGTTTACGGGCAGGAATCGGAAGATCTGCCCAAAAAACCAGGGAGGTGGAAGGTAATTGGAAAGAAAGTATCTTGTATCATCCGAGTCTGTGACAGAGGGACATCCGGACAAACTGGCCGACCAGATATCCGACGGTGTTCTGGACGCGATACTCAAGGATGACCCCATGGGCCGGGTTGCCTGCGAGACCATTGTAACTACCGGCCTTGTGGTAGTAGCCGGAGAGATAACCACCAACTGCTATGTGGATATTCCCCGACTGGCAAGGAACATAGTCAAGGATATTGGTTACACCAGGGCCAAGTACGGTTTTGACGGTGACACATGCGCTGTATTAACGGCCATAGACGAACAGTCCTCCGATATCAGCTGCGGGGTGGACCAGTCGCTGGAACTGCGTGAAGGCGAGATGTCGGAGGAAAAAATCAACAGTATCGGAGCCGGTGACCAGGGGATGATGATCGGGTATGCCTGCGACGAGACAGAAGAATTTCTCCCTCTCCCCATCGCTCTTGCTCACAGGCTTTCCAGAAGACTAAGCCAGGTTCGCAAGAACAAGACTCTGCCTTATCTGCGCCCCGATGGAAAGACGCAAGTAACGATCGAATATCTTGACGGCAAGGCGATAAGAGTGGACACAGTGGTGGTCTCTTCACAGCATCACCCCGCCGTTGAGTCGGGACAGATCAGGGATGATATTATCCGCGAGGTAATAAACCCTGTTATTCCTGAGTACCTGATGGAAACTGCTCCCAGGATCCTCGTCAATCCGACGGGGAGATTCGTAATGGGGGGACCCATGGCCGACACCGGGCTAACCGGAAGAAAGATAATTGTAGACACCTACGGAGGAGTTGTCCCTCACGGTGGAGGAGCCTTCTCGGGAAAGGATCCCACAAAGGTCGACCGTTCGGCAGCATACATGAGCCGCTATGCGGCCAAGAACGTTGTCGCCGCGGGCCTTGCGCGCGAATGCAAGATTCAGGTAGCCTACGCAATAGGTGTGGCTCATCCGGTATCCCTTATGGTTGAGACCAACGGCACGGGGGTCATCCCCGACTGCGAACTCACAGCTCTCGTAAGGGAGAATTTCGATTTCAGGCCGGCAGCGATCATCAGGGATCTGGACCTTCGCAGGCCCCAGTACAGGCTTCTTGCTGCCTATGGCCACATGGGAAGGATCGACCTGGATCCGCTTCCCGCATGGGAAAGAACGGACAGGGCAGAGATCCTTTCCAGGGCGGCGAAAAAATAGTCCTGTCTGAAGACTTAATTGCCGGGGTCACGAAACTGCTACTGCATCTACTGTGGCCGGTGTCCTGTCCTGTTTGCGGGAAAGTCGCAACGCCCGCCTGCGGGACCTGCCTGGACGGGCTTGCGCAGTACCCGCTGAGGGAGATGTGTATGGAGTGCATGGGAGTCTTTCCTTGCCCAAACCACAGAGGGAGTGTCCCTGTAAGGGTCTGTAACGCCTTCAGGGGCCTCCCGAGGGACCTTGTTCACATGGTAAAGTACGGCTCTCGCAGGGAACTCGGCAGGCTCATGGGAAGAAGCATGGGAAGAACCCTGGTTGCTGTCGATAACGCCTTTTTGGTTCCCGTTCCCTTGCACGGGGGAAGTCCCAGGAGGTATAACCAGTCCCTGGAACTTGCCAGAGGGATCGCAGATATCTGGAATGCCGAGTTTGGAGAACGTCTGGAGTGGGGGATCACCAGACCCACCCAGGTAGGTATGGCGTCGGGGGAAAGGAAAAAAATGCCCAGGGATGCCATTTTATGGAGAGGTAATATCCCGCGGGGAAAAAACATATGTATTGTTGATGATGTTGTTACCACCGGAGCCACACTCAGGAGTTGCATTGAGGCCGTGAGGTCATCCGGAAATGATGTCACTGCGGCCCTGGCCTGGGCCGCAGTGTAAGGGCCCCGGCAAAGGTCACCGTGGCGGAGTTTTTTCAGGATCTTTCATATTTCGTGGTATTCCATGACTTCGATCGAATTACCGGAGGCTATGGAACGAACCTTTTCGGACTGTTCACACTCGAACCGGCATGCCAGGCCGCAACTCGCCGAGAGATGTCTGGGGACGGGGATTATCTTTACATCCAGTCCCGCGCTTCGGCAGGTCTTTTCGAAAAGGATGGCCATGTGGGTAGTATCAAAGGTTGCAACGCAGTTGTTCAAATCGATTCCTCCAATGGGTTCAGCGGTATATATGTAATTATACCTAGACGGGGCCCGCTGGTAAGGATAAAATATTTACCTGATTGACTGAAATCAAAGGAGGTTCTTTTATGTCGCGTTCAGCAAGGATCATTCCCGTTCTGATACTGGGTGTTCTTCTCGTTACGGCCCTGGCAGGCCTGGCGGCCGCCGAGGAAAAGATCGGTGTTATCGATCCCCAGAAAGTTCTGTTCCAGCATCCCAAATTCGAGCAGGCGCAGAGACAGATCAAGAGCGTGGTCGAAAAGAAACAGGCCGAAGCCAAGGATGCAATGGACAAGACCACTGACAACAACGAGAAACAGCGTATTTTCGAGACGAAACGCCAGGAGGCTGCTCGCGAAGAGCAGAAGATAATGGAGCCCATATTCAAGGACATAGACCTCGCTATCAGGACGGTAGCCAAGGCAAAGAACGTGACCGTGGTCCTTGACAAGACACAGGTGTTCTTCGGAGGTGCCGACCTTACGGAGGACGTTATTCAGGAACTCAAAAAGAAGCACGCCTAGCAAGTATTGTACTGAAAAAGCCCGGGCCTTGAGGCCCGGGCTTTTTCATCCGCAAAATTGCCTGAAACGCTACTTCTTGGCTGTTCCCAGATACGCGGCCTCGACCTCCGGGTTATTCAGAAGGTCACTGGCAGAACCCTCCATGAGGATCCTCCCTGTCTGCATTACATATCCCCTGTGGGAAAGCAAAAGTGCCTGGCGCGCGTTCTGCTCGACCAGAAGGATGGTAACTCCCTCTTCGTTGATCCTTTTCAGTTCACGGAAAATGTCGCGGATAATTATCGGTGCAAGACCGAGAGATGGTTCATCAAGAAGAAGCAGCCTGGGGTTGGACATAAGTGCCCTTCCAATGGAAAGCATCTGCTGCTCTCCTCCGGAAAGGGTTCCCGCGTGCTGCTCCTTTCGTTCTCTCAGGCGTGGAAAAAGAGTGAAAACCCACTC
>DAOTIQ010000011.1:0-5511 GCA_035448245.1 Thermovirgaceae bacterium | reverse complement strand
TTTTTCCAATTTCCCAGGTGAGTCACAGCCTCGAAGAAGTTGTACCTGTGATGCTGCTGGCATGCCGTCATGACGTTTTCAAGGACGGTAGATCTCTGGAAGAGGCGAAGGTTCTGGAATGTCCTGGCGATACCTCTCCCGACCACGTCGTATGTCTTGAAGGACGCGATATCCTCTCCCTTAAAAATAATCGCCCCTGAGTCGGGAGAATAAACTCCGGTTATCAGGTTGAAGACAGTTGTCTTTCCGGCACCGTTGGGGCCTATCAGCCCGGCAAGTTCTCCCTGTTCCAGAGAGAAGGATATGTTCTGTACAGCATGTACTCCGCCGAAGTGCTTATTCAGTTCCCTGATGTCGAGAATAATGTCAGCCATTGGTAGCATTCTCCTTCCCCGCAGGTTTTCTGGAGAAGAGGGAGCGCAAAAGCCTGGGGCCGAGTTCGTGCTGTCCCATAATTCCCTCGGGTCGCATGACCATTATGATGACCATTATGGCGCCGTAAATGAGCATCCTGTACTGGGATATGGGGCGGAAAACCTCAGTTACTATTCCAATGACGGTCGTGCCGATTATTGAGCCGCTGAGAGATCCCAGGCCTCCGAATACGACGACGGCCGTGAGTTCTGTCGATTTGTTAAGGTCAAACATGATGGGCTGAAGAAAGGTGAGGAACCCGGCCATGAGCGCTCCGGCTATCCCGCAGTAGAATCCGGATATTGCCAGGCTCAAGACCCGGTAATGGGCCGTCTTGAAACCAAGAAGGGATGCTGCTATGTAGTCGTCCCTGCAGGCCTTGAAAGCGCGCCCATAGTTCCCGCTTATCAAAAACCACATAAGAACGAGCATTCCAATAAAAAACCCTGCAGCGACGGGAAGCGTTGTGAAATTATCAATGCCGGGGAATCCTCTGGCCCCTCGCGTAAAGGACTGCCAGTTCTCAAGAACAAGACGTATAGCCTCTCCAAGACCTATGGAGGCGATTGCGTAATAGTCTCCCATCAGCCTTAGTGTCGGAATACCGATGAGCCACGCGATCAGCATCGCCAGCATTCCTCCGGCAACCACGGCCACTATCCACGGCACATCATGGCGAACTGAGAGGATCGCTGCCGTATAGGCTCCTATCGCCATATATCCAGCGTGACCGAGGCTGAATATTCCCGTGAATCCGGTAAGGAGGCTTATGCCCATTGCCGCTATGGAATTGATGCAGATGAGAATGATGATGCCTTCAGTATATCCTGACATATTGCACCTCCCCTAAACCTTTTCGGAGACGTGCTTGCCAAAGAGGCCGGTTGGTCTCCACAGAAGCGTTAAAATAAGCAGACCGAAAACAACAATATCTCTCATCTGACTCGATATGAACCCGGCCGTCAGCATCTCGGCAAGCCCGAGGATAAGGCTGCCGACCACGGCTCCCGGAAGGCTCCCAAGGCCCCCAATGACTGCTGCCACGAAAGCCTTTATTGTTATCAGGCCCAACTGGGGGTAAAGGGTGTACCGGACCGAGAGAAAGATGCCCCCGACCGCGGCAAGCAACCCGGCAACGAAAAATACGATGGAGATAAGTTTGTTGACATTTACGCCCATAAGCCCGGCAGTCCGCAGATCGTAGGAGGCTGCCCTTATGGCAAGTCCCCATTTGGTCCTGGAAAGGAAGATCTGGAGTCCCGTAAGGAAAAGGACTGCCATAACAAGCGACAGGATATCGAAGGCACTTGTGGTAGCAATGCCGAAGACACTTACCGGGTTCATCGGAATAACCGGTGGAAGTGCCCTGAAGCGGCCTCCTACGGTCACAACGAAAATATTCTCGATAACGATGCTCATTCCCATGGAAGCTATGAGCAGGTATAGAGTGACGTTGGTTCTCTCACGGATCGGTTTGTAGGCAAGGCGCTCGACCATTACCGCTGCAACGCCTGCGCCGACCATGGCCAGAAGACTTGCTATCCAGATGTTATGGCCCACGGCTGCCAGAGTGTAGTAGCAGATGTATCCACCTATGACAAGAAATCCGCCGTGCGCAAAGTTCGAAAAGAGAAGTATCGAATAAACCAGGGAATATCCGACTGCGATAAGAGCATAAACCGAACCCAGAGAAAGCCCGTTGATCACCTGCTGAAGTAGAGTTTCCAAAACGGGTTCACCATCCTTAATATGCTGCAACTACAGGGCGGACGCCTGTTACGGCGTCCGCCCTGTCAGAATCGTTGCCTGAAACAGGGGAGTTTCTATTCAGGTGTGACCTTCGTGAAGAACTGGGCCCGTCCGTCCTTGGCGACAAGTACGACGGCGGTCTTGTTCTTCGGGTTGTGAGTTTCGGGGTCGATCGACATAACGGCGTGATGGAGCTGTACATTGACGGTGTTCCTGAGAGCATCCCTGATGGCGGTGCTGTCGACCTTGCCGGCCCTCTCGATGGCGTCGGCCAGCCAATAGATAGAATCGTAGGCCAGGATCCCGTTGACGAACTCCTTGCACTCGTCGTTGTAGGTCTTCTTGTAGTTGGCGAAGAAGTCGGCCATTGCTGGGTCTTCGGGAGCGACATGGTTGATCCAGTAGGAGTTCTCCATGGCGTCTCCTGCGATCTCCCACATGAACTCGCCGTAACCGTCGCCTCCGACGAATACGATATCATCCATGCCGAGTTCGCGTGCCTGCTTCATGATGAGGGCCATTTCCTTGCCCATGTTGGGGAGGACGAGGACCTCAGCCTTGCTGTCGCGAATTGTGGTCAACTGTGCGCGGAAGTCTACGTCTGTGCCGGCCCTGAAGCCCTGGTCGGCAACGACCTTGCCGCCGTATTCTTCGAAGTACTGGATGAAGAATTCGCGAAGCCCCTGGGAGTAGTCGCTGCCGACGTCATAAAGGACGGCGGCTGTCTTTTTCTTGAGCTCCTTCGCTGTGAAAACGGCAATGGCCTGACCCTGGTACGGGTCGGTGAAGCAGGTGCGGAACATGAAGGGGTTCAGTTCTCCCTTTTCATTTACAGTGACGAGAAGGTTGGTAGAGACCGTTCCTATCTGGGGAATGCCATACTTGTTGGCGAGTGGTGCGGTGGCGATGTTGATGCCGCTTCCGTTGGCTCCCACTACGGCCACGACCTTGTCGTTCTCGGCCATGCGCCTGAAGGCGTTGACGGCGTCCTCGGGCCTGGTGCGGAAGTCATAGGGGAAAAGCTCGATCTGTTTCCCAAGTACTCCACCCTTGGCGTTGATCTCGGCGACGGCAAGTTTGGCCGCATTGAGCTCGGTCTGTCCGTAGGCAGCCCAGTCGCCCGTAAGGGCGGCGAGATAGCCCACCTTGATCACATCCGCGGAAAGAGCTGGCGCGGCAAAACCTGAAACCGCAAAAACTGCAAGCAATGCCAGAACAAGGATCTTCCTCAAAACCTACACCTCCTGAAAATAGTTATGGAAATATGAATATGTTACCACAATTGGATAACAATCAAGAGGAAAAAGGTTATGTTCAGCACCAGTCCCATGGTAGTATTAAATGAACAGGAAAAGGGCAGGCAGACCTGCTCCCGGGGGGTATAGCATGAAAAAATTGCTCGTCGCCGATATCGATGGAACGCTCGCTCACGATGACCATGTTCCGGAAGTTGTTGCCGATGCATGTCACGCGCTTGTGGCAAGGGGATGGGACATGGTACTTGCCACGGGGAGGATCCTCGGAAGCGCAAAAAAACATATTATAAGGACCGGTGCCTCGTCGATTACCATTGTTTACGACGGCGCCAGGGTCATGGACGCGGCCACGGGCCGCGAGATCTGGGGACAGAAACTGGATCCCCGCGTAGTGAAGGATGTTCTGGAAATGCTGTGGGACATTCCATGGGGAATACAGGTATTCCGTGATGAGAATGTCCTGTGTAAAAAAGGGGACGACCTGGCGGCGGAATACTTCTCGAAGATCGGCGTGCCAGTGGATGAAGGGCTTCTGTTCCCCGAACCGATAGAAGGTGTTTACCGTGTTATCCTGTATGGGGACCCGGGTGAGGTCGAGTCAGCGGGACAAAGGGTCGGGGCCTCGCGGCTCGCGGGGGAATGTCGTGCCGTCATGGCCGGAAACGGTTTTCTTGACATCCTTCCTTCAGGGGTCTCGAAGGGGGCTGCCCTTCAAAAGATGATCAGCCTCATGCAGGAAAGCGAACGGCCTTCGATCGTGGCCGCGGCGGGGGATCACCTGAATGATCTGGAGATGCTGAGGTTTGCCGACATAGCGATAACGATGGATGATGCCAGAGCGTCCCTGAGGGAGGTCGCCCATATAGTTCTTCCGCCGGCTTCGGCAGGTGGTTTTGCGCATATTCTGGAGCCACTGGAAGAGATCCTGTCCGAATCCGTGAGCGAAGGATCCGGAAGGAAGTAAAAACTTCATTATTCATGGAGGAGGTTGGGACAATGGCCGGAAAAACAGTAGCATGGGACCTGGTGGATATTGAAATTCCCGAGGGATGCAATGTAATCCTGGGACAGAGCCATTTCATCAAGACCGTCGAGGATCTTTTCGAGGTTCTTGCGACATCATCGACGGTACTTGAATTTGGCCTTGCCTTTTGCGAGGCCTCCGGGCCATGCCTGGTCAGGTCGGAGGGTAATTCATCAGACCTTGTCGAGGCGGCGAGGGATAATGCCCTTGCGCTGGGTGCCGGACACTCGTTTGTCATCCTCATGAGGAACGGTTTCCCCATAAGCGTTCTCAACGGGATCAAGCAGGTCCAGGAGGTATGCAGGATATTTGCCGCGACGGCAAACCCTCTGCAGGTTCTCGTTTTTGGCAGCGAACAGGGACGGGGGATCGCCGGTGTCATCGACGGCAACTCTCCGACAGGAGTGGAGAGCGAGGCCGATGTAAAAGACAGGAAAGACCTGCTGAGAAATATTATTGGCTACAAGAGGTAGGTCCTGACTCTGTTACGGCAGGGGATGTTCTCTCCTGCCGTAACGTATCCCGAGAAAGACGACAGCCGCCGAAACCGAAAGCCCTGCAAAAAGTGGCTCCAGGGGCAGACCGGACAGGGGCCACATGATGGTGGCAAGAAGCCCGGCTCCGCCAGAGATCGCTGCCATTCCCGGAGACAGCCTCCCCGGGAAAAGAACCGAGGCAACAAGAGGGAAAAATATTCCCGATCCTCTCAGCCCCATGCTAAGGTAACTCCACTTCAGTATCATCGAGCCCTGTCCTGCAATTCCAGCAAGACCCGCGGCAAGGATCAGTGCTAGCACGGCACATCTGGTTGCCGTGGCTGACGAATTTCCCCCGCAGAGGCCTGGGAAACGTGGGGCCAGGATATCCGAGACGATGTTCACGGCCACCCCTAAAGTGAGTCCAGCCGCTGTCCCGATCACGGTTATCAGGATCCCGCCCCAGAGTACCCCCCCGACAAGGGGATGAAACCCTGTAGCTATAAAATGGGAAAGGGCCGAGGCCGGTTCGGTCACGATCCCCATTCTTCTCATGGACATTCCGATTATCATGCCCAGGATGCCCAGAGGA
>DAOTIQ010000010.1:0-33263 GCA_035448245.1 Thermovirgaceae bacterium | reverse complement strand
GGCTCATCACCGCCTAGACGATTTCGAGTCGCCCGCCTTCGACCACTCGGCCATCTCTCCACACCTTGCCCGGTTACCTTTTCGCCTGGCCCGGAAGAACTCCCGGAGCATTTTAGCACATTCTTCGGCGAGTATGCCACCGGTAACCTTGCACCTATGGTTCAACCTTGAATCCCCTGGAATATCGTACAGGGTGCCGCAGGCTCCCCACCTGAAGTCCCTGGCTCCGAAAACTATGGCTTCTACCCTTGACTGCACCAGGGCCGCAGCACACATTGGACACGGCTCAAGGGTCGAATAGAGAGTGCCGCCATCGATGATCCATCTTCCGGACCCTGAAGCGGCTTCCCTGAGAGCAGTCATTTCTGCGTGAGCGGCCGGATCCGTAAGGCTTTCCCTCATGTTGTGTCCCCGTCCCGCGATTTCTCCATCAACCACCAGGACGGCTCCGACGGGAACCTCCCCAACCTCGAATGCTGCAAGAGCTTCTTCGATGGCAAAGCGCATGAACAGTTCGTGGTGAAGGGTCTCTCTATCCATGGGATCACTCCCGTCAACATCCAGCGGGGATTGTATCAAAAAAAGGGACCTCCCGAAAGGGGAGATCCCTGAAAAAAGTTTTTCTTCGAACCGGGTCAGCGTTTTTTCATGCTCCTGACAAGAGACACGAAGAGGACAAAGAGCACCAGGGATGTTCCAAGTGCGAATATGCCGAGTGTTGTCCTGTCGCCCCTGAACTTGTCAACGATCTCCATGTACCACTCCCTGGAAATTTTCCCTGCCGGTTCGGGTTCCGGAGTCTCCAGGTAGAAGGGAACGACCCTGCCATCGGGAGCAACAAGACATATATCGCCACGGAGTCTGTTCCTGAAGATCGCGTCGTTGAAGATGTCTCCACCTGGAACGGATCTCGCCCAGCCCATCACCAGGGCAAGGCTGGAATCCTTCTGGGAGAGAAGCTGGAAAAGGACCGCCCTTTCCCCGAATTCAGGAACAACCGGTACCTTGGGGCCGGAAATTATACTTTTCTTCGCAGGGTCATACCCGACCGATATGGGGATGCCCTTTCCCCTGATATCCGGTACAGAGGCCAGAACTATCGAATTGCCCACGGCTCCATCCCATGAGAAGGCACTCAGGTTCTTCACCGAGAGAAACAGGTCCCCAAGGAGGTTCTGCTGCCAGTATATGAGCATGTTGCCAAGGGATGTCAGGGCATTGCCGTCAGTACCTGGGCCAAGATATACGTTCACATTCCCGTCGGATATGGTATGGGGAAGATGCTCAAGAAGGGGTGAGATCCTTTTAAGGGTGTGGGGAAGGTGGAGATATGATGATTTGTCCACCACAAGCCAGGCCGCTTCTGTGAAATTATGGCCGCAGTCAAAGGTATCTATGTCCAGGTATGCCCTGAGATTGAAATTGAGAAAGTCCCCACCCTTGATGTCCCTCGGAACCGGAACATCGAGACGACCTTCCTCGGATGTGGTAACACCAAGAGGAGCCGACTTCCTAGGTACATCCTCGAAATCAACGGTCAGGGCGGATTTGCGTTCGTTCAGAACCGGGGAGTGCCTGTATCTAAGTACTATCCGAGGGGTCCCTTTCAGGTCCCACTGAGGCGGAACCCTGAAAGAGAGGAATCTCTCGTGACTGTAGGTCCCCCTGAAGACAACATCTCCAGTGAATATCTGGGAAAAAGGCAATTCCGCGTCAAGTTCACTCCTGGCCTTTCTTTGGGGCAGGGGCGTATCAAGAGCAAGCGAAAGATTCCTGACGTTCATCTGCTCCCTGAGTTCTGGAAGCATAAGGGCCCTGACCCCGAAACTGACACCCTGAGAGGTCTCGGCAGTTATCAGCAGCCTGCCCTTTCCCTGGCTGTTAAGGAAAGAGGATAGATAACTGGACCCCTTGATAGACGCTGGTGTCCCAAATGCGTCATGAACCGATTTCGGGAATTTTTCCTTTCTTCCAAGGTAGATTATGTGGAAGGTGGAAGCAATCTCCGTTGTCAGTTCGCTTATCGGTATGACCTTTGGCCGGAAATCCTTGAATCTGGAACTCCTTGCCCAGGACAGGAGCATCTCGTAAGCCGCCTCCGCTTCGCCAGGTTCAAAACCGTCAGGGATCACTATTGCGCTGTTTTCCTTGTGGTTGAGGTTTGTTTCAAAAAAAGGCGACGTAAACTCCATCAGCCTGAGATCACTTCCGGGGATATACCTGACATGTACAAAGCTTTCCCTGTGGATCCTCATCCAGTTCCCCGGATTGTCTATGTCCTGACACTGTTCCTCGATAGATCGCATGTAGCTGTTGAGGGTAATTGTGTTGGTCCCCTCCCCGAAATACTCAGGGGAAACGGGGATCTTTATGTCTCCCTTCCAGATATTGTTTCGGTCCAGAACAATTGTATAAACCGGATCGTTGTTGACGTTGACCACAACGTTGGATATTCGGGGATTGGTGGTCTGGGAGTGGCTGAGCACGAGATGGATGTAACTTCCATCAAGGATCTTCCATGTCGGGGATATATCAACGAAAAAGGACTGGCTGGAAAAGACGCTCCCGACAGATATGTCGACCTGAGTAAGGGGAGAGTTGAAGGTCTGTGGTCCTTTCCCGAAAGAACCAGGGGCCGGCACAAGTCCTTGCGCTCCGGTAGCTGGCACAGCCGGCGCGGGGGCGGGGGCCTGCGCTGGGGCTATTTTTGGGGTGGGAGTATCCGACACAGCCGTTTTACTTTCCGGAGATATGTCGATAACTATCCTGTCTGGCTTCACTAGTTTAAAATGCCTGACCGAAACCTCGGGTGACTTGAGCACTACCGTAACAAGGGTTTCGTTCCCTGAAGGTAAGGCCCTGTAGGAAGATGCTGCACGGTTTGCCGGGAAGTTGCCCGACAATTGCCTCGCTATCCCCGTATTGATGGTGATCCGGAGCTCACTACCGCTCCTTGAGACCGAATATTCCGAAGCCCTGTCAAGATCGACCACGATCCTGGCTCCGCCGGGCTGAATCCCGGTCCTGACAGAGTTTACAGTACATTCACCAGGAGTAGACAGAACTCCGGTAACAAACAATCCGGCAAATAAACAGGCAAGAACCCTTACAACACAGATCTTTCCAGAAAGCCTCAAATCCATCACCCCGCCCTCTCCGTCTTTACCCAGAAGTGTCCTCCCTTTCGAAAAAGCGACAAGAAACTCTTTATCAGCGCGTTGAACATCACGATCAGCCAGAGCTGGCTGTACGTGAAGTACATTACCAGTGCAATCGTCAGATTTGTAGCCCTGTCCTCGCCGGGTTCCGCGGTTAGGGATATCCCCATCTCCGTAACGAAAAGAACCGCGGCCAGAAACCAGAGAATGTTGAAGGGGCCTTCAAGCACTATGTTTCCTATGCCTGTAAGTCCAAGCAGGAATATTACAAGAGATGTTGTCACACTGGTCAGGAAAAGAAAATAGATAAGAAGCATGTACAGTATGTCCCAGTAAAGCCTGAATTTACCCCTGAACAAAAGCGACAGAAAGTACTTTTTCAGAACGTAGATGTTCCCCATGGCCCACCTTGTCCTCTGTCTAAACCATACCGGCCACCTTTCTGGCTCCTCCTCCCAGGTAACCGCATAGGGAATCATCTTGATGAATTTTCCTGCAAGGTAGATCCTGATAGAAAGTTCGGTGTCCTCCGTCAGCGCCTTGGGATCCCAGCCCTTCAGCGACTTCAGCAGTTCGGTCCAGACGACAAAATTGGTCCCCGGAATTGTCGCCAGACGGTAGAGGTTCCACCTTCCAGCCTGAGTCGTCCACTGGAAAAAGATCGTCTCAAGATTTATAAACCTGGTCAGAAGATTCCTGTCCTGGTTGCGGGTCCGGAATTTCCCTATCACAGCCCCAAGAGCATCCTTTCCCTCGACAAGGTTTCGAACGAGGTAAAGAAGGGCGCTTCTTTCGGGGGTGTTATCGGCATCATATACGGCTATGATCTCCCCCGACGCGTGTTCGAGCCCGAAGTTGAGGGCCTCTGATTTGCCCTTTCCCGATCTTTCTTTCGGAACATCGAGTACCCGGATCTTTCCCTTTGATGATTCGGATATTTTTCTTGCTATCTTTCCTGTCCTGTCCCTGGAACCGTCGTTAATGCAGATTATTTCCACCTTGCCCGTCGGATAATCCATAGCCGCGAGAGCAAGCAGGGTTTTTTCTATTACCGCTTCCTCATTATGGGCCGGAACAAGAACAGTCACCGAAGGAAGTTCTCCGATAGGGGTCTCGTCAAGACGTTCTTTCTCTTTCTGGGCCGAAAGGGAGTACCGGTATCCGGCATAGGAAAGGACCACGTGGTAAAGAAGCACGCTCCATATAACGACCAGACATGCTATGAAAACATAATCGATGGGCCCGATCATCCCCGGAACATCTCCCTTTTTTTCTTTTTTGTCTGCCTGAAATAGATTATTACCAGAATAGCGGCACCAATAAGCCCGACTATCAGAGGCAGATATCTCGATAATGGGACCTTCGAGTAAGCAAGAGGCCAGATGTGATCTGCACTTGTAACTACAACAAGGGGATCGCCCCCGAACTGCGAAACGTCTGCGAAAACATAACCCCTGTCCCTTATCTGAGGAACTAGTTTTCTCAGATACAGGTCTCCGGCAACATAGGGATGGTAAAAGAAACAGGCGAATGGATCCCGCATGATCGCAGTAAGGATATCAAGCCGCTCCAGAATGGTGACGATCGACATGGATTCCGCGTCTGTAGCGATGTACCCCAATTGCTCCGGAAGAACCGTGAGACCCGCCCAGGATCTGTAGATAATATAGGGGAAATCCTGAGAAATCGTGTAGCTTTCATCGGTGATCATAAGGGAGCCGGCAATGGTCCCGAAGTAACCTGTCAGTTCCTTCTGGAGGCTCAGGGGCATGTTGTAGTGGGGAGCCTCGAAAAGTTTGGGATGAAGCCCGGCCTCTTTAAAGAGCCATAACCCATACCTCATCCTCTCGTGAAAATAGGCCTTTTCGTCCGGTATGGGACCGTCAGTCTCAACGTCCCAGAACTCGGACCCTTCCCCGGAGACCTGGTGGTACTGATGGGAGGTTCCGTGCATGATCACTGTTCCGCCCATTTTCTCCGCCCTTCGCAGAAGTTTCATCAATGGTTCGTTGTCGGTGATCAAAAGAGCTCGGGGTTCCCCTCTTGCGTTTATGAAGACAGGGAAAACCGCCATTGAGAAGGGAACACCCTCGCTGTAGAGGTACTCTATACAGTCCTGGAGTTTTTTCAGTCTTTCGCCAGAATATGACGGGTTTATATCTTCAAGCCGCAGCATTGCCGTCCTTTTCGGAGCATGGGATATTCCCAGGATATCATGGAGAACATCGGCCATTATCCAGGCCGGGACCTCAAACATCGGGATACCATGTATCATCCACCGATTACCGTTTTTCTCAATGAAAGGAACGTCCTGACCAGACTGGGACATTGAAACCACAGTCTCGCCAAAGGGTTTTTCCTTTTTTCTGACTGCATACCCTTCTATCCAGAAGGAACTGCCCCTGTAACTGACCCTGTCGCATATCAAAACAGAGGGAAGAGATCCCATCCATCGATGCTCCCCGGCAAAAACCGTCAGGCCCGTCCTTTTTTCAAGTGCTTCCCTTACCCGCGGTCCGGGAGGGGGTGAATCATAGGCCATAAGGACAAACACAGCCTCGGCAGAAACAATCTCGCCAGGCTCTGTGCTGTCCAGGAGCGAAGTTCTTGCTTCGTATTCCCTGAAATGTCCCAGCAGATTGACAAGGGATACGGCAAAGGTCTCTGTCAGGCCATCATGCAACACCAGTGCCGTCGGAGCGGCAATAGAGGAACCGCAGAAGGTCAGGAGAGATAAAGAAATAATGAAAATGGCAGCAAGGGCCTTCAACTGAACAGATCCCTCCTTCGTCCCAGTGATCTCCTTATGTATATTGTCGCCAGGAAGAGGCCAGCCAGCACTCCGGAAATCAGAAGCACGTATCCGGCCAGTTCTCCCATTCTTTTCGATCTTTCAAACCCGCTTGAGTCTTCGATGGCTTCCGCCCCTTCGAGTATGGGGACCGGTTCCGGAATATCAAAAACAAAGTCTATCCCGTAACCCTGTTTTCGCATCTCCGACACGATGAGATCCAGCATATCCACCCCAAGAACGGGATCATAGGCAAAAGATCCCAGTGCCCCCCTCACCACGGTCATGTCGAGGCTTTTCGAAAGTATCAGCGAAATATCCTCCTGGGGTCTGTATCGTGATACATAGCCCAGGTTCTCCGGCAGCAAGATCATGTTCCTTACCCGGGCCGGAAAAGGCGGGACGTAGGATGCCTCTGAAGTCACTTCGCTGACCTGGACCCTTCCTGCCATGATCCTGAATCTGTCGCCGACCGGATCGAGGAGTTCGGGCGGGAGTTTATATCCCGGCGCCATGAACCCCGAAGGCCTTATCCCCAGTCGGGCGGAAACCGAAATACCGTCTGCAATCCGTTCCTGAAGGATCTTCCCTGCCTCTGGCAGGGGAGCATCGTTCTCGTAATCCCAGAATTCAGCAGCGTTCTCGTATGGAACCCGGCGGTGGTTTCCTGCAAAGCCTCTCATCACCAGCGGAATGTCATATTCCGAAAGGCGCTTCAGAAGATCCACAAGAGGGCGGTTCCTTTCAATGGTGACAAGATTGCCCGTTCCACCCTCCCAGTTGGCCGGAGAATAGGAAACGGCAAAGGGTATCATCCTTTCTCTGAGCCAGTCCGCTACTCTTTCCACCTGTCCGGCATCAGTGAAGGGGTCAATTCCGTCAAGCCTCACATAAATCGAACTTTTCTTCCATTGGGCTCCGAAGACATCATAGAGGATGTCAGCGAACACCATTTCCCCTCCTTCCCAGAAGGGGATACCGGAGAAGATCCAGAGAGACATACCCGGAAGATGAACCGCAAGGGGGACACTTCTCTGCAGATCCGTAGCCTGCGCAAGCACTTCCACACCATCCCCCGCTTCCAGAAAAACCGACTGATGCTGCTTGCCCGCAAAGAGGAGCCTGTCCTTGTACCTGACATGGTCGAAGTTGAAAAAAAACTCATCCCCGACATTGACCTGGATCGGAAGATTCCTGGGAATTCCTGTACCGACCCAGACAACCGGGACATCGGTCTCGGGCAACTTGAGTTCCGAGATCCCCTCTACAGTTGATACTATTACAACCCCGTCGAAACCTGACAATATTTCCCGGGAATAATCCCCTCCGCCGCCGACTGTTACTTCCTCGGCAAAACGGGACAGGAGAATGCTCATCATAAGGACAGGATCCGCGGTACTGGAGGGCAGCAGGTCTCCCGAATCATGGACAAGCAAAACCCGCCCTCTTCCTGGTTGTCTGGCTTCAGCCGGGCAAGATCCGCAGATAACGGAGAAAATAAAAAGAGATATCAGAGAAATTATCCACCCCGACCACCTAGCCGTGGTCATACTCGTAATCCCTCCTCGCCACGTTCAGCAGGGGGATATACTCCTCTCCTTCAGAAGGGAACGTTGCTATACCTATTCTTATGGTCAGCCTGATCCTTCTGAACTCTTCACCCGCGGGGGAAATATCCAGATAGGGAAGTTTTTCCCGTACTCTTTCCTTGAGCACCGTAGTGCCATCTTTGGGGGTGTTTGGAAGGACAAATGAAAACTCGTCCCTGCCAATCCTCGCGATGAAGTCTTCCAGTCTTTTCATTCCCTTGAGAGTCTCGGCCACCTTCTGGACCACCAGTTTCTGGACCCTGAGGCCATGAACATCTTCCAGTTCGTCGAGAAAGGCTATCTTCACCAGCATGATAGAAAACTCTCCCCCGTACCTCTTGCACCTCGAGATCTCCTCGACGACCCTGAAGGCGAACCTCTTGGCATTGTCCAGGCCAGTCATCTCATCCACCGCAACCAGGTCCTCTATCTCGGTGTTGAGAGTTCCCAGCCTTTCTATGACCCCGTCGACCGATTCGTGGAGAGATCCACTGACGAAAGCCGCGGCAGGAACGGCCAGAAGCCAGAAAAGCTGAGGAGCTCCTATAAGAACAGGCTGCTGAAGCCAGAGAACAAGACCGATCTTGATAGTCCCATAGCCGAAAAGGACAAGAAGCGCTACGATCAGACTTCCTCGCAGACCCAGGGCCAGACCAACGAAAAGGCATCCCGCAGTTACTATGGACATGACATAATCTTCGAAGGGCACAGAAAAATTCATGAACTGCCAGGTGAAAAGAACCATGAATCCGCAGAAAGCCGCGGTAAGTTTTATAAAGATGCTTCTTTTAAGGGTTCTTTCTGACACCGGTATCACACCCCTTTTCGATCATTGACTACCGTTCTGCAAAACCGTTTCTATAGCCAGGAGAGCGAGAAGGTTGTCAAAAGCCCAGGCCGAGTAGACACCTTCGCTCTCTTCGTAACCCAGAAGCCCCGAAAGTTCAGGAACGTCATTGCGAAAATTATCCAGTCTCCCGAGGGTCTGAAGAGCCTCGGTCTTTCTGCCTCCATGGAACAGATAAAGAGCCGCAAGGGAGATAACCGAAATGTTCTCATTCCCGTAATTGTCAAGCAATCTCCCGGAAACAGCCGCAAAAGCGGTGCTATCGAGGTTGGCCATATTGACAAACCCTGATTCAGCCAGATAGAGCATTGCCATCATCCGGACTATTATCTCGTCATCCTGGCCAGTATCCTCGTAGTTTCCGGTGGAAGACTCGAAAAGCAACCTGGGGCAGTCCCTGCCAGCCATTCCTTCTATGAGAACCCCGGACATTCTTTGCAGAACCGGAACCCACTCTGGATCAAGTCCGGAAAGAAGTCTCATGGCGGTTATGTCGGCATAGGCAAGGGTGCTGGTGGTGTATTTCTGGTCAACCCGGCTTTTTCCTGTCAATCCGGGTTTTTTCCACGAACATCCATCGACAAGAAGGTTTCCTTCGGTGTTGTATTTAAGAAGGGATGCTCCCAGGCCCATGGCTGCCTTCCGGTAATCGGCTGATTCCCATTTTTTGTCTGCGAGAACAAGAGCTTTTGCAACTCTAAGATCATCCACCGACGCGTTCCAGAGTTCTGCGGAACCGTTCTCAGGAGCGATCTTCCAGGCCATAAGCCCCAGAGGCCCCATAAAACGGGATTCTACAAGCCGGAACTGGCGGTCAAAAGAGGACCTGTCCCCACGATAAAGATGAAGTATCATTTCAAGACCTGCTGTCTCGGAAAGAAAACTCCTTTCACCGGTGTTGGTGAAAAGAAGTCCCGAATGGTCCCTTAGAACCTCCTCCATTCCTTTAAGGACCTCATCCCTGATCTCGAGTAACGTCAGCCTGATCTCCGGGGCAGATTCCACCATCGGCTGGGCAGCCACCGGGAAAGACACGAACGAGAAAGCGAGAACCTGGAATACGATCAGAAGCAACACTCTCGCGATGAACCTCATCCTCCAGGTGTCCGGCCTCTGCCTGACCGGTCCCTCCCTTCCAGAATTCTGTCGGGACAACTCCCGATGCACATATAGTACCCCATGGCAATTATACACTACATTTTGTGTTAAAGTTCAATCTTGATGCAATCGATTGCATGAGACTTTGGCCCCATTTTACGAAAAATAACCAACCCTCCGGACTGGACTTCGGTCTGTTTTCCATAATTTCAACCGGGCAATGCCGATTACCTGTTACTCATTGTCCCTCAGTTGCCTTCTCAGGACCTTTCCCACACTCGACAGAGGAAGTTCCTGAACGATGTCTATTCTTCTGGGAACCTTGTAGTGGGAGAGGTGTTCCTTAGCGAACTGGACAAGTTCCTGCTGTGTGACCTGAGTGTTATCTTCAAGAACAACGAAAGCCTTGACCACCTCTCCGCTCAGGGCGGACTTGACACCTATTGCCGCGCTCATCTTCACCAGGGGATGAGAGTTGAGTACCGTCTCGACTTCCTGGGGGTATACGTTGAATCCTCCGACTATGATCAGGTCCGTGGCTCTGTCCATTATGGTGATATAACCATCGGCATCAAGATTGACGATATCTCCCGTGTCCAGCCACCCGTCGCAAAAACGCTCGGCTGTCATTTCGGGAGCCCTGAAATAGCCGGATGTTACTGAAGGACCCTTTACCCACAGGACTCCATCTTCTCCGTTTTCAAGAACAGACCCTTCAGGGTCCCTTACCTGGACTTCGTAACCTGGCAAGGGGGGGCCTACGGTACCCAGTTTCCTTGTCTTCTCCGAGGGATTGCACGATACGACTGGAGAGCATTCCGTAAGCCCGTATCCTTCGAAGCAGATGACTCCCATTTCCTTGCGGATCCTGCTTTCCAGTGTCGGATCGAGTTTTCCTCCGCCTGTCAAAATATATTTAAGATGCGGGAAAGATATTCCTTCTTTGGACACCGCTCCGAGAAGGAATGGAAGCATCGTGGGTACAGCAATCATTATGCTGACTCCGGCTGTCCTCAGTGCTTCAATGGTATCCCGGACCGGAATGAACGAGGATACAATAACCATGGGTAGCCCCCAGCAGAGAGGCAGAACTCCGCATATAGTAAATCCCAGGGAGTGAAAATTGGGAAGGACGTTGAGAAGCACTCTCCCGCTCTCGAATCCCTCTATGTTCCTGTGGACCTTGAAAGAGTTATCGATAAGATTCAAGTGGCTTACCTGCACGGCCTTGGGGGAACCCGTCGTACCAGAGGTAGCAAAAATTACGGCTATCGAGTCATCATCCGGCACTGATTCCCTGCCTTCAAATACGGGGAGTGGACCTTCCGGAGCAGCGATAACAGAAGGTATCCCCTCTGCCGCCAGAGCTTCGGCTAGAGATTCCATCCCTTCACCGAGGATCGCCCCCACCGGATCTATGTGGTCTGTTATCTGGACGCTTGCCTTTATACCACTTCTGGCATTAAGAGGAGCTATAGTTCCGCCGAGCCTCCAGGCTGCTACAGCAATACTCCAGAGCAGGGGCGAGTTCGCCATAAATACGGCAATCCTGGAGCCACGGGTAAAACCACTTTTCCTCAGGGATTCTTCGGTCTGAAGGACAAGGGACATGAAACCCGAACCGTCGATCCAGGAACCTTTCCACCACACCGCGGGATTCTTCTGATCTTTTTCCAGTCTCACGGATATTATTTCATCAAGCCTGTCGGACACTGCCATTCTCTTCCCCTCTCTTTCAAAAAAATTATCCGGGTTGTCTTTCCTCGAAAGTTACCCCTGGCCATTCCGCTCTTCCCTGATGGCGACTTCAAGTAGATGAAGATCCATGAAGGCCAGATCTTCCCCCCTGTTTCCGTCTTTCGGCAAAAATTCCAGGATCGCCAGACGCTTCGCCGCCTCGGAAACAAGAACGAAGTCACGTCCGCCACGGTACTTCTCTCCGCTCTCCGCGAGAGCAATTGAACGGTAGGGGTTCTTCATCAGTCTCCCGTTCGGGGGAAGGGGAGAACTCAAAAGAACGTAGCCACCCTTGAGCAGATCTCCGGCCCTGGAGACCACATCGTGCGGGGAGCCTTCCATGAACAGGGATGACGGGAATTTTTCTGCCACGCGCGGGTTGTTGGTAAGGATCAGCAATTCTGATCTGTCTCCCCTTTCGATGCTCTCTGGAATGATTCAAGTATAACGCCCATCGGGAACAGATTGCCATAAAAAAAGAGGGGGAGGAAAACCTCCCCCTCTTTTCCAGGGAATACCGGAAATTATCAGGATTTGAAGACCGTCTGCTCGGATACCGGAGTCTGGATCGCTCTTAACGCTCTCTCCAGAAGCCCCCTCCTTACAGCCCTGTCCCCCTCAGGTCCACGGCCCGGATCACCTGTAGGGTGAGGAATGGCCACCCCCGGAATTATCCTGTTGGCCCCTACAGTGAGCATTATGGGAACAATAGTCGCGATCTGGACAACAGGTATTCCCGCCGCGTTCTCGATCTCCCTTACCATCGATGCGCCGCATCGCGTACAAGTTCCTCAGGTAGAGGTCAAAATGACCGCGTCAACACCGTCTTTTTTCAGGCGTTCACCGATCTCCCTACCGAAACGCTCCGCATGGGAAACGGCGGTGCCAGTACCTGTCGTAGTAAATACATGATCGTATAGTTTGGCGAATACACCTTCTTTTTCCATCTCTCTCATAATGTCAAGGGGCAGAACCGTATCTGGGTCTTCGTTCGCCCAGACTCTGTCATAACCCCCATGTATGGACTCAAAAACTTCCGGCGTCAGATCGTCCAGTTTTGAAATGTCGTAAACACCATAGGATTCGGCAGATGAAACCCTTATGTGATCGGGGTTCCCCCTGGGAACGATGCCCCCCGAGCTGACAAGGGCAATGGTCGCCTTCGACATATCCATGACCGGGGGTGCCGGAGTTACGCGTTTAAAAACCGGCATCTCGTACTCGGTATTGAAACTGACGCCATCCAGTTTTTTCAGGAGCATATCCACAGCCCTTCTGGCCCCGCTGACCTCATGGAAAAAATTCTTCCTAATGGCTCTGGAAATATATCCTTCGTCTTCGGCAGCTCCCAGTTTTTCACCCCTGATCATTTTACCGGCCAGGGTCGCTATCGCTTCAAGGGCGTTTTTCATACCCCTGGCGCTATCTGCTACAGGCACAATATAAGTTCCCGATCTATAGAGTTCCACTCCGGGGTTTTCGGGGAACATTCCTGTTATTGAAGGTATTTCCAGCCTCTCAGAGACCTCCTTGCATATATCCCCGCATGCTACCCCGTACCGCCCCGCGTTGAATGCCGGTCCTGCGATCAGAAGGTCGGGTCCGAAGGCCGAGACCAGTTCCAGGCACTCGACCCTGGCTTTTTCCATGTTCTCTCCGTAATAGCTGTCACCACATATTACTGTCCCTACCACTTCGGCATCTTCTCCCAGGAGATTGTCTATCTGCATTGCAGGTCCCATAGTTCCAGCCTTCGATGAGGGCGGAACGTGAGCCTGCTCCTCCCCCCCGAGGCCCGCGAAAAACTGGTTTATGTAACAGACGACTCTCTTTGTCATCATAACCGCCCCCTGTTCTAGACCCACCGGGCCCCGATCCTGCTAAACCCGAGTTCGTTTGTTGATCCGATAATAGCCTGAAGCTCAACGAACATGGAGCCATCTTTCCGAAGACTCTCTTCTGCACCACCCGAAAGGTTGGCTATTGACTCCGGGAATCCTATTACTCTTTCCATCGCCGGAAGCTCCACCATTTCGTTAACATTGCCGGCAGACACAAAAGCCGTCATCTCTGGAGTGGCGTCGGCAAGACCCTGGCTCTTGCCATCGGTCCCGGCGGCTTCGTCGGATATTATCACGGTCCTTATGCCCAGTTTCTCGCATTTGGCAGCATTCATGCACAGATCCGTATCGGGGTTACCGTAACCCTCTTCAGAGATTACAACCCCGTCGGCCCCAAGCATCCGGGCCAGGTTGGCGTTGAACCACGACGTCCTTTCCTTCCCGGCGAGCCGGGTGTCCTCCAGGGTAGGTATAACCCCGAGAAATACAAGATCCTTTCCGTGCCTTGAATAGAGTTCCTCCACTATGGGATCATTCAGGTGGTGCCAGGTAGTGTTCTTGTCGCAGGCGGAAACACAGTTGCCGGAGATCATGGCCCCATCCATTTTCTCGTTGGGATGAATGAGGGTCGGAACAATGTGCTTCATGTCAGCACCGTAAAGAAAGGTGTCGTGAAGAAGTCCCTGCGTAATGGACATACAGAAATAGGCGATCTTCGGAAGGTGTGGATAAAGAGCGGATTCCCTAACCGGTCCTTCCATCTCGTAGGCCTTGACCAGGTCCGCTTTTGCAGAGCGGCAGCAATCCGCAAGGTACCAGGCCAGTTTCAGTCCGGATTCCCTGAGGGCTGCCTCGTAGGAGTGCTGGTCCAGTCCTTCCACCGGTTCGGCGATGAAGACCACGTTGCAGGTCTCCGAAAAGGGAGAATAGGCCGAGCCCGGACCCGACATGTCGATCAGACCTTCCTGGAAGGCAACTATGGGGCCGCAGGTTACCACGGCGGCGCCGTCAAGAACCATGGTGGCCCCTTCTCCTACCGTCTCCATTCCCCCTACAAAGCCGGGAAAAACCTCTCCGGATCCACTGAGTTTGCATCGCGGCTCTATTACATCCTTTACCGGGATTATCCTTACACTCTCGCCAGGTCTTGCCAGTTCAAGGCTGGCTTTGGCAATTCTCTCATCAGGTCGAACAACGGAAAGCATCTCCTCCTTGTTGACGAAAAGTGTTCCATCCTCAACTTTCGTGGTGTCCCCCCACAAGACATTCCTGACTGATACCCTATGCAGTTCCAGACGCAAGATCTTCGCCCCCCTTCTCCGCGTATTATATGTTCACCCTTTGACTCAACATATTGGGCGCTTTAAGGAAGTTGTCCGCTTTTGCATAGGGGCGTTTAGTGCATTTGCACAAACACCTCTTTATGGGAAAATATCCACAACCACGTGACCGAAGGAGACGGATAAAATGCTGAGGCGATTTGCTCAGGAAATATGCGATACCACCCATGAAATAATTGGCCACCATGTTCTGGTTACCGACCAGAATGCCGTGGTCATCGGAAGCAGCGACCCCACACGCATCGAAAGCGTGCACGCACCCTCGATCACCGTAATGAAAAGACGCATAGAGACTTACACCGACCCTGTTGAGGCCGCACGTATGGCCGGGATCCGTCCCGGGGTGACCCTTCCCGTCTCCCTTGGGGGTGAAGTTGTGGGGTCAATTGCCATAGCAGGAGACCATAGGGAGGTCGCCCGCTATGGGCACCTGGTCCAGAAGCAGGCAGAGCTTTTCCTGAGAGAACAGGTCCTTCATGAATCCGCCGGAGCAAGGGAGAGAGCTATCCGTGAGCTTGTCGCGGACATCGCTTCCTTTGATCCTGAAAGTGATGATCACGCTGTACTGGTTACCCGGGGAAAAGAGCTCGGTTATGACCTCGAAATCCCGAGGGTATGCCTTGTCATGGAACCCTGTAAGTCCTCTCCCGGGTGGGAAGGCACAAGAGGAAGTGAAATGAGAGAGGCTTCGATCCGCAAAGAAATCGAGGATATTCTGAGGTCGGCCTTTCCCGAACCCTCCAGTTTTTTTTCAGGTATTGGGTACAACCGATGGGCCGTTTTCTCATCCGCAGGGACCAGACAAGAAGAAAACTGGTTCGATCTTACTGCAGAGAGGTTCGAAAAATGCACAAACAACTTCGCCGAAATGGGTCTGGCCTTCCCTGCGGGAGCTGGAAGCATTGCACTGTCGATCAAAGAACTACATTATTCGTACTGCGAGGCATGGAAGGCCCTTTCCATAGGAATGAAAAAGAAAGAACAGGGATCAATTTTCCGGATAGGAAATTACCTGGTAGAAGATCTTCTGACCACCATCAACGTCCGGAAGGGGAAGAGATTTTCAGAAAAGATCCTCGGCGATCTCAAAAAAATGTCAGATACCGAAGAAATGACGAAAACCTTCGAGGAATGGTGCAATGACCCGTGCTGCCCGGGGAGTGTAGCCAAAAAACTGAATATCCACCGCAACACCCTTAACTACAGACTTGAAAAGATAAAAAGGGCGACGGGCCTCGACCCCCGAAAGTTTTCAGAGGCTTTCCGCCTTCACATCGCCCTTGCTCTTGATATGCTCCACGATTGAGTGTTTCAGCCGGAGCCATGGAAGTCCGGCTGACGGAAATCCATCAGTAACCGGAAAGTTTCTGGTAACCCCCGGGAACTTTGAAAATTTCCGGATCAATTCCGCCTTCGACAATATTGAAGTATGTAAGGGTAACCGTTCCCTCGGATGTTTTCGATATGACCTTGACAGGGTACTGCAGTTTCTGTGAGACCCAGGCCCTGGATTCCCCCATCTCTGGATCATTGTATTTGATCTCGTAAATATCGCACTTGTAGCCCGCCACAGTCTCTGTCCCGGTCTTTTTGATCTCCGCCCTGCCTTCAAGAGACTCTTCCAGGCTCGAGGTCTGGAGCATCATCATGTCTGGATCCAGAGGCATCTCCATGTACATTTTCTGTTCCGGCATGAGAACATACATGACTCCCGCGTCCTGATCGGTTATGGTGACGCTTGTGCCCATGGGGGTACTCATCTCCTGGCGCATCTTCTCACCTTTGACAAAAACCTTGCCAGTCACTTCCTCCCCGGCACCTTCGATCTTCATGTCGCTCTTGAACTCGGCCGCAAGAACTGCTCCTCCCGTTGCCACAATGAAAACCACCGACAGCAGCAAGGCAAAACATTTCTTACCCATCGAAGAACCTCCTCTCATTTTCTTTACAAAAACTGAAACATTGCGTTGAGTTTACACCATCGCCCCGATCGACGCATCAGTGTGCTTCTTTATCCGTGCGCATGATAAATATGAGAAATATTATGGACTTTTTGCCCTGCGGCCCTTTATATGTATTAAAAGAACTTGCGGCCTGCAATATCCAGGGCCTGACAATGGAGGTGTATGACTTGAAATCCGTGAAAAGATCCACCGTTCTTCTTGTTGCGATCCTTGCGATACTCTTCCTTTCGACCGGGGCCCAGGCCGCTGAAGTGGCTCTGACATCTGTCGGGCAGAGCCCCGACGCAATGATGGTTATGGTAGTACTCAAGAAATTGCAGATCGAGACCGATTTCGACGCCCTGATGAAACCCGGGGACCTTAAAGACCACAAGGTCCTTGTAGCCGTGGTAGGAGGAAGTTCAAAAGGACTGGGGGCCGCGGGAATCAACTCCGAGCAGGAAAAGGAAAGGTCCATCTCTCTCCTTGAGAAGGCAAAAGATGCCGGTGTGAAGATCCTGGTGATGCATGTAGGCGGTGAGGGAAGAAGAGGGACCCTCTCGGATCTGTTTATTGAGGCAGTGGTGCCCTTCGCGGACAGGATCACAATCGTGAAAGGGGGCAACCATGACGGTCTTTTCGACACCCTCAGATCTGAGGAGGTCCCGCTGGTAGAAGTCGAGACCATCAGGGCAATAGACACCCCTCTGAACAGGGACCTGTCGGACTGGGGAGTACTCTAGAAGGCCCGCCATGAGCTGGTTCTGGCCTGAAGGATTTTACACCGTCGCCATGATAGCCACTTTCGCCCTTGGGGCCTTTGCCCTAAGGCTACCCATAGCCGTAGCGATGGGTATGGCTGCGGTTGCGGGCTCTCTGCTTGGGGGAGAAGGCATCCCTCTGAGGCATCTCGTTGAAGGCATGTTCGGTTACATTGATACCATTCTCATAATCGCCACCGCGATGATCTTCATGAAGACCATCGAAGCCATAGGACTTCTGGAATCGGTAGCGGCCTGGATGATCAGGAAATTCCGCACCATGCCGGCACTTCTCTCCATCGGAATAATGGCCCTGATAATGGTGCCAGGAATGATAACAGGTTCTTCTACCGCTGCGGTCCTCACTACGGGAGCTCTTGTCGCTCCTGTTTTGATCAAACTTGGGGTTCCAGTCCTTCAGACCGCCGCGACCATAGCCCTCGGAGCGATCTACGGGATGATCGCTCCGCCAATAAATCTTCCCGCCATGATAATCGGAGGGGGGATCGATATGCCTTACGTAGGGTTTGGTATACCCCTTCTGATATGCACAGTACCGCTGGCCGTTTTCACTGCTCTCTGGCTAGTGTTCCCCTGGCTCAGGAAAAAGGAACATGATCCAACCCTCGAAGAAGAACTCGAAAGAATGGAGAGAACAAGGCTGACCCTGAGGCTTTTTTCTCCAATTATCGTACTTGTGCTCCTGCTTGGCGGTGAACGTCTCTTCCCTCAGGTCTTCCCCGCTCTCGGGATGCCACTCTCCTTTTTGCTGGCCTCTGCGGTCGGACTTGTATCCGGAGCAAAATGGAACATAACGGAGACCCTGACTAAAGCTGTTAACGATGCGCTGCCGGTGATGGGTATCCTGATGGGGGTAGGGATGTTCATACAGATCATGACCCTCATTGGAGTAAGGGGCTTCGTGGTCGTATCTGCCCTGGCTCTCCCGGCGTGGCTGCTCTATCTTGGCATAGCAACTTCGATGCCTCTCTTCGGAGCGGTTTCGGCCTTTGGATCGGCATCGGTCCTGGGAGTGCCATTTCTTTTGGCTCTCCTTGGGAGAAACGAGATCCTGGTCGGCTCAGCCCTAAGCCTTATTGCCGGCCTCGGAGACCTTATGCCTCCCACGGCTCTTGCAGGAATTTTCGCCGCACAGGTCGTCGGCGAGGAAAACTATTTCCGGGTCCTCCGCCACTGTATTCTGCCGGCCGTTCTTACGGCCGCCTGGGGAATAGCGATAATCCTCGGGGCACAGTACATTGCGGGGTTCCTGTACTAGGAGGCATCAGGCATGATGACGCTTGTTTACAGGGGGATCGCCCTTTTCATCCTTGCTTTAGTCCTGAGATGCATGTTCCGTGAGAAGGATTTCTGGAAGCAGGTCACAGCGACGATGGTTATTGTTCCTCTCGTCCTGCGGATCCTTCTCATCAAGTAGGAGGTGGCGCCTTTGTTCGAGATAAGGGGAAGCAAATCTTCAGCCATTTTCCTCCTCGCGGCAGCCCTTACCCTGTCAGCCTGGACCGGAAGAAATTTTCTGGAAATGAGAAAACCGGACCTGGTGATCCCCGCCGAAGGGTTCTCGGGCCATATGCTTTCGGAATGGTTCCCCGGGATAACGGGTACAGCCGTAGACACTCCTGTATTCATCCAGGACAGCGGTATTCCGGGAGCAAACGTTCTGATAATGGGGGGGACCCACCCCAACGAACCCGCGGCATCAATGACGGCAGTACTCTTTCTGGAAAGGGCAGCGGTGACACGGGGACGCCTTTTTGTCATCCCCTTCGCCAACATGTCTGCCTTCGGCCACAACTCGCCACAGGAAGCGTCTCCCCAGAGGATACACTTCACTCTTCCCGATGGAAGCGTCAGGTCTTTCCGTTACGGATCGAGAGCCACCAACCCTGTCCACCAGTGGCCCAACCCTGATATCTACATTCACGAGGCTTCGGGCCAACAGTTATCCGGAAGCGAAATGGCAAACCTCAACCGGGCACACCCCGGTGTCGAGGATGGACCTCTGACCCAGAGGCTTGCAAAAGGCCTTCTGGAGCTAATTTTAAAAGAAAAGATCGATCTTGCTTTCGATCTTCACGAAGCTTCTCCGGAATATCCCGTTGTCAACGCGATCGTCGCTCACGAGAGGAGCATGGAACTCGCTGCCATGACGACAATGGAACTGGAGTTTGAAGGTATATCCATGAGACTTGAACCATCACCAAAAAACCTTCGGGGGCTTACTCACCGTGAATGGGGTGACTTTACTGAGACCATGCCCATCCTTATGGAGACGGGAAACCCGAGTCAGGGCAGGTTAAGAGGAAGAACAGACGAACATCTCGTATTGACTGGAGAGGACAAGTTCTATGCGAAAGCGTCAGAACTGGGCAGGCTTTTCATCCCCTACGAGAATGACCAACCCCTGGACTACAGGGTTGCCCGCCATACGGAGTCCATAATGGTCTTCTTCGAGATGATGACTCTTCTTGACACTGAACTTGTTCTGGCAGTGGAAAACATCCCGTCTTTCGAAGAAATAATGGAAAAGGGAATGGGAGAATTTCTCTCTCCCCTCAATTAGTGGGATCCTCCGCTCCCAGCGGGGCGGTTCGCAATAGAGAATGAACGTATTCCATATTATGGAAGGAGGAACAGGTATGCGAAGGATAGCGGTTCTTTTTCTCGCGGTGTCACTTCTGCTCTCGGCCGGGGCGGCCCTGGCAGCTGAGGTAAACGAGGTTATGGCAAAGAACGGCATGGTCTCTTCGGCCCACGAACTTGCATCAAAGGCAGGGGTGGAGATCATGCAGGAGGGCGGAAACGCCGTCGATGCGGCAGTGGCTACCATGCTTGCGCTCAACGTGGTGGAACCCAACGCTTCCGGCCTGGGAGGCGGAGGGTTCATGGTTATCCGCAATGCCAAAACGGGTGAGGTAGTCTTTATTGACTACCGCGAAACGGCCCCCGCTTCTGCAACAAAAGACATGTATGCTTCACAGGCATCCAAGGATGAAAGCTGGTCCAAGGTCGGCGGGAAGGCCGTAGGAGTTCCGGGTCAACTGATGGGAATATTCGCGGCCCTGGAAAAATACGGGACTATGTCTTTCGCTGAAGTTGCCGCTCCTGCTATCAGGCTGGCCGAAGAGGGCTTCGAGGTCCACCCTATGCAGACAGGGATAATAGCTGACAACTTTGAGAAAATTTCCAAAAACAACAATGTCGACGACCTGGCTTTCTTTGAGGACGGCCTCCCTATAGAAGCAGGGAAGACCCTGAGGCAGCCGGGCCTGGCGAAGGCCTTCAAACTGATTTCCGAACACGGAGTCAAAGCCATGACAGAAGGCCCTATCGGTGAATCTGTTGTGGCGGCAGTCAACAGGACAGGCGGCAACATGACCATGAACGACCTGAAAAACTACAGGGTCAAAATTTCAGAACCAGCCCACGGAACATACAGGGGCTACCATATTTACTCCACTCCCCCGGCTTCGAGTGGAGGGACGCACATCGTTCAATTACTCAACATCATGGAGAATTTCCCTGTGGCTTCGATGAAACACAATTCTCCCCAGTACCTTCACACAATGGCCGAAGCGATGAAACTGGTGTTCGCCGACAGGAGCAAATATATGGCCGATACAGCATTCGTTAACGTACCCCTGAGAGGTCTGACAAACAAGGATTACGCTAAAAAACTGGCCGAAAAGATTTCCATGGACAAGGTAATGGTGGAAGTCGAGGCTGATGATCCGTGGCCCTTTAATGGAGATGGCAAAACATCCTATCTTGGAGGCACAGACGATCAGCATATATCCACCAGTCACTTCTCAGTGGTCGACAAGGATGGCAATATAGTGGCATCCACCAACACCGTCAATTACTTCTTCGGATCCGGTGTAATAGCCACCGAGTTCGGCCTGGTGCTCAACAACGAGATGGATGATTTTTCGAGCGACCCTGCAAGCGTAAATGCACCTGAGCCCGGCAAACGTCCCCTCTCCTCCATGTCCCCTTCTATCGTTCTTGACCCGGCAGGACAGCCATTCATGACCATCGGTGCTGCCGGTGCCTGGAGGATAATAACCGCAGTGACCCAGATAGTCATGAACGTCGTGGATTTCGGAATGAATATGGACGAGGCAATAGAACAGCCCAGGATCTTCTCCTACTCCCTGGGCGGCAAAAGCGGTCCCCTGCGCATCGAGGACTCCATGGACCCGACTACAGTGGACATGCTCAGGTTCAGGGGACACAATGTGGAGGTCCAGCCGAGGGGCGGTTACTACGGAACCGCACAGGGAATACTGTTCGTCGACGGAATGATGAACGGCGGAGCTGACAGCCGACGCCTGGGCGTGCCTGTAGGTTTTTAGGATTCTTCCCAAAAGGACCCGGTATTGTAGTAATCTTGTGGGGCGGCTTACAGCCGCCCCTTTTTTGCAGGAGGTGCATTTTGAAAAAGGAACCACCCGAATACAGGCTGCTCGTTACCGGAACCAGAGGAAAAAGCACGGCCTCCAGATATCTCGCTTCGGCATTCGGGTCGATAGGCCTGACATGTTCAACCCGGATCACTGGAACCATCCCGACTGTTATTGACCACACCGGATCCAGGAAGATCATAAGGTCTTGCCCGGGTCACATCTCGGAAATGCGCTGGTGGCTTGAAAATATCCCTGAGGGAACCTCAGCCATAGTCGCCGAGAACAGCGCTGTTTCAACAGAAATGCAGTCCCTGCCGGCAAAATGGCTAAAACCTTCCCTTATAATCTGGACAACTCTTCTTCCTGATCACGCAGAACACTGGGGCCCCGGTGTGAGCGGAGCGAGGAGATCTCTTCTTGAAGGAGTCCCTGAAGGATCAGATGTTATCCTGGGTCCCCAGGCCTCCCGGGACAAGCCCCTTTTATCTCTTTTGGCTGCAAAGAGGTGTTCGATCATTACCATTATGGAAAACGAAAAAAACTTCGTCGAACAGTACAAGGCCATTGCCGTTAAAGCACTGGATATCCTGGGCCTGCCTGGATCAAGTGCTTCCTTCGGGAACATCGCTGAAGATCGCCATGCATTCAGGACCGTTATCACGCCCGGGGGAGGCTTGATCGCGTGGGCGTTCTCTTCGAACGACCCGGATACGGCGAAGAATCTGTTTTATTCTCTCGGATGGAAACCGGAAGAGACAGTAATGCTCTTTAATCACCGATCAGACCGCCCCGGAAGATTGATATCCCATTTCAGTTTTCTGAATAGCCTCCCATGGAAGGCCGTGTGGGTGACGGGTGACCGGACATTTCTGCCTCCGGGCATCAGGTTCAAACAGATCCATACCGCTCAGAAAATGGATTCTTTAGCCTCGCTCTCCGGAAGAGTTTTTGGATGCGGAAATGTCCGGGGATTGCCCTTTCCCGAAGAGGTCGAAAAATCATGAATCAGGATCTTGCTATCATCGCCCTGGGAATCGCGCTTGGAATGGTGTTTTTTCAGAGAACCGGGTTTTCGGCAGGCGGGATCATTTCACCTGGGATCCTTGCGCTGAATATGTCTTCTTTTTATCCTTTGGTCTGGACTGTTGTTTCTTCCCTGTTTGTTTTCTTTCTGCTTGAGATCTGCGTCCGCTTTCCCGGTCTATACGGCAGACAAAGAGTGGCGACAGCTCTTTTGCTTGCGGCACTCCTCAGGCTGGCCGCAGGGGATTTCCTGCCTTTTGACCCGGTGTGGCTTGGGTGGGTAATTCCCGGACTGGTCGCTGCCGATGTTCAGAGACAGGGAATACTCCCGACATTTTCCGGGTTAATTGCTGTTTCCGGAACAACCTTTCTCATTGGGGGATTTCTGTTGTGAACCACATTAAGTCCCCTTTCCTTAAGACCCTTTGGGGCTCGGACGATGCGGTTGCCAGAAAACAGATTTCTCTTTTGGTTGCCTGGGCTTTTTTTGTCTCACTGTTGGTCTGGTTTCCCGGGGGATCTCTTTCACCTGTTGAAACCAGGCTTGTCCATACTGTAGTTTCAGCACAGGGATCGATCCGGCAGACAAGAGAATCTCTCGGTACTTTGGCTCCCTCAGAGATAGATCCTTCGGGCTCAGGTCTTATCGGTGTAGAGTGGAGCCCTATAACAACTACCATGGGAAGCCTTGAATCCAAACAGTTGTCTGTCGATCCGGCATGGGCTCCCGCCTTCCGAAGATGGTACCTGGATGCGGGACTCAGTTCCGGTGAGAAGGTTACGATACTCAGTTCGGGCTCATTCCCAGGTCTTGCCCTGTCCGCAATAGCGGCAGCGGAATCTCTCGATCTTGATATTACTCTGATAGCATCACTCGGCTCTTCAACCTGGGGGGCCAATACCATTTCGATGCCCCTTTCCGCAATACTTCGTATAATCAGAGAAAACGGGTTTGTCAGAACCACCCCCTCCGCCTACACTCTCGGGGGAGGGGGTGAGAGCGGCGGCGGAATGGCCCCCGAAGGTATCACGGCTCTCCTCCAGTCCGCTTCCCGGGATAATATTCAAATACTTGTGGCGGACAGCATAGAGGAAATGATCCTTAAAAAGGGGGAAATTGCTTTTGTACCGGGAACAAAACTTGTTGTCCAGATAGGAGGAAGCCAGGCCGACATCGGCACCAACCCGGCAGTTCTGGACCTTCCTCCTGGTTTGCTCTTTCCCTACACGGAAAAGAACCCCGGGAACGGTTTGATCGCTTCTGCACTGAGGCTTGGCATTCCTGTCTTGCACATCATTGACATTCCACAGTTGGCAAAAGAAGTGGGCATACCCGGAGACTTGTCAAATCCCCGGAAAAGATCACCCGCCCGGATAATTGCTGCTGTAGCGACCGGCGCCATTCTGTTGTGGAAGCACCAACGATGGAGACTCGAATAAAATGAAACGCACATTGAGCCCCTTTTCAATCAAACTTCTCTCTTCACAACTCAACTGGGGATCATTGCTCCTGGTTATCTGGATTGTCTCCCAGTTTTACGAGAAACCGATCTACCACGTGTTCAGACTGCTCGAACTGGCCGTAAGGTTTGACGACAGCGGCTACCTTATTGCAGCCACAACGGTCCTGGTTGTGGTCAATGCGGCCCGGGCACTCCTGCTGTACGAGGGCTGGTTCCTGATAGGCAACGGTATATCGGAAACATCCGGCAAGCCAATGGTAGACCGGGTTATCCCACTGGTGGGGATACCGCTCTGTTACCAGGCTGTGGCCCTCTTCGATTTTCCTTCCATCCCGCACTTCGGCATGCCGGCCATTCTTGGCCTTGCAAGTGTACTCATTGTCCAGTACCTGACAAGGAGCGTAACCAGGTGGCTCAATCGGGCGATAGCCCTGGTACTGCTTCTGGTATCGTTCCAGTGGCTGGACGTTATTCCCGCCCTGACGAAATACGGTTTTGGATGGGGAGAACTTTCCATGGCAATCAAGAACATCGCGGAACTACCCGACAAGGGCCTGGTTCTCGATATCGTGGGGATCATCTTTTTTCTTTGCCTTTTCCTTGGATCGTTGCTGACCATCGAACTGCTGGTCAGTTACGAAAGGCAACTGGACCAGTTCAGGAAATTCAGGAAACAGGAGAGGGAACTGTCGAGCCTGCGGGAACAGCAGCTTGAGTCCAGGGCGGTCAGGGAGATACAGCATCTCGTTCATGATCTGAAGCGACCACTTACAACGATAATAGGTCTGGCCGACGTCATGATAGAAAAGGGCGGAACCAGAACCAGCCAGCATGCTTCGGTAATACTAAAATCCTCGAGGTCGATGGACCAGATGATCTCGGAGATACTCGACGCGGGTTCGGGCCGCAGGATATCTCTTTGTGATCTTGTCAATTATTCCCTGAGCCAGACAAGCCCCATGGACTGGAGCAAACACATCGAAGTTGATATCTCCCCTGACTGCGGCAAGACCAGTCTTCATGTGAACGTGATACGATTTTCGAGGGCCCTGGCAAATCTTCTCGACAACGCCGCGAAGGCTACCGAAGGAACAGATTCTCCCAAAATTCTCCTGAGCGCTTCAGCAACACCATTAAAAGCAACGATTTCGGTGGAGGATAACGGACCAGGTTTCAGGCGTCCCCCAAGACCTCACAGGTCCGGGTGGGGATCAACGGGATTGGGACTTGTTTTTGTGGAAGAAGTTGTGAAAGACCACGGTGGAAAGATTTCTTTCGGCAAAAGCGCTCTCGGGGGGGCATGGGTAAAAATATTCCTGCCCATGGCCAATGGTTTAGAGGACGTTAAAAAAGGGGGCAGGAAGTGACTTTTTTTCTTGGAGCACTCGACGACGATCCAGGGATTCTTTACACACTTGAAGCAATGGCTTCCTCACAGGGCTGGAACATGAAAACCACGACCAATCCCTCTGAAGCCCTGGACTGGGTTAAGAACGATTCTGTCGACATGCTTCTTCTGGATCTTCACATGCCGGTCATGAGCGGCCTTGAAGTCCTCCGGGAGGCAAGAAAGATATCTTCCGACGCTGTTCTTCTTGTTCTTACCGTGGAGGAATCCCCCGACGTTGCAAGAGACCTGCACATTGCAGGAGCGGACGACTTTATCTCAAAACCAGTGCGCCTGGCAGATTTCGCCTCAAGAATAGCTCTCCATGCCGAACTTGGAAGATACCGACGGGAGGGGCGGAGGGAACAACCAAGAAAAGGTCTGTCGGAAGAGATAACCAGAAAGGTTCTCGATACTGTAAAAAAAAGCAATATCCCTGTCGACGCAAAGACTGTGGCCGTGAAAGTCGGGATATCATATCCAACCGCACATCGATACCTGGAATTTCTAACTTCAAGGGGAAGTCTGGCAAGGAGCAGTCTGAACGTCGACGGGAAACCAGGCAGACCACGCTCCCTTTACCAGGCAATCTCAGGAGAATGAGCAATGCCTGATCTGTCTCCCATGCTATATTCTCTCAAGGGGAAAAGGATACTCGGTGTCAACCCTCCCGTCCGGGATTTCGCGTTCTTCGACCTTTGGGCAAAACCAATGGGTCTTCTCTATCTTCTCGGCAGGCTCAGGGACCTGGGCAATAACGTCAGCCTGATCGATTGCGTCCACGAAGCGGGAGGGAAACAAAAACTTTTCGGGAGAAGGGTACCAGGAAAATTCGAGATCCCGAAACCGGCCCCCTACGCCCATATCCCCAGAAGATACTGGCACTTCGGGCTCGGCAGGGAAGAACTTGTTTCCAGACTTAAGGGCATGCCCCTTCCTGACCTTGTTCTTGTTACTTCCTCCATGACCTACTGGTATCCTGCTCTTTTCTGGGCCATCGCCATCATTCGCGCAACCATTCCTTCGGCCCCGGTTTTTTTAGGAGGTTCCTATCCTGTTCTCTGTCCTGAACATGCCCGAAGGTCCGGGGCTGATTTTCTGCAGACTGAAACAATGCCTCTGCCAGCGGCGCTTCCCGCCATGGACCTTTACGAAAGGATCAACTACGGTATTACAATGACATCAACCGGCTGCTTTGGCAGATGTTCCTACTGCGCATCCAGACTGCTGTGGCCGCATCACTCCAAAAGAGAATTCAGGGATGTTTTCGCCGAGGTGTCTTTTCAGGCCGGACTGGGCGCGACAGATATAGCCTTCTATGACGATGCTCTCCTCGAAGGGAAGAATTTACACTTTATTCCCCTCTGTTCATCCCTTAAAACCATGTTTCCTGACTTACGCTTCCATACCCCCAACGGTCTCAACGTGAGTGAGATAGACATGGAATGCGCGGAAACCATGTACAGATCCGGTTTTTCAACGATCCGGCTCAGCCTGGAAGGTACCGATCCCGAAAATTTCCGTGCATCCCGGGGAAAAACAACCCCGGAACAATACGCCGGGGCCGTCGAAAACCTCAGGAGTGTCGGTTTTGCGCCTGACCAGATAGAGACCTACGTCCTGGTCGGGCTTCCTGGGCAAGGATTCGAAGAAGTAGCAAAAACTATCGGATTTGTCCAATCACTTGGAGCAAGGGCAAAGATAGCCCAGTTATCCCCCATACCCGGAACGGATCTGTTCGGAGAAATTGAAAAAAGAAACCCATCTGTCGCGGAAGAACCCCTTCTGCAGAACAACTCGATCTTCTGTCAATACATCTCCAAAACCCTCTTACCGGAAGAACTCCAGAAGATCAAAAATCTCGCAAATCCCTCCCGCTCAGGCTGAGACAGGGTCAAATTCAAGCCTTCCGAGGCGTATATCCTCCTCTGCCGAATTTCTCGCTTCTGAGGCTATGGATGAGGCTTTTTCGGAGGCAGCACAAACAGCCTTCATGAATGCGGTCCTTATTCGACTTTCTTCCAGTTCGTAGATACCCTCTATAGTCACTCCGCCTGGAGTAACCACCATATCCCTGAGTTCTGCAGGATGTTTGCCGGAGACCAGAAGCATCTGCGAAGCGCCTATTGCGGTATGCGCCGCTGCCTGAAGGGCAAGGTCTCTTGGGAGGCCAACGCGAAGAGCACCATATATCATTGACTCAATTACAGTATAAATATATGCGGGCCCGGATCCGGACATCGCTGTGAGGACATCCAGATACTGTTCATCCACTTTCTGAAAGGCACCCAGACAACGGAAAATATCCTCGGCCTTGTTAAGGGCAAAACCCTTCACTCCCTCTCCACACGCGTATACCGTGTAGCCCTGCCTGATCTGAACAGCTGTATTTGTCATGGCTCTTATTACAAGGCTCCCTGGCGCAACTTTCTGAATCAACCCTGTTGGAATGGCCGCAGCAAAAGATATAACGATCTTGCCTTCAAGACAGCCGTCAAGGTCCTGGAGCACGTGAATCACCTGGTTCGGCTTTACGGCAAGAATAACCATATCGGACTCCGAGGCCGCCCATCTGTTATCACTGGTTACTGTAACTCCCTGATCCTCAAGTTCCCTGATCCTGTCCACCCTGCGCCTTGTCGCAATAACACAACTTCCTTCACCCGCTGCCAGGGCCCTGGCTATGGAACCTCCTATGGTACCAGCACCGATAATACAGATTTTTCCTGCTTTCTCCATCACAATAAAGCCCCCCGTCTGGATTAAGAAACCGGTGCGCCCTGCCGGGCGCACACAAAAAAGGGCCGCCGGTTTAACCGGCGGCCCTTTGCTCTCTCAGGTTTCAAAAACTGTTACCTGGCAAAATGACACGACCAACCGGCTCTGCATTGATTTGAGTCTGCAGGGCACGGGTTTGCGCCAGGAACAAAATCACTTAAAGATGCTTCATATTTCTTCATACCTTTTTGTCTCCCACTCATTTTAGCGGTTTGAGGAACCTTACACCTTTTTTACAGTTAAAGTCAATGGGATAAAAGTGCAGACAAAAGTGCAGAAAAATGGGAGAGCTTCTCAAAATCATGATAAACTTACGTCAATGCATACAAAGGAGCCCTGTGAATGACCAACCAGAGAGGCCTTATCACAAGATTCATTAGCGGAAATTTCGGGATAATGGCTTTCGGGGACATATATTTCCTGCTAGCTCTATACCTCCAGGACGTTGGTGTCACCGACCCGGGGACACTGGGCTGGATCCTCGGGATATATTTCGCAGCCTCCACAATTTCCCGTCCCCTTACCGGCATGATAATCGAAAAACTCCCCTTCCGCCGGGTAATGCTTGCAGCCTCTGTTCTCTGCTTTGCCAGCGGGACGGGTGTAGCACTGGCTGGAAAATCAGTTGCGCTGATCCTCTTCTTCCGGGCAATTACTGGATTCTCTTCGAGCCTTTTCATCGTAGGGCTAACAACCTATCAGGCTCTAACAGTCCCAGAAGAGGTCCGTGGTTCTTCTTTTACCCTGGCGAGCGCAGGCACGATCGCCCCTCTCGTAGCTATTCTTCCTGTTGCTGAATGGATGCTCAGAAACGGGCATCCGTCACTGTATATCTGGTCACCACTCCTGCCTGCGCTCCTGTGCCTGGGAGTCGCCTACTCCCTTCCACCCTTAGAGGACTTTGAACTCAGGAAAGGAAACTGGGGAACATACTCCGAAATATTTAAAATTCCCGCCTCGAGAACTCTTCTCGCATCGGTGATCCTTTTCGCCATGACAGACGCTGTAATCCTTTCACTGGCGGGTCTTGCCCTCGAAAAAGGTGTCCTGGCCTCATCCTTCATATCATCACAGGCGATGACAGGGCTTCTGGTCAGGGTCTTTGGTTTCCGTATCATGGACAGAATACCCAGAAGCAGGGTGGCGGCATTTACCTTTGCGGTAACGGCCGGGAGTTCGATCGCCATAACTTTCGTCAGTACCAACTCGGGGATGATACTCTGGGGGATCGTTTACGGGGTCGCCATGGGATACGGATTTCCCATGCACCTTTCTCTCATCGGTGATGCGGTACCTGAAAGGCTCCGCCCAAAAGCCACTTCGCTTGTTTGGTTTTTCATGGCCGGCAGTTACTTCGCTTCCCCCGTAATGACCGGTTTCCTGGCTCGATGGCTGAACTTTGCGTGGGCGTTCAGGATCATCTGCGGAGTGATCCTGCTTTCAGTTCCCTTCATGTACAGGCGCTACAGAAAATCCTTCCCTGGATAGATCCCTATGGATCTTTCCGGTTCAGGGATCCCGGTACTTCGCCCGACAAGAACTATGGCCAAAACTATCAGAGCGGCACCGGCAATTTCGTTCACCAGTGGCGGTTGCCCCAGCAGTATCGAGGAAAGAGCAAAGGCTGTGACTATCTCTATCGATGAGACTATGCTTGCGGTAGAGGCCTGGACGGTCCTGAGGCTATAGAAATACAGGCTGTATCCTACAAGGCTCCCTATCAGAGCCACGTAGGATACAAGCAAAATCTGCTGTCCGGAAAGAACGAAGGAACCTTCCCAGCCTGAAACCACGCTCTTGACAGCGGCAAGCCACATCAGACCCGATACCTGGATGTAGAAAAACAGGGTCGTCTGGGGTACAAATCCCGTCTGGGCCGAAAGTCTTCCGAAAAGGGAATAAAGCGACATACTTATCGAGGCGAAGAGAACCCACGCAAGCCCCGTCGGGTTTAGAGACCCACTCAGGGAGGCCCCGGACATGAGAACTCCCACAGACACACCTGCAAGGGTCAGCAGCGCACCGGCTACCTGGTACCTGTCCGGGGTCTCCCTTGTTATAAAGAGGGAACCTGCTGTGGTCAAAAGAGGGTGGGTAAAGAAGATTACTATGGTGACTGGTATAGAAAGGTACTGTAGCGCAAAAAAGAACCCCGCGTATATACCGACAATGCACGGCCCGGCAACCAGGAATATCCTGGCGAGTTGCCCGGGCCTGACCCGGAATTTGCCCGGGCAACAAACTCTCAGGAAAAGCCCTACCCCGACGGTCATAACAAGGGCCCTGAGGAAACCCACGTAAAGCATATCCGTCCCCAGCATCCCAAGCCTCTTCCCCGCAGGGCTAAGGGTTCCCCAGATTACTCCCGATAGAAGGACCCCGATAAAATCTGTTCTTACCCGAACTTTCAAAGGCCAACTACCTCTCTTCCGGAACAGGGCATGAATTTGTTCCATATTGTATCATCCTGAAAAGAACAGAAAATCTGGCCTTAGATCCCGAAAAAAGCCCTCCACCCTTAAAGACACGCCCCTTAATCCATGCCTTCCAATAAGATGGGGGATATGTAACGAGAAACAAACTCCATCACTTAAGCGGAACCATTGAAGAGAAGGCCTCCGTAAGCCTGTCCCGGGCTTCCGGGGAAAGCCCGAGAAGAGATATTTCCTCAAGAAATCTTTCGGAAGACCCATTGCCGCCAAGATAACCGTTGAGCCTTGCCGCAGCAGTAGAATTGACAACATCCTTATCGTCTGGATAGATTTCACTGAAATCCCCGTACACCGACCTGTTTCCCTTGAGCACATACTTCTGGTGGTAATCCTCGGCCAGGAAAAACTCACTGAACGGAAGTATTTCAGTGCTCACCCTGGAACCTCTTTCCGTCTGAAGGCGTCCGGCCATGTCTTTCGCTATCTTCTCCTGCTCCGGAGTGTGAAAGAACAGGATCGAGGCATATTGCATGCTGAAAGACTTTGAGAACGGGTTGTGGCTTTCCCAGAAAATGGCGGCCAGTTCTTCGAAAGATATAACCTCTGGGTTAAAATCGATCTGGATGCTTTCGGAATGGTCCCCTATCTTGTGGTAGGTAGGATCCGGGGTGCTCCCCCCTGAATAACCAACCCTTGTCCTTATCACGCCATTAACGCTCCCGAACCGGGAATCCGGTCCCCAGAATCAGCCAAGGGCAAATGTGGCTGTCTCAAATCCAACGGGCAGATTGATGTCTATCAGAGGAAGAGGACGAGATTTCAACTCTGTCGCATCAGATTCTCCCGCAAACCTGTAGGCTATAACGGCAAAAAAGGCGATGATCAGCACCGCCAGCTTCAAACCGCTCACCCCTTTTTTTAAAACGTTTTTATTTAGAATAAGCTCTTTTAGTCCCCACGTCAACAATGAAAGGGTTTGAGAAGGTGAGAAGAATGCAGTTTCAGTCCCTTATGTATGGGATTGTAAAGTTCCCCCAACGTCTGGAAAGATCTTCGTAATAGCAACCAGAATCTTCAATATCCATCCTGGAAAGGATGGATTCTTTCACTACCCATGAGCAGGAGACAGGGTCCCGGACGACAACCTTCTCAGGATGCCCCATCCCCTAGCAAGTCCCGAATCATATCCTGGTTCTGGCACATCCGTTGATACTCCATGTAGGCCGCAGTCCTGGCGGCAATTTCCGCCCCGTACAGCCTCTCTACGACGTAAAGACTCATATCGATACCAGCACTGATTCCGGCCGATGTAATCACCCTGCCATTATCCACAAAACGCTCCCCTGACAAAGGTATATCCGGGTACATGGCCGCAAACTCTTCCTTCACCGAATGATGCGTTGTTGCCTTCAAGCCATCCAGAAGTCCGGACCTTGCGAGCAGCATCGATCCAGTACAGACGGACAGGACCAGTTCGGCCTTTTCGGCAATACCCCTGATCCATCCAGTGACCATTTCATCATCCAGCAAGGCCCTTACTCCATAACCGCCGGGAACAACCAGGATATCAGCGGAACCGGCATTATCAAGGGCAAGATCAGGGACCACGGAGAGGCCGTTTCTTGCTGAGACTGCCAGACCGGAAACGGATACTGTTCTTATGTTCAGAAGACTTTCCCCGTTCAGTTCATTGGTAACGGAAAAAACCTCGAAGGGCCCGGCAAAATCGAGCACCTCGACATCGTCGAACAGAAACAATAAAAGAGTTTTTTTCGGCATGACATTTCCCTCGCTTCAAATTTTCAAGAGTCATTCAAGTCACTGCAGTATATTAGCAGACATGAAAACACCCGTGAAGATAACCGCTATTGGCTTTTTTAATGGGATTAATTAATTGAGGGAGGAACCACAGATTGGTCTTTTCGATAAAAAACGCTCCAATTCTAAAGCACGCTTTACCGGCGGGTGATCACAAGGCTTGTGGGTTTACGTCCATCGAACACGGAACACTACAGGTTCATCTGCACAGTCCCCGGAAAAGGAAACACGTTTTAGTTAAAGAGTGAATTATTCTTTTTATCAGAAAAAACCGGTACCCTATTGAGCCTTGCCGAGCGGAAGATCGATCCCCTTGAGATCTTCAAGGCGGCTTATTTCCTTCTCGGGCATAATCTCAAAGGGAGAATATCCGTTCCATAACTGGTGTGAGGGGTAAAAAACCGGAAAGGGGTCTATTGAACTTATGTCCCGTGAGACAAGAAAACAATAATTGTGGCCCGCTGCCCCGAGAAGTGCTGAGATATTCTCCCGTCCCTCGGCAAGCAACCTGGATTCTCTTTTGTCTTCGGGTTCAAGGAAAGGGAATATTTGTTTCTCTGCTTCTTCACCTGTTGCCTCAACCCAAAAGGAATCAACAGGAGTGTCCTGATAATTTTTCCTCCGAAATCTGCAGCCTCGCCAGAACATTCGAACGATCATGGAACCCTCCTCCAGTTTTTTAACCCGGAAAAAAACCTAAAAAATCAATACATTGACCTAATTTAATAAATACGTCTATAGAGATTATTATAGAATTTCAGATACGTCAAGACAGACTCTTGTCCAACATGGTATGAGTCTGAGCAGGGTTTCGATATCCAGTGAGGTAT
>DAOTIQ010000009.1:30266-34903 GCA_035448245.1 Thermovirgaceae bacterium | reverse complement strand
GATGGTGAAGCCACACAGAGAAAACCTTTCTTTGTGAGGACCGGGGACGCAAGAATTTGTCATTCTGATCCGCCTACTGGCGGAGAAGAATCTGGTTCTGGTGTTTGATCCGATTCACGATCCCCGACTCACGGGACCTAACCCAGATTCTTCGTCCCGTCGTTCCTCAGAATGACAAGCCCGACTCACGACTCACGATTCACGGGGCCTGAACCAGATTCCCGCCGGTAGGCGGACGTTCCGCTTGGTCCCGTTGGTCCTCAGAATGACAATCACTTTGCCTCTGCCTTTTCGTCTTACGTCTCACGTCTCACGTCTCACGCCCTTGCCCTTCCGGCCCTTCCCGTTGACCGTTCACCGTTTACGCAGTTGAATTTGGTTATTCGTCTAACGTCTAACGTCTCACGCCCTTGCCCTTCAGGCCCTTCCCGTTCACCGTTGACCGTTCACCGTTTACGCCTTTTGCTTTCCTGCCTCCTGTTTCCTGACGTCTCGTTTAAACCACATTGACTTAACGACCCTGCCAAAGTAGACTTGAGTCAATTTTTTGCGACTTAAGGTTTATTTATCGGGTCCAACAATATTGTCAATGAAAGGGTGTTATCCTTGGAAACAGCCCAACTGCAGGAACTTCTCAGGGAAAAGATGCAGGGAATGCCAAACAAGGCACGTCGCGTCGTGGAGTATCTCCTCAAGAACATGCGAGAAGCAGCTTTCAGGTCTATAGGTGACGTAGCCGATGACCTGGGAGTATCCAAGGCTCAACTCGTGAGGGTTTCCAGAATGTTGGGGTTCGAGGGTTACTCCCAGCTCAAGGACGCGCTGCAGGGGGCGATGCTGGGACAGGTAAACCCTGCCGCAATGCTCGCCAGGGTTCTTAACAACGGGCAGGATCTCCCTTCGACAATACACAGGCTGGAGCACGCAAACCTTGACGATACCTGGTCCCAGATCAGGCCCGAGCAGGTCTCATCTTTCTGTGAAATGATACAGGGAGCTGATTCTGTCTATTGCGTGGGATGGGGAATATCTTCCATGGTTTCCGAGTCCCTTTTCATAAGGCTGAGAACCATGGGTATCAGGGCCATACTGATGACAAGATCCGGGATGACATTGCAGGAACAGGCAAGATCTATCGGGGAAAAGGACCTCGTCGTCGTTTGTGAACTGCCCAGTTTTGTCATAGAGGTAACAGAAGCAGTGGAGATAGCAAAGAAACAAGGGGCCCGGATCGCAACAATAACGGACAGCCCGGCGGCGCCTATATGCAGGCACTCGGACCTGCCCTTCTTTGTCAGTGCCGCCAGCCCGATGTTCGGGAGCAGCATTATAGGACCTCTGTTCCTCGTCCACATACTCACTTCCGTACTGGCGGTGAATATGGGAGAGGCAACCAGGAAGGCCATGGATGAGCAGGCGGAATTTCTGCACGACGAAAGAATATTCCACCCGGTATTCGGGCTCAAATATTCCTGATATCAGATATCCAGACTGTCGCCAGCACCCAGGACCCGGACCTCGGCATGACCCGACGCAAGGGACGAGAATCTCTCCGGAGAGGCCTTGATCACTGGGAAAGAGTCAAAATGCATGGGAATGACGATCCTTGGCCGGATCATCTCCGTTGCCCTGACGGCATCCTCGATGTCCATGGTGTAGTTTCCTCCGATCGGAAGAAGAGCCACGTCGACTGAATCAGCGGCAAGGAGTGTCATCTCCATCGTCAGCCCCGTATCTCCGGCATGGTATATTCTCTTTCCATCAACCTCGATCAGAAAGCCTCCGGCAACTCCACCGTAGACCATCACGCCGTCGGCCATGATCCCCGAACCGTGCCATGCAGGGGTCATCCTGACTTTTCCAAAAGGGAACCTAAAGGCACCGCCGATCTGCATCGGGTGAGTTTTAACCCCCTCTGGAAGAGCCGCACAGAGTTCGACGGTCCCGACAACCATAGCACCGGTCTTCTCCGCTATGGCGGGAGCATCCCCGAGATGGTCGCCGTGCCCGTGGGTAACGAAGATAAAGTTGACTTCCGGAAAATCATCCGGCGAAAAGGGAGACATCCCGTTGCCGGAAAGCCATGGATCAACCAGTCCGTTGAGACCCTCACCCTCGATATGAAAGGCCGAGTGTCCGAGAAACCTTATCCTTGCCATAGCCTCTCCTCCCCTGCTACCATGATACCCGGATTATAACAGGCAAAGGGCCCGCCAGCCGCCTCAGGCAGTTTTCAGCGAGCCCCTTACTATAACTTCCGTCTCATTGTGATGGCCTGATTCATGAATGAATATCCCCGTGGGACTCAGGATAGCCCTTCCAAGCCCCGGAATCATGATCCCGATCTTCTTGCCCTTTGATCTTTCGTACCAGGAATTCATGGCGGCTGAAGGGTCCCAGCCCTCTACCTTCAGTTGGCCCTTCAATTCTCCGGCGGACTCTTCCAGATCGTAATACCACGGCATTCTCTCGCCATCGATATCTATTCCGCGCCCCCTGACCCGCATTCTTCTTCCTCCCCACGTATATCGAGAGCAATGTGAAGATCCGATAGCTGAACGGGATCCACGTCAGATGGTGCTCCCGACATCAGACACTGAGCCTTCTGGGTCTTGGGGAAAGCTATGACATCCCTTATCGAGTGGACACCGCACATAAGCATTACAAGCCTGTCGAAACCAATAGCAATACCACCGTGGGGCGGAGTTCCCGAAGCAAGAGCATCCAGGAGAAAACCGAACCGTTCCCGGGCCTTTTCGGGAGTGAAGGCCATGACCTCGAACATCTTCTGCTGAACCTCGGGATCATGGATCCTTATGGAACCCCCACCCACTTCTGTACCGTTAAGGACCAGGTCATAGGCACGGGACCTGACGTTTCCCGGGCTGTCCGAGAGTTTCTCCAGATCCTCCAGGTTCGGAGACGTGAACGGGTGATGGACCGCCGACCACCTTGATCCCTCTTCATCCCACTCGAGAAGGGGAAACTCCGTGACCCACAGGAAGGCCCATTTTGATTCATCCGATCTGTAGAACCTGTCCGCCAGTTCCAGCCTGAGATGACCCAGGGCCTCACAGGTCTCCAGCCATGCCCCCCCCGCTACGACAAGAGCATCTCCTTCATTAAGTCCAACGTTTTCAACCAGGGTCTTTTGAAGATCTTCGGAAAGAAATTTGACCAGGGGACCTTTGAGAACTCCATCCTTCATTGAGAAGGGAGCCAGACCACTCGCTCCAAATGATTTTGCCTGTGTTTCAAGATCGGAAATCTCCTTGCGGGACAACGAGGCCCCTCCCGGAATATGCAATCCCCTTACAGATCCGCCCTGTTCAAGGGTTTTTATGAATGGTTCAAAGGATGAGGCCGCAAACACATTATCCAGATCCAGTATCTCTGAATCTATTCTGAGATCCGGCTTGTCGCTCCCGAATCTGCTGATGGCATCCCTCCAGGTTATCCTCGGGAAAGGTGTTTCGAGGTCGATCCCGCTAACATCGGAAAAAAGACCTTTCATGAACTTTTCCATCAGGGAGATGATCTCCTCTTCGGTAATGAAACTCATTTCCAGATCAATCTGGGTAAACTCCGGCTGCCTGTCAGCCCTGAGATCTTCGTCCCTGAAACACTTTACTATCTGGTAGTAACGGTCTATCCCGCCTACCATGAGTATCTGCTTGAATATCTGGGGAGACTGAGGCAGGGCAAAGAATCTTCCCGGCATCACCCTTGCGGGAACCAGGTAATCTCTTGCTCCCTCAGGCGTCGATTTGGTAAGCATAGGTGTCTCTACCTCCACAAAACCCTCCCCTGAAAGAAAGTTTCTCGTAAAGGAGGCCACCTTGCTCCTGGTCCTGAGGTTTTTCTGCATTACCGGGCGGCGAATATCAAGGTAGCGCGTCCTAAGCCTGAGGTTCTCGTCGACCCTGTCCGCCTCGGAAACCTCAAAGGGAAGCTGCCTGGACGGAGAAAGAAGAAGGAAATCCCTGGCCACTACCTCTCTGTCTCCTGTTGGCATGGAAGGATTCTCAGTGCCTTCGGGACGCTTTCTCACCCTGCCCCTTATCGCCAGCACAAATTCATTCCTGAGGCTTTTGGCCCTTTCGTAAAGAGGCCCAAGCTCGGGGTTGAATACCACCTGTACTACTCCGGTATGGTCCCAGATCTCCAGGAATATTATGCCGCCAAGATCCCTTCGGCGTCTGAGCCATCCGTTTATTACTACTTCCGGCCCTTCTTCGCAGGGAAGCGGAATATCCCCGCAGTAACAACTTCTTTTCCACGTGCTGTCAAAGAAACGCTGTTTCATTCTGTCTTATCTTTCCTTCCTGTCATCAGCCATTTTTATGTCCAGATGCCATTATCGCCGAAGCAACATCTCCCCGGGCTACCCGCCTTTGTTCACCGCTTTCAAGGTCCTTTACAGTAACAGATCCGGAAGATACCTCCTCAGGCCCCATTACACAGGCGAAAGAGGCGCCGCTGCCACCCGCAAACTTGAACTGGGCCTTGAAACTCCTGCCCGAATAGTCAATATCGGCAGCAATACCAGCACTCCTCAGTTCGTAGAGAAGCTTGACGGCTTCGTCCCGGATCCCCTCTTCAGAGCACACCACGAAGGCATCCAGAAGAGGCTGCCT
>DAOTIQ010000009.1:0-30166 GCA_035448245.1 Thermovirgaceae bacterium | reverse complement strand
TCTTTCTCGACGACATCGGTCGTTTCTCCAACACCTCTGGAGAAGAGTTCGGTATGCTCGAATACAGGCAGATGAATCTCCCTGTAACCGAAATCTTTGGCTGTTCTTGCTGTAACATCAAGTACATGCTCCCATTTCCACGATTCATCGGGGAGAATATCCCTTACGCCTCGCGGAGCACTTATGCTGGACATGAAACTTCCTCCCTTACGCCTTGCCGGATTGGAATCGTCTGATTGTAGCACCAGGAAGCAGTCTTTGAAACGGGGAAGCAGAGACTGCCCCGTAACTCCAATCTTGTGACTCGTGACAAGTTGTCCGAATCCACAGCTGTCGGACGCCAAATTACCCCAGTCTGTTAATTGCCGATGATGGAATTACGATCTCTCGGTTCCAGGTTCCTTCGATATTCTGGTTACGATCCAGGAAAACAAAAAATTACGGGCCGCGGTATCCGCGGCCCGTAAAGAAAAAATTACAGATTAAAGAAAAAGGCTATTTAGCGACTCTCTAGCTGGAATTTGATAGCGGTTCTTTCTTCCCCGTCAATATCGATCTTGGCAAAGGACGGGATACAGACCAGATCAATACCATTGGGAGAAACATAACCTCTGGCTATGGCTATGGATTTGACCGTCTGGTTCACGGCACCGGCTCCCACCGCCTGAACCTCTACGGCACCGCTCTCCCTGACAACCGCCGCGATCGCCCCTGCCACTGATTTTGGCTGAGAGTTTGCAGAGACTTTAAGTACCTCCATGGTATATCGCCCTCCCTGTGATATCCGTGATGCTGTTCGTGATCACCCGAGGCATCTGTTCACCATGTAGCAATTTTTCATCTGTAATTATACCTTCATTTCACGATGTCAACAACTATCATACACCTGTTCAGCCAACAAGCCAGTGAATGAACTCACGAAGGCCCAGTTCCTCGATTTTTTCCACGGTCGGCAGACCGTTCTCATCCCATTTTCTATATGAGTAATACTCATCCAGCTGGAGTTCCAGGTCGGGAAGAGCCTCCGCGGAACCTCCGCTTCCCCTGGGCTCTTTAATAATTCTTTCAGGAAGAATGTCGTCTTTCCTCGAAAGACCATGGCCTACGTTGAATAGTTTTTTCATATTGTAAGACCTTTCTCCCGCCCTTTCAAGTTCTTTCTGGTCCATATCCCAACCGGTCACACACTGCATCCATTCCGAAATATCCGAAAGAGAAACACCCAGAAGTAACGGAAACTTGCAAATCTTCAGCGAGTCGGCAAGGCTGGAAAGGTTCTGGAAACGGGCATTCATGATCCCCTTACCTTCGTCAGTTCCTCTTTCCTGTTTTTCGTTGTATCCGAACTCGGGGAACGAAGCGGATCTCTCCCAGGCATATGAATAACCGTTCAGGTGGCAGGCACCCCTGGTCGAAGTTGCGTAACCGGCGGCCAGGCTCTTGAAACACCTCGGGTCATGAGCCGGAAATTCGAGACCCTTGCAGTGGATGGCAAAGCGATCGGAACCGCCTCCGAGTTCCCTGGCGGCAGCCCTTGTCCCCTTCCCCAGAAGTGCACCTATTCCCTCTTTTCTGCCCATTTTACCTACGAGGAAGTTCAGGGCATCTCCGCTTCCCCATTCAAGAGGCATTCCCGCCTGCTCTTCGCTGATAATGCGGTTCTCAAAACACTCCATGGCAAAGGCCACCGCCGACCCGGCGGAGATCGTGTCAATACCCAGCCGGTTGCATGTTTCGTTGGCCCTCGCTATTGCGTCCAGATCATCGACAAGGCAGTTGCTTCCAAGCATGGCCATGGTCTCATACTCGGGGCCCCCCACTTCACGGCCATCTATCTTTACGACCCGGCCGCAGCGAATGGGACAAGCGACACAGCCGAAATTGCCTGAAAGGATGGTTTCGGCCATTTTCTGTCCGGTAATAGCCTTGACTTCCTCCTTCCATGACCCCTGTTTCCAGTTCCTGATCGGAAGGTCGCCCAGTTCCTCGCAAAGCCCCATCCCCCCCGATGTTCCGTAGAGAGTAAGGCCCGAGCCCTTTTCCTTGAGGGTGGAATTCTTGATGGATATAAGTTCACCAAGTTTTTTCCGGTTTTTCAGGGGTGCCATTTCACTACCCCCGGCAACTATGGCCTTAAGGTTCTTGCTGCCCATTACCGCTCCGGCTCCACCCCTGCCTGAAGTTCTTGCGTCGGTTCCATCATGGAATATTCCCGCGATAGGGACCTGTTTCTCCCCGGCGGGGCCTATGCATGATATGCCCATGTTTTTCCCATAGATCCCCCTGAGTTTCGCGTCGGTTTCCATTGTGTCCAGACCCCTAAAATCATTGCCGTCTTCGAATTCGACCCGTCCGTCCCTCAGGATCAGAACAGTAATATCCGAGGCTTTCCCGACAATGACCAGACCATCGAAACCACTTCTTTTAAGGTGAAAACCAAAACTGCCTCCCGCGTCGGATTCCAGAAAGATTCCCGTTAGGGGAGATTTTGTCAGCACCTGGTGCCGGCCCGAGGTAGGTATCCCCGTTCCCATGAAAGGTCCTGTCATAAATATCAGAGGGTTCGCCGGAGAAAGGGGTTTCACGGCCGGGGTACAGAAGGTCAGAAGCAGGTAGGTCCCCATACCTGATCCTCCGATGTATTTTCGCGCGAAATCTTCGTCAAAACGCATTACCCTCGACCTTTTCGCCGCAAGGTCTACAACCGCGATCCTGCCATGGTATCCATTCATCACAATACCTCCCGTCCCTGATCTTACCCGCTTTCGACGGTCCCCACAAAAACGAGAGTGGAACCGGGTAAAACGGGGGTCTTCATTTTCAGGGCTCTCGGCCCGGAATCCTCGAGCAGACACACCAGGCCTTCTCCATGGGATGAGAACCCGCTTCCAAATATTTTTTCCAACGCTGAAAGAAGTTCCTCGAGCAAAACAGGCCCATCGATCTCGTACGTCATTGTGGGCTTTCCCGCGACCCTCAGCCACGGCCCATGAAACCTCAATTCAATTCGACCAGCCCTTGTCAATCTGACGGCTCCTTCCTGGAACGCAGAATGTGATCAAGCAGATCAGCCCTGCTGATCACTCCCGCAAAAAGGCCATCCCTGACGACCGGAGCCCTTTTGAGATTTCTGGTGATCAGGACCATCGCCACATGAAGATCGGTATCCTTTTCGTCGAAGACGATGACATCCTTCCTCATGTATTTATCCACACTGTCAAGACTAACCATTCTGAGACGTCTGGTGAACTGTCCGTAGTCGGGAAGAAAAGATGAATCCTGAAGCAGATCAAAGTACCCGGGCAACGCTGCCTTGACAATATCCTTTTCGCTCAGGAAACCTATGACGCGGCCCTCGTCATCAACGACGGGAACTCCGGATATTCTCTGGGCAGAAAGTATCTCCACGACCTCTGCAACAGTCGTATCGGGAGAAACAGCCGTCAGGTCGCGGTCCATTATCTCTTCAACAAGCATCCCGACACCTCCAGCGTTCTTTCTTTGATAAAGTATCCTATCTGTGTTTCCCCAGGTAAAGGAACTATTTCAGCCACCCAGCAAAACCCACCTGATCATTATGTAGACACTTGCTACCGAAAGTGATATCAGAACAACCTTTAAACCCGCACCCATAAAGGTCTGGAAGGATATTCTGCTTCCTCCCTTTTCGGCCATGTCCGCGACTATAACGTTCGCGGCCGAACCCAGGAATGAACCATTTCCCCCCAGGCAAGCGCCCAGGGCAAGGGCCCAGTAGAGGGGCGAGGCCGCCATACCCAGGGACAAGGCCAGATCTCTTGCGACAAAAACAAAGGTCGCCGAAAAAGCCACATTGTTTATGAAACAGCATGAGAGCCCCGAGAACCAGAGTACCGCAAGAAGAGCCAGAAAAGGATGTCCCTGCAGCATGGCAGCCATGATGTTCGATACGGCCGTTATTACTCCAGTCTCCCTGAGCGCTCCTACAATTATAAAAAGGGATGCGAAAAAAATAATGGTAGGCCATTCAATATCACGGTGGACGACTTCGTCGCCACTGACCGGGACTACCGCGAGAAGAAGAGATGCGCCAAGAAGAGCCACCACTGACGCAGGGAGATGTATCAGGTGGTGGACCGCGAAACCCGCCAGGACCAGAAGCATGGCCCCCGACGCCCTCCTCATAAGCAGGGGGTCACGTATCAGCCTGCTCTCATCGACCTGGGCTATCCTTTCTGCCGAGGTCTCCGAAACGGTAAACTCCTTGCGGAAATGGAACAGAAGCCATCCGCAGACTATCACCAGAACAAGAACAGACGCGGGAGTCAGATTCAGAATAAAGTCCATGAAAGAGAAACCGGCGAAAGAACCTATGATAATGTTCGGCGGGTCGCCCACCAGCGTAGCCGCTCCCCCAATATTGGAGGCAAAGGCTTCCCCGAGCAGGAAGGGAACAGGGTTGACATCAATAAGGTCGACGAGGGATATGACCACGGGGCTTATCAGAAGCACCGTCGTAACGTTGTCCAGAAAGGCAGACAAGAATGCCGTTACAGCGATAACAGCCACAAATGTGAGCCGGACATTGCCTCCGGTAAATTTAACGGTTTTGACCGCCACATACTGGAACACACCCGTGCGGGCAAGTACCCCGACTATTATCATCATGCCCATCAAAAGGCCTATGGTGTTGAAATCGATATACGTTACCGCCTTTTCCGCCGGGATAACGTGAAACGCCATGAGAAGACTGGCTCCCAGAAGAGAGGCTACGCTTCTTTGCATCTTGCCCATGGCAATAGCAATGATCGTCGCCGCGAAAACAGCCGTTGAAGCCAGTGCCGAAAAGGTCATACTTAAAGATCCTTTCAAAAAACAATCTTGTCGCAGAAGGCATACTGGTCTTGCCCCGAATTCTTCAGTAACCCGCTGGTGCCGATTCTATTCGTTCCGCAAGTATAGGTTCCAGAACCTGCACTGTAAACACCCCCTTTTTGACAAGATGTCGTAAAGTAACTAGTATTGTCTGTAATGTGTTGAATCGATTCATCAGGGAGGTATCACCATGAAGGACAAAGGAAGATCTTCGGGCAGGGTTCTTGCGATCGCGGCACTTTTGGCGGTTCTCCTTGCCGTGGCGCTTCCATTATCGGCACCACAAGCATCAAGCGCACAGGAAAAGATCATTGTTGGATCAAAGATCGACACCGAGGGCGGCCTTCTGGGCCAGATGATAGTACTGCTGCTCCGCGAAAACGGCTTCAGTGTAAACGACAGGACATCCCTTGGCTCAACAAACGTGGTGAGACAGGCGATAATTGCCGGGGAGATCGACATCTATCCGGAATACACGGGAAATGGTTACTATTTTTTCGACGATTCAGACACAGAGATATGGAAAAACCCCGAAAAGGCTTTCGAGAGAGTCTCTACCCTGGACCTTGAAAAGAACGGGATAGTATGGCTTCAGCCCGCACCGGCAAACAACACCTGGGCCATTGCCGTACGGAAAGACCTCTCTGAAAAGGAGGGCCTTTCCAGTCTCGAAGATCTTGCGACCTTCATCAACGCCGGGGGAAAGATCAGGCTTGCGTGTTCCGAGGAGTTTGCCACCAGGCCAGATGCACTTCCTGCCTTCGAATCGGCGTACGGCTTCAAACTGGGCAGGGAAGACCTTCTGATACTATCCGGCGGCAACACAGCACAGACCGAACAGGCGGCATCGCTGGGAAGAGACGGCGTCAACGCGGCGATGGCATACGGTACTGACGGCGGCATAGCGGTCATGGATCTGGTTGTTCTGGAGGATTCAATGGGAGTCCAGCCTGTTTACGAACCCGCCCCCATAATCAGAAAGGAAATGATAGAGAAGAACCCAGTGATAGCGGATATCCTCAACCCTGTGTTCAGCACCCTGGACCTGGTGACGCTCCAGAAACTTAACGGCAGGATAGCCGTCGAAGGACAGGATCCAGCCCGGGTCGCCGAGGACCATCTAAGGTCCCTGGGGCTCCTGAAATAGGGAATGGGCCTCTTTTCCAGGGGAACAGAAATCTCTCCCCGGGGATTCGACAGGGTCATTACGGCTGGTTCCCTGCTTGTTATGGCCCCCCTGTTCCTGAACCCCTTTGTCGTTGTCAGGGAGACACGCATCTCCCCGCCTCATGGGGTGGGTGCTGTTGAGGCCATGGGGTTTTTCCCCGTGGCTGTGATCCTGTCCCTTGCCGTGGCCGCATTTTTTCTTGCGGGAAAGGGTCCGGCAAGAAGAAGAAACATCGCTTCGGCGACCCTTTCCCGTATCCTTTTTCTTGCCATCCTCTGGCAAGCCGGAGCTTCCGCGACGAGGATCTCGGTGCCAGCTATGCCATTCGCGAGAGTCTCCATCGGTTCGGGAGCATGGCTGGCCCTCCTTGGATCCTTCATGATCATGTCCCCCTGCCGCAGGGCGGCTCGCGAGGAGAAGCTCTTCGTTTTCTTTTGCTGGGGGTTTTATGCGGCCCTGGCCTTCCTGTTTTTTTCAGGGGGAATGGACAACATTTCCTTCCTGAAGGAGTACCACAATCGCAGCGGGCGTTTCATACAGGAACTGGCGAGGCACATTGCCCTTTCATCTTCAGCCGTTTCGGCCGGTCTGCTTACAGGGTTTCCATTGGGACTGGTCGCATTGAGAAACAAAAGACTAGGGAGCGCGATAATTTCGTTAGCAAACACACTTCAGACGATCCCGAGCCTGGCTCTCTTCGGGCTGCTCATTGCGCCCCTGGCGTGGGTCGCGAGATCCTTCCCTTCCCTCGCTTCAATTGGCGTAGGCGGAATAGGCTGGGCTCCAGCATTCCTTGCCCTGACGATCTATTCCCTGCTCCCTATAATAAAAAATACCGTTTCAGGCTTTTCCATTATTGACCCGAGCATCGTCGATGCAGGGTCCGGGATGGGAATGAGCAAAAAACAGCTTTTTCTCAGGGTTGAGCTTCCATTGGCCATGCCCGTCGTGCTCGCCGGGGTGAGGATATCCGGGGTTCAGGCTATAGGGAATACTGCTGTAGCGGCCCTTATCGGAGCCGGTGGTATGGGTCAGTTCATATTCCAGGGCCTCGGGGAAGCCGCACCGGACCTTATTCTTCTGGGTGCCATACCAACGGTCATGCTTGCCATCACCGCCGACTGGGGATTCAGGAAACTTGCCGAGATCCTTGGGCCTGGAGAAACACGATGACCTCCCACCCCCGCCGTGAATCGATTATTCTTCCTGTTCTTCTGGCCACCGGATACACGGCCATGCTCCTGGCGGAACCATTCTGGGAGAAGATCCTTCGCATGCTTTTCCCATCCCGGGCCCAGGTTGTTTACGAGCGTTCAAGCATGATCACCCTGGCGTGGGAACACCTGGTACTGGTTCTTGTCTCCTCCCTGCTGGCCACCATCCTCGGAGTAATCATCGGCATCCTGATCACAAGGAAAAGCGGCAGGGACTTCATTCCGGTGGTCGATGACATAACATCGATAGGACAGACATTCCCTCCAGTGGCAGTCCTGGCCCTGGCGGTCCCTTCCCTGGGGTTCGGCTTCCAGCCGGCTCTGTTCGCCCTGTTTATCTACGGACTGATGCCGGTGCTCCGCAACACAGTTACCGGGCTCGAATCCGTAAGCCCCGACATACTTGACGCGGCCGCGGGGATGGGGATGAAGCCGGTCCAGTCACTCCTCAAGGTGGAATTACCTCTTGCTGTCCCGGTAATCATGGGGGGCATAAGAACATCGGCGGTTATATCGGTAGGAACAGCGACGATAGGCGCAACAATAGGAGCGGGAGGGCTGGGGGCACCAATTATTTCGGGACTGATCTCCCAGAACCCCGCAATCGTCCTCCAGGGAGCAATATCGGCCGCATTTTTTGCGGTAGTGCTGGACAGCATCCTCAAAAAGATCGAATCCATGCTTTCCGGGCCCCGCGATGCGCTATAATGACTTTAGTATGAAAAACATACAGGGGGAAATAGAATGATCCCGGAAACTGACAAGCAGCAAAACCTGGCGGTCCTTATAGACGCAGACAACACCTCTCCTTCCATAATCGACAACCTTTTCGCAGAGATCGCAAAATACGGAATTTCCAGGGTAAAAAGGATTTACGGCGACTGGACATCTCCATATCTCAAGGGGTGGAAGGAAGTGCTGCTGTCCTACGCGATACATCCCATCCAGCAGTTTCACTATACTGTCGGAAAGAACGCCACGGACAGCGCCATGATAATCGATGCTATGGATCTGCTTTATTCGAGCCGTTTTGATGGTTTCTGCCTTGTTTCAAGTGACAGCGACTTCACACGTCTTGCTACCAGGATAAGAGAAGCGGGAATAACGGTTTTCGGATTCGGGAAAAAAGGAACTCCCAACGCTTTTGTAAGCGCTTGCGACAAGTTCATATATACGGAGATCCTCGGCAAGGATGAGGAAGAAGAGGAACAGGAGCATACCATCGGGGAAGGATCAACAAACAAAAAACCCCAAAGCCCAAGACTGCTCAGGGGTGACAGCAAACTGACGAACCTGCTTCGCAACAGCGTAGATGCAGTCGCGGACGAGGAGGGATGGGCAGCTCTCGGAAACGTGGGCCAACACATTTCAAACCAGTCACCCTCGTTCGATTCCCGAAATTACGGATTCAGGAAACTGAGTTCCCTGGTAAAGGCCACAGGCCTCTTCGAGGTGGAAGCCAGAGCCGTTGACAACGAGTCGGGCAACAAGGCAATATTCATCCGCCACAAAGAGAGAAAGGGAAATACTCCCAAAAAGGGTTCAACCAGACAGGCCCCCTAGGATATTTTGACTGGGGATATCCTCACAAACCTGGTCCCTGTCCTTGTTCCCTTTCCAGACATCTCATCCCTGACCCGAACGAACCATTCCATCCAGTAACGGGCCTCCCCCTCATCGTCAAACTCGAAGGTGAACCTTGGCCTTTTACCGTCCCTGACGGTTATATCAACAAAATCCGGGCCCTCCACGGACGGAGCGGCAGAAACTATGTCATCGGGCCTGTACAAAGTCAATGCTTCCCCGGCAACCTCCCTGAAACCAAAGGTACCCCTTTTTTCGTCAACCAGAAGAACTCCCCCATCTTCATCCAGAAGGAAACCTTCGGTAGGAGCAAACCCGTCGTAGAAGAAAAAACCCTCTTCTTTGTCTTTTTCCTTGCCATTGGGAAGCGAGAAGGAAACGCCTCTCTCCCTGTCCATAAGGAACCAGTCCCTGTTGCTGGCCGGAATGTCCTCGTCCCCGAACCTTACCCTGCCCGTCCCCTTCCTTACATGGCAGAGGGTCCCGGGTAAAAAATCCGTGACCTTGAGGGAAAAGATGGTCTTACTTCTTTCGACGAATATCCACGTCAGGTTCCTTCTGCTATCCGAGAGGAGAACGGAATCCGGAGGGATGTCGATCACCCGGTCGGGGGCAAAATCCCTGATCTCAAGATGCTCTCCCTTCCTGAAAAAAACCGCAATAAAGCGTTCGGTCTCGGGAATTACAACACGTGCCATATTTACGAACCTGGTCATTGTAAACAGATCTTTTGCCATTCCTAGACGTTCCCTGAAGTAAGAGGCCGCCTTCCTCCTGTTCCTTGAATAATCAAAAAAAGCCCAGGCGACAAGAGAAAGGATCACAAGAAGAGCAAAAGCAAAGAAACGGAAAAGACTTGCCATGGGACCACCACCTCTTTATGAAAATCGGGCATCCCGCATATGGGCGGAATGCCCGATCTCTTCATGCACGGGAGACCGCCTATTTCATCTTGTCCAGAACGTTCTTGTAACCGTCGGCACCGTAATCCAGGCACTTCTTGACGCGGCTTATGGTAGCGGTACTCGCGCCGGTCTGCTGTGCGATAACCGGGTAAGTCTCACCCTCGTTAAGGCGCTTTGCCACTTCCAGCCGCTGGGCAAGAGCACGGATCTCGCCTATTGTTGCGACATCCTCCAGGAAGTCGTAGACCTCCTCGCTGGTTTTCAGAGTCAGTAAGGCCTTTGCCAGCTGTTCGGTCAGTTCATCTTTCCATTTTTCGGACATTCAGAGTCGCCTCCTTTCATTTCCCTATGTATCAAAGCCACTCCTTGACAGGGCGCACGAAGGACGACCCTATGGAGACAGCATCGCAGAGACATTACAAAATGATGATTCAACAGGCGAAATTATATCACGCTCCAAGGCTGTACGCATCATCGGAAGAAAGCAGATATCTGATATCCCGTTCCCTATATTCCCAAAAACTCCAGAAGGGTTTTTTTATCCATTCCCCTGTAGGGAACATAGTTCTTGCCGGAAACGGATATAGCCTCCTCTGGACAGAAAGAAATGCATCTCTGGCAGAAAAAACAGTTTTTGCCGAAACGGGGAATCTCCTCCATGGTTATGTTGCCGACGGGACACAACTTGAGGCAAAGACCACAACGGGTGCATTTTTCGCTATTCACTTCCAGCGGGAATTTTCGACGTATCGATCTCCAAGCGGAACCGTCAGGGTTTTTGCCTACAGCCCTTACAAGGTCCGGAACAATGGGAACTCTCCTCCAGGAGGTCTTGCCGTCGAAAAGATCCCTGGCATAGCTGGCCGCCTTGTTAAGCCCCCTGGTTCTGTTCTCGTTATCTTTCTCCCCTCCCGGGTCCGTTCTGGCGTAATTTGAAGGCATCCGTACTTCTTTTGCCCCGATGGGCCGGAAACCCTTCGCGGACACGGCATCCCGCATCGGGCCAACGACCCCTCCACTGAAACCGGCAAGGGTATCCACCATGAACACATCCATTCCTTTTCCGTCGGGAAGATTGCCGACAAACTCCCACACAAACGGATAAGCCGTGAACATGGCCACCGGGAAAGCGATCCCCAAAGTCCCGGCCCTGGAAATGTCCCCCGGGCCTTCCCGTCGCAACGGGCGCAGTTCCGTTGCGACCCCACATTCGAGAAGTTCATCTGCCATCTTTCTTGCGACAGTCCAGGTGTTACCGGATCCTGAAAAGACATAGATAATTACGGGCTCTTTAAGCATAATTTTTTGACCTCACCTCTGTAATAAGCTCCCTGATATGATAACTCATCTTTCCATCAGAATGAATCAGCCATCTGTGATCAGCAGGTTGAAGGTTGCAGCCCCATACTGTTTTCTTTCAGTTTGCCTGTTCCCGTAGTGCTTCCTTTTTGACATCATTGAAATTGAATGGTATCATGTATCCACAATATTGAAAGGAAACGAGGTTTCAAGTTATGAAGGACAATCCTGTTCGGCTTGTCTTCATGGGTGGGGTGCCGCATTGGCGCCTTCCAGAAGGCAATTTCCTGAAGGCCGAGACATACGATGGAAAGATCGTAGAAACGCGGATCAGACTCAAAAGCGCCCACAACACCTGGTAGGTGACGGGCCTGAAGTTCTAGAGAATCCGATTCTTCGGGAATAAATAGGGGGGCGGGGGATTTCTCCGCTCCCCTATTCGTATCTTAGCGCCTCTATCGGGTTGAGCATGGAGGCTTTCACAGCCGGGAAATACCCGAAAAAAATACCCACCAGGGCGGAAAACCCGAAAGCCAGGACCACCGAAAAGGGGGATATCTCAACGGCCCATCCAAAGCCTCTCGATATGACCTGCGAACCTGTTATCCCCAGCAGGATACCGACAAAACCGCCCAGCATGGAAAGGGCCGCTGCCTCTACAAGGAACTGAAGGCGTATATCAACTGTTCTTGCGCCAAGTGCCATCCTTATTCCGATCTCCCGCGTCCTTTCGGTAACAGAGACCAGCATTATGTTCATAATCCCGATACCTCCCACCAGCAGAGAGACTGAAGCTACAGCCGTAAGGAGAAGGGTCATTATCCTTGTGGCGCTCTTTGCGTTCTCTATCATCTGAGACATGTTCCTTACGCTGAAATCCTGCTCCCCCCCGGGCCGTATTCTGTGCCTTATCTCGAGGAGCATCTCGATCTGCTTCTGGGCAGCCTCCAGCATCCCGCTCCCCGTTGCCTTGACCATTATGCTTGAAACCGAACCGATTCTTGATGTACTGAAAAGTCTTCTCTGGGCAGTTGTTATGGGAACGAGTATTATGTTGTCCTCATCCCGTCCAAAGGCACTCTCGCCCATCTCTCCAAGGACCCCGACGACTACCACCGGCACCCTGAGTACCCTTATGGTCTTCCCGACAGGGTCCTCGTTCCCGAAGAGATTCTCCGCTACAGTCTTGCCAATGATCGCAAGTTTGGCCGCGCTTCGGACATCCTGCTCCGTGAAGGAATGCCCGGAATCAAGGCCCCAGTCCCTGACGAACAGATAGTCCGGTGTAGTGCCAGTTACAGGCGCCGACCAGTTCTGGTTCCCGTAAACGACCTGCGCGTTTCCACTGGAAACAGGAGCAGCATAGGCCACCGCCGGGCATTCGGAACCGATGGCATAGGCATCCTCGATAGTGAGGTTCCTCGAAGATATTCCCGAAACACCCCCCGGACCCTGGCTGGCCCCGGGACGTACAATTATCATGTTGCTTCCCATGCTCGAAAATCTTTCGGCTATCTGCCTGTTTGCTCCGGCGCCAATAGCAAACATCATGATAACGGCCATTACCCCTATGACTATTCCGAGCATGGTCAACGCGGACCTCGTCTTGTTGACCAGGAGCGCCCTGAAAGCAATTTTTGTTGTCTCGGACAGGGCTATCATTTTCTCTCGACCCCGCTATCGCTGACTATCCTGCCGTCCCTGAAAGAGATGATCCTTCCTGTGTACGCGGCCATATCCTGCTCATGGGTTACCTGGACAATGGTCCTTCCGAGTTTTGAGTTCAGTCTCGAAAAAAGATCCATTAGTTCTCTGCTTGCTTCGCTGTCGAGATTTCCTGTAGGCTCATCCGCAAGAATAATGGAAGACCCGTTCACAAGCGCGCGGGCAATGGCAACTCTCTGCTGCTGCCCCCCGGAAAGTTGCTGTGGCTGGTGATTCGCCCTGTCACCGAGGCCGACCATTTCCAGCGCCTCCATGGCCCTGGGATCCCTTTCATGGGCCGGGATTTCATTGTAAAGCAGGGGCATTTTAACATTCTCGAGGGCCGACATCCTCGGCAGGAGATTGAAACCCTGAAAAACGAACCCGATCCTGTGTTTGCGGATATCCGCCAGTTCATCACGGGAAAGTCCGCTGACATCCTTTCCCTCCAGTATGTATTTACCGTCCGTTGGCGTGTCAAGGCAACCGAGAATATTCATCAGGGTAGATTTCCCCGATCCGGAAGCACCCATGATCGAGATGAACTCCCCGCGCGTTACGGAGAAACTGACTCCGCTCAGGGCCTGAACGTTAACATCGCCCATAAGGTATGTCTTTGAAAGATTATCTGCGCGGAGCAATTCCAAAGGCGGCACCCCCTCCACTCGAAGAAGAACCGTAATCTATAGCGGTCACAGCCTCCATTCCTTCTTCAATATCTCCTGATATTTCTGTATACATGCCGTCGGATATACCCGGCTTTACTGAATGGCGTTCCAGTTTTCCTTCCTCGAACGACCATATCGCCGCACCGCGCCCCTGGCCGTTCTGCCCCCCCTGTTTCCGTGGCTGCTGTTCCGCATTTGGCGGGCGGAAACGAAGAGATGAACTGGCCACCTTGAGGACATCGTTCCTGGATTCGACAATGACGGTGACATTTGCAGTCATTCCGGGCATTAGTTTCAGTTCGTGGTTTTCCACACCCATCACGACAGTGTAGGTGACCACGTTCTCGCTTGTGGAGGGTGAGAGCCGAATTTCCCTGACGGTTCCCTCGAAATCCACGTCCGGAAAAGCGTCAACGGTGAACTTTGCTGTCTGGCCACGTGATATCAGGCCGATATCAGCCTCGTCTATGGAAGCCTCAACCTGCATTCTTGAAAGATCTTCCGCAATTGAAAAAAGGGTCGGAGCTGACTGGCTTGCATTGACCGTCTGACCCTGGTCAACAGCCCTGTCTATAACGACACCTTCTATTGGAGAGACGATCCTCGTGTGACCCAGATTGATGCTTTTGTACATAAGGTCCGCCTCGGCCTGGGCCAGGCTTGCCCCTGTGGTCTCGACCCTGGCCAGTGCCGCCGTGTGGGTGCTCTGCGCCGATTCAAAATCGGTTTTGGAGATATAACCCCTGGAAAAGAGATCTTCGCTTCTCCTCAGGTTTTTTGCCGCATCATCGAGAACCGCTCTTGCCTCTGCAAGGGATGCCTTCGCGGACCTGACGCTTGCCTGGGCCTGTCTTACGCTTGCTTCCAGAAGGGAGGGATCTATCTCCGCAAGTAGTTGCCCCTTCTTTACCACCGAATTGTAATCCACGTGGATCACCCTGATCGTGCCTGACACCTGGGCCCCGATGTTGACGGTGTTGACTGCCTGTATCCGACCGGTCGCGGAGACTGACCTTACAATATCCCCCCGGATCACCGGGGTGGTCTGGACAACAGGGGTATCTTTCCCGCCAAAACGCAAATACAGCGCGCCTCCTGCCGCCGCAAGGACCAGAAAGGCAATTATCACAGATTTCTTTTTCATCACCTGCTGCCCCCAATCGCTTTTTCCAGCGCGGCAAGAGCGATCATCCTGTCGTAGATCGCTGAATGCCAGGCCACTTTCGCATCAATATAATTTCTTGCAGCATCGGATACCTCAATGGGAGACCCGACACCGACCTGATATCTTCCTGTAGCTATCTCAAGGTTTTCCCCAGCCAGTCGCAGGCCCTCCCCGGCAGCTTCGATCTCGCTTTCCGAATCCCGGGCCCTCGAGAGAGCGCTTTCGATCTCCGTAGCCACAGTCTGCCTGAAAGATTCACACCTTGCTTCCACCGCCTGCATGGAAGACAGGGCCTCACGGGTCTTCTCTTTCTGAAGCCCTCCATCATAAAGAGAGAACGAAAGGGTCAAAGCCCCCCTCCAGTCCTCATCGCCGAAAAAGGAAGATGAACCCCAGCCGAAACTGCCGGAAAGAGAGAGTTTTGGAGCATTGTCCAGCTTTGCGAGCGTCACTGACAATCTCGCCGATTCCACCCTGTTTTTCCAGGATAGAAGGTCGGGTCTTTTTTCGTAGGCTGCCTGCAGAGCCTGTTCCAGAAGTGGGAGGTTCTTATTCTCTGTCATCTCGGACAGGCCTTCCGGATCTGACACACCGAACTCGGCCCCTGTAAAACCCATGGCTTTTCGAAGATCCGACATGGCGTTGTCCCGAGAGGTCCTGGCCTGGATCAGCGCCATGTTAGCGTTGCTTCTGGATACCTGGGCAGCGGTCACGTCGTACCTGGAAACCCGCCCCGCCTCGAAAAAAGCCTCGGCCTTTTCAAGCTGGAGTTCATTGATAGACATCGTTTCCTTTGCCACCTCAAGGTTCTTTTCCGCTTTCAGAAGCAGAAAATAAGCCCTTCTGACATCATATTCGACGTCAAGAAGGGCCTGTTTCAGAGAAAGAGACGATATCTCCTGTTCCGAGAGGGACCGTTTGACAGAAGAGTGAGTCTTGCCCCAGTCGGTGACGAGTTGCGAAAGTGTCAAACTGCTTGACCACAAACCGCCGGAACTGCCCTGGAGAGAAGAACCTCTTTCGGTGTAGGAAGTAGAATAGGCCAGCGACGGGTTATCCTGTGTCCTGGCCTGCCCGACCCTTGCGCGAGAAGCCTCCAGGTCGGATCTTGCAGCCGCCAGATCCGGGTGCCCGGAGAGGGCGATCTCGACACACTCTTCCAGGCTCAGTACCTGAACCTGAAAAACGTCAGCCCTCGCCTGCCCTTTGATGAAAAGAAGAGCCACAGAAACAATTAAAACTAAAAAGACCCTCGGCCTCATACGCATCACCCGTTACTGAGTATCTCAGAGAACAAGGCCGAGCGTATCAGCAATTCTCGGTATCAGTCAGACCCAGGTCGTTCGGAATCTTTCTTGTCTTTCCTCATCGAAAGAGATATGCGTTTACGGGGAATGTCCACTTCGATAACGGATACTTTGACCCCCTGGCCTGGTTTCACCACATCAGAGGGATTTTTTACGAACCGGTCAGCCATCCTGCTGACATGCACAAGACCATCCTGGTGGACACCGATGTCCACGAAAGCCCCGAAAGCGGTAACATTGGTGACCACTCCATCCAGTTCCATACCGGGTACGAGGTCCTCGATCTTCTTTACGTCCGGGGAAAAATTCACTGTCTCGAAACTCTTCCTGGGGTCCCTGCCTGGCCTGGACAATTCGGCCATAATGTCCCTCAAAGTAGGGAGACCAGCCTCGGGGCAGATATAACGATCCGGTTCTATTCTGTCCCTCAGAGTTTCGTCCGCGAGCAGATCGTCCACGGAGCAGCCCAGGTCTGCAGCCATCTTTCCGACAATCCCGTAGTGGTCCGGATGGACGGCGCTTGCGTCCAGGGGATGTTCTCCTCCCCTTACCCTCAGGAATCCGGCGGCCTGCTCATAAGCCCTGGGCCCCAGTCTTGGTACATCTTTCAGTTGAGATCTCGAGCTGAAGGAGCCGTTTGTGTTTCTCCATGAAATTATGTTACCCGCAAGTCCCGGCCCCAGACCGGAAACGAAAGAGAGCAACTGGGGGCTTGCCGTGTTCAGGTCCACTCCCACTGAGTTGACACAGGATACCACCACATCCTCCAGGGACCTCACCAGCATCTTCTGGTCAACATCATGCTGGTACTGCCCGACCCCTATGGACTTGGGGTCGATCTTGACGAGCTCCGAAAGTGGGTCCTGGAGTCTTCTCCCTATCGAGACGGCCCCCCTGACCGTAACATCACTGTCTGGGAACTCATCCCTTGCCGCTTTTGAAGCCGAGTATATGGAAGCACCGCTCTCATTGACGAGTATCACGGGAGGATCCCCGGGAAGATGAAGCCCCTTCAGGAACGCCTCGGTCTCCCTTCCCGCCGTACCATTGCCTACGGCTACAGCATCCACGGGAAAACGCTCCATGATATCGACAACTTTCCTACACGCCTCTTCGAAAGGCTTCTTCCCCGAGAAGGGGTAGATAACATCATCCATCAAAAGCCTCCCCTGGGCGTCGATAACAACCACTTTGCATCCGGTGCGGATGCCAGGGTCCACGGCCATTACGGGAGAAGAACCAAGGGGCGGGGACATAAGCACTTCGCGGGCGTTGCCGGAAAAGACCCTTATGGCTTCCCTGTCCGCCTTCAACTTGAGAGCATTCTTGAGTTCCGTCTCCATGGAGGGAGCCGCGAGCCTTTCATATCCATCGGTTATCGCGGCACGAACCTCTTCGGCTGCCCCATTGGCGGCCTTTATGAAGATCTTTTCCAGTTCCCTGATCGCGAGTTCCGCCGGCGGCCTGGCGGATACACCGAGGAACCCCTCCTTTTCTCCCCGGAACATGGCAAGTATTCTGTGTGATGGCGCCGACCGGGCAGGCTCCTCCAGATCGAAGTAATCCCGATATTTCGCTCCCTTATCCTCTTTTCCACGGATAACCCTGGAGGAAAGCCTTCCGTTCCTTGCAAATATGGATCTCAGCACCACCCTGCTCCTTCGGTCCTCACTGACCCTTTCGGCAACGATATCTCTGGCCCCCGAGAGAGCCTCCGCCGTATCGGAAACTCCCTTGTCCAAATCGACAAAGCGCCCCGCCTCTTCGAGGGGATCGAAGGGATCAAGGTTCCCCGAAGCCGCCTTCATCAGCAGGACCGCAAGTTCCTCGAGGCCCTTCTCCATTGCCACGGTGGCCCTTGTCCGGCGCCTGGGACGGAAGGGCAGGTAGATATCCTCAAGGGCGGTCATGTTCGGTGCGGAATTTACCGCCTTTTCCAGTTCCTCCGTCAGCAGGTCACGCTCACCCAGGGATTTCAGGATCGCGATCCTGCGTTTGTCCAGTTCCTCCATCTGCGAGAAACGATCTCTTATTGCCATTACGGCAACTTCATCGAGAGAGCCTGTGGCCTCCTTGCGGTACCGGGCAATGAAGGGAACTGTACAACCCTCGTCTATCAGCAATCCGGTCTGTCTGGCCTGTTCCTCTTTTATTCCAAGTTCAGAAGCTATAGCGGAAGCGTAGCGAAGATCCATTTTCCTCTCCTATTTGACCAGGATCAGCGCGAACCGGTCTTCGGGGTCTTCGGGAGATCTTCTCACCGACACTTCGTAACCGTGGCCTTTCACGCTGGAGTACACATCTATGGCAAAAGCCTCCATCGTCGGCCGCCGCAAGCAGGGTTGAAGACATGCGGAGGGGGAAGGCACACACTCATCGCAAAGGTTGCAGTTGTCAAATGAAAGAAGGAAGGTTCTCTCGAAGCCGGCAAGGAATATCTGCTTCTCTGCCTCGAGAAGTTCTTTCTGCATGGTTCGACACCACTCTTTCTTTCCCTGGGAAGGAATATCACAGACAAGGTGAACAAGGACAGCCATGGAATATTCCGAAAGGAGATCCCTGCACTCAGATACGGTAGGAACATTCGGAGGGCAGGAGGCATTTTTCCCGTAATGGGGACATCCGAACATACACTTCATCCTGACCCACTGGGAAACGATCATTGATGATGGAGACACCCAGAGACAGTCGGTGAAACCGGCAGCCTCCAGCAAAGGGTCCACTACAGCGCGAACCTCCCGGTTCATGCGTCCTCCCCCTCGATAGATGCCCTGATTATCTTTACCGGTTCCTCGGGGACATCCTGATATCCTCCGCAGTTCCCGGTCCTGACCCTCTTTATGGCATCCACGACATCATGCCCTTCGGTGACCTTGCCGAAGACAGCATAACCCCAACCCCTGGTGTTGGGGGCCGTGTGATTCAGAAATATATTGTCCTTGACATTGATGAAAAACTGGGCTGTCGCCGAGTGCGGATCCTGGGTCCGGGCCATGGCTATGGTGTAGGCCTCGTTCTTGAGACCGTTTGTGGCCTCGTTCTCGATAGGTGCATCCGTCGGCTTCTGGTTCATTTTCTCGTCGAAGCCACCTCCCTGGATCATGAAGCCGTCAATCACCCTGTGAAAGATAGTCCCGTCGTAGTGCCCCTTCCTGACGTAATTAATAAAATTTTCCGAGGTCTTCGGTGCCTTTTCCATATCGAGTTCCACCAGTATGTCACCCTTGTCCGTCTCCAGTCTGATCATTGCAAACCCTCCCGATCAAAAGAAATTCGATAATTATCCGCCGACACCATAAAGGTGGCCGGGATTCATTATATCAGAGGCCGCATAAGAGCCGGGACCTTCACCGAAGAGGACTCCAGCGATTCAGAGTGACAAAAAATTTATTCTGGGGTAACATTCTACTGTTAAACTGACAGCATCATTTTGTAGGGGATGTTAAACAATGATCCGCGCAAAAAAAGGTTTTACCCTGGTGGAACTCCTTGTTGTAATGGTTGTTGTGGGGATCCTTGCGGGCAGCCTGATGCTGTTGTTCGGCAGCGCAAGCAACCGTTCGACTGCCACCCGTATGGTGTCCGATCTCATGACCCTTAAACGGGCCTCGGTGATTTTCTTCTACGATACGGGCGAATGGCCCGATGAGGACGACCACGAAAAACTCAACTCCTACATGATAAGGGATGTTCTGGCCGAAGGTTGGGGGGACGGGACAAGGACCTATGCCATACAGAGGCCCGATGACTCCGGCGCGGTGTACGCGGCGGCCAGAGTAGGCGACGAATACGGTGGCTCCCCGGCGATACGCAAATTGCTTGAAAAGGAAGCAAATAAATTCGAACTGGTCAATACAAATGGAACCCCTTTCAGAAGCACCGATGATACCGTAATGGTCCTGATAAGGGATACGGCATCTGGCTCAGACCCCGATGACCCGGGAACAGACCCAGGGGACGATCCCGGTGACGATCCAGGCGGAGGCGAAGAACCGGAAACCCCAGATTACTCGGAATGGGACAACGGTGCAGTCTACCTTGGAGGTCAAATGGTTATTTACGACGGAAGGGTATTCCAGGCCAGATACTGGACACAGGGACAACAGCCCGGTCTTCTCGAAAGCCCCTGGCAAGAGATCACCGATGAATGGACATTTTTCAACATATACGATGGGGGAGACATCATTCTGGTCGACGGCAAACAGTACCAGGCCTGGTACTGGACCCAGAACGAGACCCCGGGTATAGTGGGTAATCCCTGGCAGGAACTTACCGATCAGTGGGTTCCCTCCAACAGGTACTATGCCGGGGACACGATATTCCATAACGGCCTTCAGTACAGGGCCAAATGGTACAGCGTCAATTCCACTCCAGGATCTTCCTCCTCCTGGGAACTTGTCCCCTGACCTTCACTCCCCTTGTTTGTGGCGACTGTCGGCCTCGGATGAGAGTTCGTGGTCGAGGGTGTAGCCGATGACGGTCCTGATAACCACTATGGCCCCCAGGATGGCAACCTCGTGCAGACCCGGCTTCATTACAGTATTGATTATGTCCGCCGCAATGAGGAACTCGAGGCCGAGAAGAAGGTAACTCCCGAAACTGTGCCTCAGACTTTCCCTTTTCATCTGGAGGTTCTTTCCCGAAAACATGTTCTTCTCGACCCTGAAAAACCGCCATAGCGCGATCCCCGATCCCCAGAGGATTACGCATATACCTGCAACACTTACAATATCAGCAAGCACGGAAAAAAAGGAAAGATCCAAACCCTCCACCTCCCGGGGTCAATCCGCTTCTTCGGCCACTGAACCATTAATCTCCATATACGCATCGTCACCCTTGATCCAGAAGGTTGTTTCCCCGTCGGAATAACGCGCACCCGAACCCGAAATCACCTGGGGAAGTTTCAACGGTCCCGAGGGAAGGTAAAGCACGGCCGCATCATCCACAAACTCTACATCGAACCTTAGCCCGAAAAAATCATAGGAAAACCGTGCAACCCCGGATGTATCGGCAGAAATGGAATCCGGAACCACAAATATAAGTGTCATCAAAACTGCTAACGCGAGGATAGCCTTTTTCCTCATGACATATTCCTCCTTTCAGAACACACGACCCGTATTATTTTCTATAATAGTCCAATATGGAGTAATCAGGTAAGGGAGGCTGAACACATTGGCAAAAATCGTCGCAGTTTGTACAAGCGGAAAACGAAGAGATCCCAAGGAACCCCTGCAGGAAGCTGTTTTTTCCGAGGGCAGTGGTATAGAGGGTGATTCCCATTTCGGAATGGTCGAAAGACAGGTAAGTCTCCTGAGGGCAGAAGATATCCGCAAGGCGGAAAAAGAGGCGGGCTTTGAATTTCCTCCCGGGTCTCTGGCCGAAAACCTCGTAATAGAAGGGCTCCCGGAGGAACTGGTTCCGGGACAGACACTGTCGATAGGAAACAGGGTCCTGCTCTCCATCACAGAAAAGGGGAAAAGACCTGGGGAACCTCATTCATACAACTATCGGGGATGGTGTCTTCTGCCGACGGAGGGATACTTCCTTTCCGTCGAAAAAGGCGGAACAGTAAGACCAGGTGACGAGGTGATCCTGAAATAGCGTTGCCATTTCCCATGAACTATTGCTAATATCATTGTAAACCAAAAGACACTCGGGGGTGTTTTTTTGACAGACCATTTATCCGGAGAAAAATTCGAACAGCGGGATTTTGAAAAACCGGGACTGCTTTTCAGATTCTGCCTGGCAGCAATTCATCCCTTTTTCACGGGGCCGATAATTTACGCCCCCTTTGTGGAGAAACTGGGACTCGAAGGGAACGAACGAGTCCTGGAGTTCGGATGCGGCAACGGCGTCCTGATGACCTACCTGGCCAAATCGCTTGGCAAGGGCGGCTCTGCGACCGGAGTCGACACATCGTCATACATGACCGACAGAGCCCGCAAAAGGCTTGCTCCTTTCTCCAATGCCGAGATACTGCGGGGAGACATCCGTACTCTTGAACTAAGGCCCGGAAGCTTCGACCTGGTCATTTTCATTCATGTTCTTCACGACATAGCTCCCGAGAAACGGCAAGGCATAATGGATGCCCTTTCGCGCCTCCTTGTTCCCGGTGGAAGATTGTGCCTGATGGAGCCGGTTTCCCCCTTCTCACGGCATGCCGGTGGAGGAGATCCGGTCATTGGCCGAGAGTGCCGGTCTCAGTGTCACCGAGATAGCACCTATGGGCCGGAGGGTGAGGGTCTCCTGTCTTAAGTGATCGGAGGAGAGGCTTGCGTACCTCCTGCAGGAGATTCCTGGCCCCTGGTAACGTTCCCGGCGATCCTCTCGAGTATCTCGATGAACCTGCCGGCTTCGGCAACGCTGCCAAGCCGGTAGTCCGCAAAGGTAGAAAGGGGCGGCTCGGTTCCCGTAACTATGATCCCGGCCCCGCGGCCTTTCACTGCCACGTGCATGTCCTCGTCGGTGATATCGTCACCAACGGATACGGCAAAGGAATTTGCCTCCGTCATCCCTGTGGCATCAAGGATCCAGAGAAGGGCGCTCCCCTTGTTCCAGTTCATGCGGGGAAGTACCTCGACAGATTTCTTGTCATGCCTCGCAACGAGCCCGCCGATACCCTTTACTGCACGTCCTGTTTTTTCCACAAGCCCCCGGACAAGCTCCCGCCTGACCATCCTGTAGTGTATCGATATGGAGAACCTCTTTCTCTGGATGAATGCACCCGGTACACCTTCGATGATCCCTGGCAGAAGCCTCTCTGCTTTATCCAGCGCGGGCAGGAACTCTCCCCCGGCCTCGAAGGAGAGACCGCTTCCAGGAGGGCCGGCTATCTGGAAACCATGGCTTCCGGAGTAGAAAAGCTCTTCGAGTCCCACCCTATCCCTTATATCTTCGAGATCCCTGCCGGTCACAATAGCGACAGGGCACCTGAGGGCAAGGTTTTTTAGCCTCTTTTTCATCTCCGCGGTCATCTCGACGGCTCCTGGATCGTTATCAAGAGGAGCAAGGGTCCCGTCAAAATCCAGGGCCGCGAAAAGATTCCTTCCTCGAACAGCCGACTCGATCTCGTCCAGACGGGAGAGGACAGACGGAATATCTTTCAGGTGTTTCCTGGTGTTCTTTTCCTTATTCAAACTCCACTCAGACTCCCCCCGGAGCAGACCTCTGGGATCTGCTGCGTTTGTAACCGTACATTTCACTATCAGCGGCCCGCATCATGGTATCGACTTCAAAGAGAGACTCGCCTGGAGAAGCAAAGGCCACGCCGATGCTGAGCCCTATACCCAGTCGAGACTCCTTCTTCTGGTATTCGAGAAAACTTGCCTCGACCCTGTTCCTCATGATGACTGCACCCCCGGGATTCGTCTTCATGAGTATCACGAATTCATCCCCGCCAAGTCTGCAGGGTATATCGGATTTTCTGCTGCAGTCCAAAAGGATTCCTGCAAAATCTTTGAGAACCCGGTCCCCTTCGGCGTGACCGAATTTGTCGTTGACGGCCTTGAAGTTGTCAATATCCATCATCAACATCGCAATCCCGAATTTTTCCCTTCTGGCAAGGGCAAAAAATCTTTCCGCTGATTCCATGAAGCCAAGACGATTGTATATCCCCGTCAACGGATCCCTGAGGGATGTCTCCTTGAGCTTCCTGAATATTTCACCGTAGGGTTCGTCGAGTCCTCTTATTACCACTCCGTTGTAAATGAAGATGAAGGATATTATCTTGAGGATATGTCCCAGCCCGTTCGTCACACCATAAACATCGGTATAAAGCGTAAAGGCCATTTCGGAAAGAACGGTCGTGCCCATTGACAGCATCAGGCTCCAGAAAATGACCGGCGTAACATTACCCCTGATCTGCCAGAGGTGGATCATCGCCGTCACGAGGATCGCCGAGATAACGTATTCGGAGACTATCTTGAAATTTGTGAGGCCCACTCCGGCGATGAAACAGTCCGGGAAAAGTGAGGTTCTCATTACAACGAAAACCAGAAGAGATGCAATACCCAGAAAACCCCAGAACTGGATCTTCCGGGGCAGCCTGTTCCCCAGCCAGGTGGCAAGAAGAAGCGAGAATGACTCAAGGTATCGGGCGGCTATCCAGAGCTGGGTCGCAGTATTCGGGTCGTTGGAGGGGAAAACACCCATTCCCTTGAAGGCAAGGGTGTGGAACAGGTCCACTATCGCGACTGCAAGATAGGCGTTCCCCAGAAACAGAAGAAGCGAGTTGCCTGAAAATCTGTAGGTCCTTGTAGCCAGAACAAATATCAGGCATGCTACTACTATGGAAAAACCTTCCGCCAGAACATGAAAAAGAAGGTAGTTGTATCGAGAGACCACCCAAAGCAGCACAAAACCCGCGGAAAAGAAGAGTATCCTGCCTGGAAGGAACAGCCCCTTTAAGCCATCCCTGGAAAAACTTTCCTTAAGAATATCTGCGTCTTGAATTTCGGATCGTCTCAAAGAGAGCATGCCCCTTTATCTGAAAAAGTGAACATCAGTCCGCCAGCGAATACCCCTTCTCCCTGAAGATCTTCAGGCATATTCGGGAGACTTCCGCATCGTACTTGATACCGCTGTTCTTATCAATCTCTTCAAGGGGCAGGGGGGAATCCACGTCTATAAGGATATCCCTTCCATGCAGGGGATGATCCCTTATGATCTGCATCTCCAGTTCCGACAGTCTGCGGGCTTGCTGAGTATCTCCGCAGGAACAGTGATATTGCCGATGTCATGGACCTGTCCCGACATTATGATACCCTCTGTGTGGCCATGGTCAAAACCCAAAAACGAAAAACCCCCTGGATTATCCCTGAAACAAGGGGGCATGGCCCCTGAAATTCCGGCCATGCCCCCTTGACAACCTTTTTCCTCCTGTTTTTTTACTTCACAAGAAGCTCCGATATCCCGGCCGGAACATTAACGGTTTCGCCATAGGCCTGGGGGCCGACAATATCCTGCCCCATCTTCTGGAAAACATCGAGACCCCCTCCCGTCTTCAGTATGAATTTGACAAGATCCAGAGCTCCGGTGTTGTTCGGGGCCGTTTTGGGTATGACAAGCCCGTAAACTATGGGCTCTCCCTTGACGGTAATTTTCTGTCCCGGCTCCTTGCCCGCCAGTTCTACAGAAGCAGTTGCGTAGGTTTCGCTGAAATCCGGGTTCTTGAGATTGATCTCGTCGGGAAGTTCAACATAGTTCAATTCATGCTGGACAGCCACCGACTTGTACTCGAAGGCGTAATCCATGGCTCCACTCTCGACCATTGCCACCAGATCTATGGCCTTGGGTCTTACCGCCCTTTCCGGGTGCTTCATGGCCCTTTGGTAAAGATCCTTGTCAGCATAATGATTCTCTGCAAGCTGAAGCACCATCAGGCTCCGGTAACCGCAGGGATCGGCATCGGGCTCCGAGTGCCCCCACCTTACATCGGGGCGCATCATTACCTCCGTCCAGTTTTTGCCGTTAATCTCTTCACGATACTTTGACTTTGGTCCATACATGAGAACTATGGCGTTGCTGGCAAAAAGAACGTTCCAGTCGGCCGTTACCGGGCGGAGCAGTTTTTCGATTACCATGTAGTCTGCCGAAAGGAACACGTCGCATGCCCCTCCAAGATCTGTGATCTTCCTGGCCAGAGCCGCGCTTCCGCCGGCTTCTCTCTGGACATCCACATCCGGGTGAGCCGCCTCGTAGAGAGACTCTATCTCCGCCATGGGGGCAGAAAGGCTTCCCGCGTGAAAGACGACGACCTTACCCTCCGCAAAAACAGCCGTTGCGGAAAGGACCGCAACTAGCGACAGAACCAGCAGGAACATGAAACACTTGCCAAACTTCTTCATGATCTTGACACCTCCAGATTTTTTAACTGCTTTTACTGAAAACATGTATTGATTCAGGGCTGAATCCCACCCTGCAATCCCCTCCAACATGTATCTCCTCCCTGACCAGCGAAGAAGAAAGCATCCTCCCCGCAAGTTTCATCTCCCCGACCTGAAGGATCACTTCAAAAGCCATTCCCCTTGAAACTATCGAAACGACCTTGCCCCAAAAGCAATTCCCCCCCTTATCGGGGATATCGCGGCCAATAATTACGTCCTCCGGCCTGATCCCGACCAGGTATCCGCCTCTGGCTGCCTGGCCATTCAGCACAAGGGTTGCACCTCCTTCAATAAGTGCTTTTCTGTCCCCGATCTCAGCCCGGAAAAGGTTTTTCATCCCCACGAACTCCGCCACCTGCCTGTTGAGCGGCTCCCTGAAAACACTCTTCACCTCTCCCACCTGCTGGAGTGTCCCTTCGAGAATGACCGCGACCCGATGACCGAGCGAAAGCACTTCGTTGAAATCGTGGGTTACCATTACCAAAGTCATTCCATCCCTGTTGATCCTTGAGAGATAATCCTGCAGGTCCTCCCGGAAACGAGGGTCCAGTGCCGAGACAGGTTCATCGAGAAGAATAACGGAAGGCTTCACCGCAAGGGCTCTCGCAAGTGCTACCCTTTGTTGCTCTCCACCGGACAGCGTCCCCGGAAACCTGTGCAGAAGGGATTCAAGCCTCATGAGGCTTACCAGCCCGTCGACGTGCCCGAGATCCGGATCTTTGGCAAACCTGAGCCCCCAGGAGATGTTCTCTTTAACTGTCAGATGAGGAAAAAGAGCGTAATCCTGGTAAACAAGGGCTACATTCCGTCTCTCTGGAGCAAGCCTGGTCACGTCCCTTCCGCTAACCAGGACCCGCCCGGAAGAAGGGTCATGCAGCCCCGCTATCGCTTCCAGGAGAACGGTTTTGCCGGCACCGCTCGGCCCGACAAGCATGAAAAACTCTCCTTCACCGACTGAAAGAGAAAAGGAATCAAGGCGGAAATCTCCGAGGTCGATGGAAATATCTTCCAGCCTTATCAAGAGCCCTGTTCCTCCACTCTCTTCCCGGCTACCAGGAGACGAAGAATGACGAACATCGCAAGGCACACAAGGATAAGCTGCACTGCTATCGGGGTCGAATATTTTAGACCGAATGTGGCGAACCGGTCGTAGATGAGGGTGGGAGCGATCATCGGGTGATAGGCGACAATAACAATGGCGCCGAACTCGCTGACGCCCCTTGCCCAGCTCATGATGAGACCAGAGATGATCCCCTTTTTCGCAAGGGGCAGTGTTATGCGGAAAAAGACATGAGGGAAGGTTGCCCCCAGGGTACGGGAAACATTTTCAAGCCTGGGAGAGACTCCGTAGAATGCATCCCGGGCCGAATCAACAAAGAAAGGTATGGAAACGAACGTACAGGCCAGGATGATCCCCAGATGACTGTTGACCGGGGATAAGCCCGCCCTTACCAGCAGAGCCCCGGCAGGAGCCTTGGGAGAGAATGCCATCAGTATGGCAATGCCCGCAACGGTGTGAGGGACCATTATCGGAACATCGATTATGGCCTCGAGAACCGACTTGCCCCGGAAGTTATTGCGAGCCAGGAAGTACGCAAGAGGGGTCCCGAAGAGGGCAATGATCGCGGTCGAAGCGGCAGCGGTCCAAATGCTGCGCCAAAGGGCTCCCACCACCTGGGCGTCCTTGGCGGTAGAAGCCACAATTCTCCAGTCGGCCCTGATGAACATGCCGGCAAGGGGCCATATTATGTATATGACAAGAAAAGAACCCATCAGAACCATGAACCAGCGCTCCCTGAAAGACCGATTCATTTACAAGCCTCCAGACAAAAAATGGGCCGTCTCCGGATACAGGAGACGGCCCATTGCAACACCCGACCGCTCCTCCTTTCCAAACACGGGAGGCCCTCCCGTTTCCAGGAGAACCCGTCGGCCGGTCCCCGGTGAGAAAACTCCCTGAGGGGATTCGGCTCGGAGGATGCTTTATAATTTCTGGCACGGAAATGCTATCACATAGAGTAACTGGTTACAACAGACCCAGACGCCCTGGTCACGAATGTCAGGACCACGGGAGAATATCGTCAGGCCGGGATCATGCTCGACTTACCGCGTTATCCACAGGCTGAGTCTTTACGGGAGAAGCGAAAGCCCCGAACAATGCCGTGAGAGGTACCGTCAGTAAAAGTCCTGCAGTTCCCGCAAGGGCTCTTACAATTTCTTCAACTACCACGGCATCGTTAAGGAGGGCAATGGGGACAGGCTCGGCCTCCAGGATAAGAAGCGAGAGGATCAGGGAATTGCCGAAATAGGCAAAAACAAGGGTATTGACCATGCTGCCCAGCACCTCCCGCCCGACATTTATCCCCGATCTGAAAAGACCGCCCGAGGTTATCCCGGGATCGTGATCCTTTATCTCGGCCATGGCAGAGGTCACCGAAACAGCCACGTCGAGAACAGCCCCCGACGCGCCAATCATTATCGAGGCAAGGAGTATACCGCGGATATTCAGCCCCGGTATAGTGCTTGAGAGGATTGACGCGCTCTCGGTCGACAATCCCGAGAGTTGAAGAAAACCCACTGAAAACCAGCCGAAAAGAATAGCAGATACACAGCCACCCAGGGCTCCGCTAAAGGCGGGAAGCCAGCAACGCCTCCTTCTGAGAACCGTCACGACAGTCACAAGAGCCACTCCCGCCACAGCGGCGATGCCGAGTACCTGCGGGGGATAGCCCTTGAGCAAACCTGGAAGGAGAAATTTGACAAGGACCAGAAACGAAAGGAAAAGCCCGAGGATCGCGCGGATTCCGGTAATTCCCGTCACAAGACAGAAAAAGACGACCGCACCGGCAAAAAGACCCGCAAAGGCGGGGGCGCGGAAAACATCGCTGACAAAGAATATCCTGCTGCCGTCATCAAACTCGTTGTAGGAGAGGATATATGTCAGACCTGGGCGCATCACAAGCCTGCTGTCTTTAAGATGCTCCACGCTGGCCACGGCCTCGGTACCCCTGAAATTACCGCTAAGGAAAAGGACCTTTATCTCTCTGGTTTCGGTATTCCACCCTTCAAAGTCAGTCGACCCCTCCAGGTCTTTCTGAACAGGTTCTCCGGTCTCCAGCATCTCCACTACCCAACTGTCCTCGAAATTCCACCTTGATGCCAGGAAACTCTCCGAAACAATGGACAGTCCCCAACCGGCCAGTATCGACAGCAAGGCAAAAACGACAAGTCTGGCCCCGAAAGCCCCCTTCAAGTTCACCACTCCCCGTACAAAATAACGATCCGAACCACACGACTCTAACAGAGCACGGGGTCAGGGGCAATCAACAGCCCTTTGACAAAGATCGCCAGGAAATTTTCAGGGCCTTGGAACAAGTCTTTCGAAACAGTGGGGACAAAGGGTGCGTCCGTCGGAGAACCGGGCTTTGGTTTCCATCACCATCTCTTTACACTCGGAACATTCAAGGCTCTTTTTCATGGGGGCAAAGGGCGGCACGGGATCAATGGGCCTTCCTGTCACGAACAATTCGTCAAGATCGGATTCCAGAATATTGGCACAGTGCTCCCGCCTTAGTTCCTGGAGCCTTGCTATCTCACCTTCTGTTATTGTCCCCTGATTTCTCTTGTCCTGGAGACCCCTGTATTCATCATTGGTTCCCCGGGCAACGTTGGATTTACTTACGATCCTTATTGCCTTGCCGTCGCTTCGCCGATAGAAGCTGAAGGCTATCTTGCCGATATTCTTCAGGATCAGATTTCCCTTGCCTACGGAACACCCCGTAAGAAACTGGACCGCGTCGACGGCACAGTTGTCCGATTCTGCTACGGCGACTATCTCCTCATCGGAGGATTTTCCGAATTCTTCCAGTGCGACCTCGGAGATCCTTATCCCCGTGGCAAGCCCCGGACACCAGTGGCCGTGGAAAGCGATGACGGCCTTAAGTTCCTCTTCAGATATCTTTGCTCCCACAATATTACCTCCCTTGGATACTTTCCTCCCGTTCACCGTTGACCGTTTACGCAGTTGAATTTGTTTGTCATTCTGAGGACCAGCGGGATGAAGAATCCGGGTCAGAACCAGATTCTTCGTCATCTCATTCCTCAGAATGACAAGATCTTGACTTCCCTGTCTCCAGAGGCCTGCTTCCAGTCTCCTCGGTCTTCTGCCCCACACCGTTTACCGTTCACCGTTCACCGTTCACCGTTTACGCAGTTGAATTTAAGGCTCTTGCCCTTCCTGCTTCCTGTTTCCTGTTTCCTGCTTCCAGTCTCCTCGGTCTTCTGCCCCACACCGTTTACCGTTCACCGTTCACCGTTCACCGTTTACGCAGTTGAATTTAAGGCTCTTGCCCTTCCTGCTTCCTGTTTCCTGTTTCCTGCTTCCTGTTTCCTGTTTCCTGTTTCCTGCTTCCTG
>DAOTIQ010000008.1:0-38888 GCA_035448245.1 Thermovirgaceae bacterium | reverse complement strand
CGCCTGACCTACGGCTTAGGAGGCCGTTGCTCTATCCTCTGAGCTACAGGCCCGCAACAGAACGTTGGATATATTACCACGGGAAAGGCGGTACTTCAATGGCCGTTTCAGGAAATAATGCCGGAAGAACAACATTCCATAAATATTCTCATCCGGGGTTCCATGTGCTCCCAGTCAACGAAACATTCCCTTATGTCAAATCCCATCTGTTCGACAAGTTCCGTAGGGGAACGAAAGGTCTTCTCCATTCTTATCCTTCTGAAAAGGAACAGGGATACATCCTCTCCGTAAAGGTCTCCCTTATAACCGGGAATGTGAGCCTCGCACCTGATCTCCCTGACTCCGGGAAATGTGGGATTACTGCCGATATTTACTGCTGCGGGAAAAGATTTTCCCCTGATGGACGCACACCCGGAATACACTCCTCTTGCAGGTCTTATCTTGCCGAAGGGCAACTGAATGTTAATAGTTGGAAAACCGATCGTTCTTCCACGTCCTTCTCCGTGTATTACCGTGCCTGTCAGAAAAAAAGGATAACCAAGTTCCCTGGCGGCCTCATGGATTTCCCCCATCTCTATCCTTTTTCTTATGGAACTGCTTGAAACCTTGCGGTCGTCAATAATGAAGGATTCGACTATCGATGTTATCCAGCCCCTGGAATCCGCCAGTTCGGCAAGCAAGGAGGCGTCTCCCGATCTTTCCCGGCCAAAATGGAAATCCTCTCCAACTACAAGCCCCCTGAGAAAAAAATTTCTTTCGAGTAGTTCCAGAAAGGATGGGGGGTCAAGTTCCGCGCATTCACGGGTGAAAGGTATTCTGTTGATTTCCGGAACTCCAAGGCAAAAACCCAGAATATCCTTTTCCGGCTCTGAAAAAAGTACAGAGAAAGGGCTCTTCGTCAAAATGGATTGAGGATGAGGGAAAAAGGTAACCACACACCAGGAATCATTGAGCTCTGAAGCCAGGCTCCCTGCTATTTCAAAAAGTTTCCTGTGGCCAAGATGAAACCCGTCGAAAGAACCAAGGACACCTATCATATCAATAAATATCCCCGCTCTCCAGGGTCGTGGAAGGGGAAAAGGCCGGTACTCCACCGGAAACAGATATTGATCCGAAAGAGACAAAACCCCTACCCTCGATGACAACAATGCCTCGGGATTGATATTTTCCCCATGATGTCCTTTCAAGGTGGTCCAGAGGAACCGGACAGCCTGAAAGTACAGAGGCAGGGTTACCACCCTTCATGCGGTAGGTGGTAAACCAATCGCAGATAGAAGACAGGGGAAGCAGGTTCTCTTCAACTATTTCCCGTCCAGATATGGATAGGACCTCGTAGGGGACCGCACTTCCAAGTTTAAAGGGGCCAACTTCAACTCTCTGCAGAAAAGACACAGCTGCCCCACAACCGAAAATTTCACCAAGGTCCCTTACAATGCTTCGAATGTATGTCCCCTTGTGACACCTGATCTCCATGGAAAACTCCGACTTTTCGGAGACAGGGCCGGTTCTCCTTATGGAACTGATCATTACGGTTCTGGGAGAAATATCCGGGACGAGCCCTTTCCTGGCTATGGAGTGAGCCCTTGAACCCCTGACTCTGACGGCGGAAACCGATGGGGGGACCTGTTCCCGGAGTCCCATCATCGAGCAAATAGCCCTGTCGATCTGTCCATCCCCAACATCGACCCTGTCGGTTATGGAGATGATCTCTCCGGACATGTCATCCGTTGAGGTCCTTATTCCAAGCCGGGCCGTAACAAGATACAGTTTCGGAAGATCCATGACGAATCTTGAAGCCCTCGTTGCCTTGCCTGCAAGCAATACCAGCACACCGCAGGCCGTTGAATCCAGGGTCCCTCCATGACCAATCCTGGTTTCTTTTCCAAGGATCCTTTTGACGGTCCCAACGCAGGATGTGCTCCTTGCGCCGATATTCTTGTCAACTACAAGAAACCCCGTCTTCATCAAGAAAACCTGCTTTCTTCCCGACTTCTTCCAATACTTCCTCCAGGGTTCCGTCTATCTTGCAACCTGAAGCCCTGAGGTGACCTCCGCCCCCCCAGATTTCCGCAAATTTTCTCGCGTCAACAGGTTCCCTTGTTCTGATACTTGCCCTGCAATACCCCTCCTCCTCCTGCAGCAACACCGCAAGAACCACTCCCGAAACCGTCAAAAGGGAATTGACAAGGTTCTCGCACTCTTCTCTATCGGCTTTTGTGGTTTTAAAATCGTTTCTATCCAGCCAGGTCAGACCCATGCGTCCCGAATGTAGCGTGCGGGCTTTCTTGAGCCCCAGGCCCCAGAGACGAAGTCCATGGATACTTCGGTTCTCGTGGATCTTTCCATAAATGCGGGAAATATCAGCACCGGAAGCGACAAGACTGGACGCCGCGGAGAGGGTCTTTGATGAGGTACAGGAAAAACGGAAGAATCCGGTATCAGTGGCTATTGCTGCAAGAAGGGACTCAGCCTCCCCGGGTGTCGGATGCCATCTGGCAATAGCAAAAAGTTCGAAAACCATCTCCCCCGTGGAGGATGCCTTTGCATCGATCCAGTTTATGGTCCCGAAAAGTTTGTTATCGCCGTGGTGATCGATATTGACAAGGGGAATATCCTTTGAAAGACCGGAAATCCCTTCAATACTTCTTGACTGGTTGGCTGTGTCAAGAACAATAACGACGGAACCGGGCCTGATCTCTCTGAGGAATCCGGGAACCGGGACATCGTATTTATCCGAACCTGGCAGGAAATCGTACACCACGGGGATCCTGTCGGGTCCTCGCCACATGCATCGTTTGCCAAGTGAGAGGCCTCGCTGGTAAAAGGCACTGCAAGAACCCAATGTATCTCCATCCGGTTTTTCGTGCGAGATGATCACCCAGGTATCTGCCTCAAGTAAAATACGAATAATTTCATTGACAGTCTTCAATCCTTGCTTTCCTCCGTATTACGCTCATCATCACCGACCAAAATGTCGAGTCCGTCAAGAATTGCTTCGATCCTCAGCGCCTCATCCTCGTTCGTATCATAAACAAATCTCAGTTCCGGGATCTTGCGAAGCTTCATTCTTCTGCCAAGCATTCCCCTCAGGGTCCCCGAGGCCTTCTCAAGGGACTTCTGAACGGCATCTTTTCGGTCTGGGTCTATAGTCCTGAAAAAGACTTTTGCATGAGCAATATCACGACTGCAATCCACATCAAAGAGGACTGCTTCTGCAAGAGTGTCATCCTTGATCCGGGTGCGTATCAATTCGGAGATCTCCCTTAAAAGTTCCCTGTTTATCCTGTCAATCCTGAAACCAGGCACGGCTCTCGACCTCCCGGTGGCCCCTCACAATATAAAAATCCCCTTTATTCTCCATAGAGCGGATCATCCTCTCAACTGAAAGGATCCTTTCCTCAGTTGCATCAGGGGATGACGAAACTGTCTCAAACACCAGAAAGGCATCCTGGCACGAACCATCAGGACCAAGATCTGCTACCGAGATATTGAACCTGGCTTTGGCTCTTTCCTGTATGGACCTGGTAATCTGTCTTCTGTCCTTTAGTGTCGCCGCTGCCGGGATCTTTATCTGAATAAACAGTATTCCTGAAAACAGAAACAGATCCCCAGGGATCAATCAAGAGTCCTCTTTTCCTCGACAAGTTCAAATGCCTCAACTATGTCGTCCACCTCAAAATCCTGCTGGTTGGCGAAACTCATTCCGCATTCATAACCCATTGCCACTTCTCTGGCATCTTCCTTGAAACGCTTGAGTGTCGTAAGGGTTCCCTCCCAGTAGACAACGCCGTCCCGAACGAGCCTGACCTTCGCGTTCCTTTTCATCATTCCTTCAGTAACATAACAACCAGCGACCTTGCCCGATCTGGGTATCTTGAAAACGGCCCTGATTTCTGCCTGTCCAAGGGCTTTTTCCCTTATGGTTGGAGCAAGCATTCCTTCGAGTGCAGCCCTTACGTCCTCGATAACATCGTAGATTATCCTGTAAAGCCTTATCTGCACTCCCTCGTCTTCCGCTACCTTTTTTGCGTTGGGATCAGGCCGGACGTTGAACCCGACAATTATCGCGTTAGATGCCGAGGCCAGCATAACGTCAGATTCAGATATTCTCCCGACACCCGCATGAATGAAATTAATACCGACCTCGCTCGTTCCCTGTTTTGCAAGTGAAGCCTTGAGGGCCTCCAGCGAGCCCTGAACATCGCACTTCAACACCAGAGAGAGAGCCGGTGCTTCCTCGGTCTGCATCCTGTCGTACATTTCCTCCAGGGTGATCTTTCTTGAGGGCCCGGTATCTGCTTCCCTTCTGGAAACCTGCTTCTCGTCGAAGACCTGCCTGGCTTCCTTTTCTGATTCAACGACGTGGAAGATATCACCGGGCTGGGGAACGGACGAATAACCGAGAACCTCCACAGCAGTGCTTGGCCCTGCTTCTTCCACCATCTTGCCGGTATTGTCTATCATCGCCCTGATCTTGCCCCAGGAGTCCTCCGTTTGAATAATATCGCCCTTCCGCAAAGTCCCCTGCTGAACCAGCACCGTCGCCACGGGGCCCTTGCCCTTGTCGAGTTTTGCCTCGACAACGACACCCTCCGGAGAGACAGAGGGATCGGCCTTTATTTCCAGCATATCGGCGACTATAAGAACCATTTCAAGCAATTGGTCTATGCCGTGCCCCGTGACAGCCGAAACATCAACAAAAACAGTATCGCCACCATACTCTTCCGGCGCAAGCCCGTGATCTGAAAGCTGCTGTCTGACCCTGTCGGGTCTGGAACCCGGTTTGTCGATCTTGTTCACGGCTACAACTATGGGGACTCCAGAGGCCTTCGCGTGATTAAGGGCTTCCAGTGTCTGCGGTTTGACCCCGTCGTCGGCGGCTACAACCAGTATGACAATGTCTGTCGCCTGGGCTCCCCTTGCTCTCATTGCAGTGAAAGCCTCATGACCAGGCGTATCAAGAAAAACTATGCGCCGATCGTTATGGACAACGGCAGAGGCCCCTATGTGCTGCGTTATCCCCCCCGCTTCTGTTTCGGTGATCCTCGTTTTTCTGATAAAGTCAAGTAGTGTTGTTTTACCATGGTCAACATGACCCATAACGGTAATTATGGGTGCCCGATCAACAAGATGGTCTCCTCTGAGGGGTGCCTTTTTTGCTGTTTTTGCGGTTTTACTCTCTTCTTCGCCGGAATCCTGGGTAATGATCATTCCAAATTCTATCGAAAGGACCTCAAGAATATCGCTGTTTACAGGAGAATCGGCGGGTATCATATATCCGGAGGAAACAAGAACTTTCACCAGTTCGGCCGGTTTTTTTCCCATTATGGACGCTACATCGGAGATCAGCACCCCTGCCGGAACTTTAATTTCTGAAACGGGGGAACCCGTTTTTTCTTCCACGGACGCCTTTGCTCCTTTGATGGCATCCTCAACCATTTGCGCCGTTTCCGAATCAATGGAACTCATGTGATTGTTTACCTTCACCCCAAGTTCCCCTAATATTGCCATCATTTCCTTGTTGGACTTTTCAAGCATCCTGGCCATTTCATATATTCTTATCTTGCTCATCAGCAACAGCTCCTTTCACAAAAAGTTTCCTGATCTTTATGGTCAGCCCATGATCTCTGGGAAGGCCAAGTATCTGGGTTGATCCGGTAACAAGTTCCTTTTCCATCCTTGCTCTTTCGAGGCCTTCAAATACCAGAACCTCGCATTGGCCCCTTCTCCTGTAACCTTCGACCATTGAAGCCACGTTCTTGCTGTGATCACTGGCCAGAAGAACAAGGAGTGACGCCCCTTTTTTCAGTTCCGTCCTTACCGAGTCTTGTCCTCTGACCAGAACCCCTGCTTTCATTGTCAACCCCAGAAGGTTTCTTATCTCTGCCAGAATCTCAGCTTTGATAACCACTCTGATCAGATTCCTCTCTTTCAACAAGTTCAAGAATGATATCCCATATCTCTTCCGGAACCGAAACCCTTAGTGAACGGGCAAGGGCATTTCTTTTTTTTGCCTTCAGGACACAATCAGTTTTTCTGCAAAGGTATACGCCCCTCCCCGGAGACCTTCCGCCATCATCAACGGCTACGTCCCCCGAGGGCGTTCTTACTATCCTGACAAGATTTTTTCTCCCAAACTCTTCTCCGCAACCTACGCAGGTTCTGGGTCTCTTTCGTTTCCCTGTTCCATTTTCTCTTCCTTGCATTTTTCATCCTCTTCCGGAATTTCAAGGTCCTCAAAAAGATCCTGAAGGGTCGGAAGCTTCTCTGGTTCCAGAACCTTGATATCGATTTTCCATCTTGTAAGTCTTGCCGCAAGACGAACGTTCTGGCCGGCTTTTCCTATCGCCAGGGAAAGGTGATCGGGCCTTACAAAAACCTGTACGGATTTCTCCTGTTCAAGCACAGGCTCTACCCGGACAACCCTCGCCGGAGAAAGTGCGTTCCTGATGAAAATCAGGGGATCGCTGCTCCATACGACTACGTCGATCCTTTCTCCTCCCAGTTCCTTGCTGATGGACTTGATCCTTGAACCGGCGCTCCCTATACAGGCTCCAACGGGATCAACATTTGTATCCAGGGTTGAAACGGCAACCTTGGCTCTTGCCCCGGACTCCCTCACTATCTCTCTGATCTCTATTGTACCCTCCCGTATCTCGGGTATTTCAAGTTCAAGTAGCCTCCTGAGGAGCCCGGGGTGACTTCTCGATACAACGATCCTCGGTCCCCGTGTCGTCTGCCTGACCTCCAAAAGGAAAAACTTGAACCTGCTGCCCAGAGGATAGGATTCTCCAACGATCCTTTCCTCCCTGGGAAGGATCGCCTCTGTTCTCTCGTTGAGTCTCACCAGGACCTGGTCGTTCTCTGACTTGAATATTACTCCGTTGACAAGATCTCCCATCTTGTCAGAGAACTCCTCGAAGATAACCTGCCTCTCGGCATCCTTAAGCCGCTGAATAATTACTTGCCTGGCAGTCTGGGCAGCAATCCGGCCAAACTTTTCGGGTTCTACCTCAACCCTGATGATATCTCCTGGCACAACATCCTCGAAACCCATTTCTCTTGCCATATCCAGAGAAAGTTCCGTGTCGGTATTTGAAACCTCTTCTACGACCTGCCGGACCTCACAAATGGAGACCTCTCCACTTTCCAGTGCGACGAAAACTTCAACGATATGGTCTCCGCCCCGGTATTTCCTGTACGCGGAGATCATTGCTGCCTCGAGCCCGGATGAGATCACTTCCAGTGGAAGATTTCTTTCCTGTGTTATCTGTTTCAAGGCTCGGAGAAAATCCCTTCCAAGCTGCATTATTGCTGCCCCCTTCTTTTCCTGTCCTTTTTCCCCGGTTTGCTCTTTCCCGGCATTTCGAAAACCAGGTTTGCTTTTGAAATATTTTCGAAATGGATCTCCAGGTTGCCACTTTCTTCATCATCAATAATGATCATCTCGCCGGCAACGTTTTCAATAACTCCGACCAATGTCTTTTTATCCTTTTCTGCCTCTTTGAGCCTTATCCTGACTTTTTTGCCCTTGAATCTCAAAAAATCCCCGGGCCTCAGGAGTGGTCTTTCGACACCTGGAGAACTGACCTGAAGCATATACCTTTCAGGAAGTCCCGGATCTGAATCATCAAGCCATTTCCCTATAATTCGGGAAACGATTTCGCAGTCCTTGACGTTTATACCTCCAAGGCTGTCAATCAAAACCCGGAGGACAGTTCTCCCGTCCTCCGATACCAGTTCAGAGCCGACGTATTCATACCCCTGGCCCTCAACGATATCCCTGAAATTTTCGTGAAGATCCTTCAATTGTTTACTTTCGCTCCCCTTTTCCATTTACCGGACACCACCTGCCGTTATCCAGATAAAAAACGAAGAGCAGGATTTTCCTGCTCTTCGCCCCGGTCAAATCGATTTAAAGGCGGTTCAACGCATCCGAGTATACCACGCACGGAAAGTAAATATCAACAAGGCTTACTCCATTCTGTAGTTAGGTGCTTCTTTCGTGATAACTACATCGTGAGGATGGCTCTCCTTGACCCCCGCGGAGGTTATCCTTACAAACCGGGAGTTCTCGTGAAGTTCGGGAATATCTTTGGCTCCCACATACCCCATACCCGATCTCAATCCCCCGACAAGCTGATAGACTATTGCGCTCATTGGCCCCTTGTAGGCCACCAGCCCCTCGATACCTTCCGGAACAAGTTTGTCGTCGGTCTGCCCTTCCTGGAAGTATCTGTCCCTGCTCTCTCCGCCTTTCATGGCTTCGAGAGAGCCCATTCCCCTGTAACTCTTGAATGAACGCCCCCTGTATATCACCACTTCTCCAGGACTTTCGTCTGTTCCGGCAAAAAGAGAGCCTATCATAACCGAGTCGGCTCCCGCAGCCAAAGCCTTTACGACGTCGCCCGAGTAACGGATACCTCCATCGGCAATTACCTTTTTACCCATGGAGTGAGCAACTTCTGCGACATCCATGACTGCAGACATTTGGGGTACCCCTATTCCCGCTATAACCCTTGTAGTACAGATCGATCCGGGTCCGACACCAACCTTGACAGCGTCAGCACCCGCGTCTATCAGGGCTCTTGCAGCCTCCCCGGTAGCTATGTTGCCCCCTACAAGAGAAATATTACCGAACTTTTTCCTTATTGAAGCCACCATTTCAATGACCGACCGGGAATGCCCATGGGCAGTATCCACAACCAGTACATCTATCCCAGCCTCAAAGAGACCGGCTGCCCTTTCCATGGCGCCTTCGCCCACTCCGAGGGCCGCCCCAACACGAAGCCGACCGCGGGAATCCTTTGAGGCCTTGGGGAAATCCCTTGCTTTCTGGATATCCTTGATAGTGATGAGACCCTTCAGAATTCCCTTGTCGTCTACAATGGGCAGTTTTTCGATCTTGTGTTTCATCAGAATTCTGGTAGCACCCTCAAGATCGGTTCCCACGGGAGCGGTAACGAGGTGTTCCTGTGTCATGACACGGCTTATAGGCTGTTCGTAGTTTGTAACAAACCGAAGATCCCTGTTGGTAATTATTCCAACCAGTCTCCGTTTTTCGTCTACGATGGGTACTCCGGATATATGGTAATGGGCCATAAGGTCAACTGCATCTTTAACAAGATCCTCGGGATGCAGGAAGAATGGATCCACAATAACGCCCGATTCAGACCTTTTGACCTTGTCGACCTCGGCTATCTGCCTTTCTGCGGACATGTTCCGGTGAATAAAACCTATTCCTCCCTCTCTTGCAAGAGCTATTGCAAGCCTGCTTTCGGTTACGGTGTCCATTGCGGCACTGCAGAAGGGTATATTCAGGCTGATACCGGGTGTCAGAAAAGACCCGGGTTCTACCTGCGAAGGGTGAACCTCGCTGTATGAAGGAACCAGGAGCATGTCGTCGAAGGTGAAGCCGTCTCCAATGATCCTGTTTTTCATGTTTTCCATTAATTGACCTCCCCTGTTTTAGATCCACCCTATGGAAATGCCATGATCATGGAATCGACACAGGATGTTGGGAGTGAGTCTATACAATAGTGGCCAACAACGCAACGGGCAGATTAAAAAGGCAGATGAACAGGGAAGTGAATTTTAAACACGGATCTTTGCGATCAAACCTTTCTCCTGATAGAGGCAACAGCCCAGCAGGCTATTGCCTCACCATTTCCAACGGGGCCCGTAAACTCTCCGGATTTTGCTCTCAGTAAAAAATCATCGCAGCCCGCTTCAATAAGGACCTTACCCACGTTCCTGGAAATAACCTCGATCCATTCCGAAAGCCGCGGGACCTGGGTCGTTATCACCGCATCTGCTGATTCTACAGATATCCCTTCTTTATGAACCCTTTGCAACACTTCGTGAAGAAGCGAGATGCTACTTGCATTTTTATATTTTTCTTCCGCGGCGGGGAACAGGGTTCCGATATCGGGCATTCCGGAAGCCCCGAGAATGGCATCGGACAGAGCGTGACAGAGAAGATCTCCGTCGGAATGTCCCGAAATCCCCAGGGGAAATGGAACATGAACGCCCCCCAGTATGAAGGGCCTTCCGGGAGCCAGTGGATGAATGTCATAACCAATTCCGGTTTTTTTAAGGAAAAATGATCCCGCGATCCTCTGTGCCATATCCATATCATCGGGATAGGTTATTTTAAAATTCATGAGCTCACCCTCCACCCAGGAAAGATCTTTCCCTTCAAGGAGCCACGCCTCCGCTTCATCAGAAACATTCCTTCCGGCGAGGGAGAGGACCTCCCTCGCTTCCACGGCCGGGAAAGCCTGTGGAGTCTGGGTTCGTCTCACAGCGGACCTTTCATGCAGCCATTTTACCCGGCAGCCTTCAACAGATTTGAGGGCATCAGAGACGGGGACAAGGGGTATCGTCGCTCCGTTTTTACAAGTCCCGGTCATGACTCTTTTAAAGAGATCCACTGAAGCAAAAGGTCTGGCCGCGTCATGAACAAGCACCATTTCACGACTGGCTGACACAAGGCCACTAAGTACAGAATCTCTTCGTGTTTCGCCGCCCTCCACCACTTTGCAGGTCACACCAACCGGTACGGGTCCGGGGTCAAAGAGAGGCACGGCATCGCGGGGAACCACAACAATGATCTCGCTGATACCTTCTTCGGCAAGGGAAAGGGCCGTCTTTAAAGACCACTTCCACATCGGGACATCTCCCAGGATCTCAAGCTGCTTGGGAACACCCCCCATTCGGCTGCCGGCACCAGCTGCGGCGATAATACATGTCCATTCTTTCAATGCCGAACCTCTTTCCTGATCCTTCCGAATACCATCCTTCCAGCAGAAGTCTGAAGCATCGATGTAACAACAACCTCGACCCTTTTACCCATGTAGTTTTCTCCATCCTCTACAACTATCATAGTACCGTCGTCAAGATAACCTACACCCTGTTGCGGCTCCTTTCCTTCCCGGAGAATATCGACAGTTATCGCTTCACCCGGAAGAAGGGTGGGCTTGAGTGCATTTGCAAGGTCATTGACGTTAAGAACACTAATTCCCTGTATCTGTGCTAACTTGTTAAGGTTGTAATCCGTAGTAACCACTTTTGCCCCCAGCTCGCGACCAAGAGCGACCAACCCATCGTCAACAGACCCGGCATCAAGATCTTTCAGAGTAGTTTCAATTATCTGAACTGAGATATCGGAAAGATGCTGTATCTCGTTCATGATGTCCAGCCCTCTTCGCCCCTTGGTTCTCCTGGTCGGGTCAGAAGAATCAGCAATGGACTGGAGTTCGTTCAGAATAAATCTTGGGAGAATAAAAGGTCCTTCCAGAAAACCCGTCGATACGATCTCGAGTATCCGCCCATCGATTATCACACTCGTGTCCAGAACCTTGATGGCACTTCGTTCTTCAGAAGAATCAATGGTGTACTCATGAGTCTGCTCTCCGTTGCCGTCTCTGGATTTTTTCCCCTTGATCTTGAACTTCTGTTTAAGTCCCCCTATGGAACTCCACATCCCGTGGATCTCTTCTCTCCTCTTGAGAAAGATCGTTACACCGAGATAACCAAGGGCAACGTTAAGAAGAATGGCGACATAGGTACCTATTCCGGGAAGATCCGCAAAGGGGAGTGCGACAAGGTTAGCCACCAGCAGACCTGCAATAAGACCCGCAAGGGCAACAGAAATATCATTCCAGCTCAATGACTCCAGATTCTTTTCAAAAGATAATCCAATAAAGCCAAGGGTACGGACAAAAACAGGTGTAACAAGATAACCCAGAAGGGCAAAAAAGAATATCCCTATAAAGTAGGGAGCCAAAATGTAGGGAAACAGGGTCCAGGGCCACCATCCCTGAAGCAAGGAAAACCTGCCGATCTGATATCCCGCGACACCACCCAAAAGAACACAAACAATTCTTGCGAGTAAAAGCATCAGTTTCACAATTCCTTCTGCCATTTTCTCACTCCTTTCCTTTTTCATTATCTCTGGAAAGTGATACAACAACCCTGGACTCAATAGACGCGTGGAGTGTAACCCTGTCAGCGTAACCGATACTCCCTCCAAGTGGGAGCCCGAAGGCCAGTCTGGTTATTCTTGCGCTTGCTGACCCGAGAGATTCAAGAACAGCATAAAAAGTCAAGTCTCCCTCTATGCTCGGGTTCGTAGCAATGATCACTTCCTCGAATCTGCCTTCTTCCACATACCTTGAAAGATGGGAGAATCTTTCCTGGTCGATGTCCTCACCATCAAAAGGAGACACCTTGCCTCCAAGTATGAAGTAAAGACCCGAGAAAATCCCGGCCTGCTCAAGGGAGAGCATATCCTCAACATTTTCAAGGACACAAAGGGTCTTGCGGTCCCTGAAAGGGTCAGAACAAATCGGGCACGGGTCTTCTGTCGTAAGGTTCCCGCATATTGAACATGAAAAGGTTCTGTCACGCATCAGTGTAATTGACGAAACAAGTTCGTCCGTGTATGAGCGGGGCTGCTGAAGAAGAAACAACGCAAAACGCCTGGCCGTCTTGTCCCCCACGCCCGGGAATTTAGCCAGGAGTTTCATGAGTTTTTCAACTGGACCCGGGACAGCCAATACGGTCTCCCCTAACCCAGACCTGGAATGCCCAGCCCCGCTCCAAACCTGCCGAGCCTTCCCTGGGCCATTTCTCTGCTCTTCCTGACACCGTCGTGTATCGCTGCCAGGACAAGATCTTCAAGTATCTCCTTTTCAGAGGGATCAATGACCTCGGGTTCAATGTTTATTGAAAGGATCTCACCCTGACCGGTTACGGTTACCTTTACCATCCCTCCACCGGAAACTCCTTCCACCTTTTCCCGGGATAGTTCTTCCTGAACCTTTCCTATCTCCGACTGCAGCTTCTGAGCCTGTTTGAGCATTTCTTCCATATTCATACACTTCAGCACCTTTCGGTCATTTTCATTTTAACGGACAACATTTCCGTGGTGGTAATTCCCGCCTTTTTCAATTGTAACTGCACGATAGATCTGTTCAAAGAGGAAAAGAAGGGACATTTCATGAGTGAGAGTCATGGGGGAAAGTGACATAGTCTCGTTAGCTCTTTCCCTGACTTCCGCTGACACGCCGAAGGCACCCCCTACAGCCATTACAGTCTTTCCTGGTGTTTCGGAAATCCTGCGGAAAAGCCATTCCGAAAACCTGACGCTTGTCATGGTCCTGCCAGATTCATCCAGGAGAACAAAATAATCCCTTTCTCCAACTTTTTTCAACAGGGCGTTCCCCTCTTCCAATAAAATAATATTTTGGGGTTTCCTGCCGGAACTCTCCCTGACAACATCCCACTTACATGGAAGACGCACAGAAACCCTCTGCCGGTAATCCTCGACCTGTTTGATAAAAAGGGGGTTTTTGGGTTTACCCACTGAAAGGACAAGTATTTTCAATCTTTGGTCCGCCGAACTGCCTTTGCGACAGGGGCTTCTTTTCCTGGAACCTTCGATCTCCGTTTTCTTCCAAGGAGTTTTTTCACCGCGAAGGTCTCCTGCCTCTCCCTCTCGTCCAGAGAAAGCCTTATGCGAGACCGCTCCGACTCCATGGCCGGGATCATCTCCTGTTCCAGATTGTTCACTTTCCTTCTGGTCTTCTCGAATTCCATCTCAAGTGCATCAAGTTTGGCCTTCAGGTTGATATATTTCCAGATGACCGGTTCGATCTTTGAAAGCGTCTCAAGCAGTTCATCTACGTGAAGGGACGCAAGGGCCGGATCCATGAGGAGTCCGGCAAGAGCTGTCCCTTTGCTGTCATCGCGGGGGAAAAACTCACAATACCTGCATCCCATCAAAGAATGATGGACGATCCTTATTTCTCTTGGTTCGATACCCCATGAAAGGAGGGTCATGACCGATTCTCCTTCAAATATCTGAACAAGGGCATAGGCATAGGAGACAAATGACAGCATCTCCTCGACTTCGCTCCTCATCAAGTTGAAGGTCGACCTGTCAGATTCTATAGCTCGAAGGAGGGCTTCCTTCTTCCTCTCCAGTAGCGAACATCCAAACCGCATGGTTTCAATTTTCCTGTTCAGTTCAACGAGTTCGCTTCTGGACACCGGGGTCTCGAAACTCACTCTTTCCTGTACCCCCTCACCTCTTCCAGCATATCATCAGGAATCCTGTAGAGTTCATCATCTGGCAGTTCAGCAAGGCACTTCAACGCCGAATCCAGGGACTCTCCAAATTTGCGCGCCTGGTTTCCCTGGTCAAGAAAAGTCTTCTCGAAAACATTGCCGAAACTCAAATACCGGGTTTCTGTATTTGTCAGCCCTTCGTCGCCCACGATCAGTCTCAATCTTGCGGTCTCCCTCGACCGGGCGTAGGCTGCAAAAAGCTGGTCCGCGACCTGCCTGTGACCTATCAGGGTTTTTCCCTCGCCTATGCCCTTGTTCATGAGCCTGCTCAGGCTGGAGAGAACATTTACAGGCGGATATACCCCTCTCGCCTGAAGCCCCCTGTCCAGAACGATCTGCCCCTCGGTTATATAACCTGAGAGATCGACCACGGGGTGGGTCATATCGTCACCGGGCATGGTTACGATCGGTATCTGGGTTATACTTCCATTTTTTCCCTTGATACAACCCGCGCGCTCGTAAAGACCGGCAAGATCAGAATACAGATACCCCGGGAATCCCCTTCTTCCCGGGGCCTCCTCACGGGCAGAACTGACCTCCCTGAGCGCTTCGCTGTAATGAAGCATGTCGGTCATTACAACGAGGACGTCATATTCTTTTTCAAAGGCAAAATATTCTGCTATCGTAAGAGCGGTTCTGGGTGTCAGCAACCTCTGTATCGCAGAATCACTGGCAAGGTTTACTAAAAATACACCGTTGAAAAGAGCACCAGTCTTCTCGAATGAGTCCCTGAAAAAACGGGCCTCTCTCTCAGTTATCCCGATAGCTGCAAATACTACAAGAAAAGAACGGTCATTGCCCGGAACCCTGGCCTGCCTGACTATCTGCGCCGCGATCTCGTTGGCAGGAAGCCCGGAACCAGAAAATATCGGCAGCTTTTGCCCCCTGACCAGCGTGTTGAGAACATCTATCGAGGAGATCCCCGTCTCAATAAAAGCATTCGGACTCGATCTCATCGCCGGATTAAGCGGAGATCCGGTGATGGGTTCTTCTTTGTCAAAATAGGGAATAGGAACCCCGCTACGGGGGACCCCGCTCCCGTCGAGTATCTGCCCCTTTAGCGCCTCGCTGAGCCTGACTTTTACAACGTCCCTCTCGAACCAGACGGTTGTATCCGACGGATTCAGGCCCAATGTTCCCTCGAGCACCTGTATTGCGCATACGTCACCATCTACCTGGAGAACCTGTCCAGTCCTATTGCCCCTGGTGGTCTCTATTGTAACGACTTCACCAAGTCCAGCGTTCCTTGCGTTACCAACAAATATCAGAGGACCGGAAATACCCTCTACAAGCCTTGTTCCCTCCCTGTAGTATCTCATCCAGCTATGGACTCAACTTTCTCAAGGGATCTTTCTACCTCGTCCAGCCATTTGGAAGAAGCAGCCGGGAATTCTTTTTCTCCCACTTTTCTCAGGGAAAGAACCTTCCTGACCAACCCCAGTTCCTGAATCTGGTAATGGAAGACCCCCTTGCCCAGTCTCTCGGAGACAAGTGCATTAAGGTCCATTAACGTTTTTGTGAAACCCATCTGTTTCTCCGTAGAACAGAAAGCATCCAGGGGATCGAAGGCGTTCTGCTGCAGGAACCCTACCCTCACTATCTCACCCATCTCGATCTGCCACTTGTCCTCCTCTGACAGGGCATCTCTTCCGACTATCTGTACAAGAGACAAAAGTTCGGCTTCCCTGTCCAGAAGGGCCTTGAGAAAGGAAGCCCCAACACTCCACTGCTTACCGAGCCTTTTCTCGAAAACAGTACGTAGTCCCGATTCATACAGGGAATAGCTCCTGTTCCAGTTTATGGAGGGGAAATGCCTCGCTTCGGCCAGTCTCTTGTCCAGTGCCCAGAAAGCCCCGGAAAGACGAAGGCTTGACTGGGTTACAGGCTCCGAAAAGTCCCCTCCTCCCGGAGATACTGCGTTGAATATCGTTATGGAGCCTTCCCTGCCCGGAGTCCCCAAAAGACTTGCCCTGCCAGCCCTCTCGTAATACTGGGCAAGCCTGGAACCCAGGTATGCCGGATATCCGTCTTCTCCGGGCATCTCTCCAAGCCGACCCGAGATCTCTCGCAGGGCCTCTGCCCACCGTGAGGTGGAATCCGCCATAAGAGCAACGCTAAGCCCCATGTCCCGATAGTATTCCGCGATAGTCATTCCAAGATATATGCTTGCCTCTCTTGCGGCCACGGGCATATTTGAGGTATTGGCAACAAGAACCATTCGTTCCATGAGCGGTCTGCCGGAGTGAGGGTCGGTGATCTGGGGAAATTCCTCCATGACTTCGGTCATCTCGTTCCCTCTTTCCCCACACCCTATGTATATTACGATCCGGGCATTACACCACTTGGCCAGAGATTGCTGTGTAACCGTCTTTCCTGTTCCAAAACCTCCCGGAACAACCGCGGCTCCTCCCAGAGCGACCGGGAAAAGGGTATCCAGTACTCTCTGACCTGTCACAAGAGGTTCCGTAAAGGGAAGTTTTTCCAGAACAGGCCTTGGCCTTCTGACATGCCATCGCTGAGAGAGTCCGATGGTTTCACCATTTTCCAGTTCGCATACACTGTCCCTGACGGTAACCAATGAACCGGGTGGAAGCACCATACCGACCCTGGAAGGCCTCGTGAACGGCGGGACCATCACGGCATGAAGAAAACCCTTCCCCTCCTCAACATGACCAATGATATCCCCCGGAGAAACAGTGTCTCCTTCGGCGACGGCAGGATTGAATTCCCATTTCTTACACTGGTCAAGACTGTTTACATAGTAGCCTCTTTTCAGAAAGACGGGTGGAGCTCCACCTTCTTCGGAAAATTCAAGGGGGCGACCAATTCCGTCAAGTACCGATCCAAGTAGGCCAGGTCCAAGGTCTATGCCCAGAAGTTCACCCGTAAACTCAACGGGTTCTCCAACATGGACACCACCGATCTCCTCGTAAACCTGTATGTCGGCCTCGTTACCATCTATCCTTATGACCTCTCCCAAGAGCCTCTCTTTACCGACCCGAGCCACCTCAAAATTGGTCACCGGGGAAGAAAGGCTTGCCCTTATTACTGTTCCGGCAAGGCTTTTAATGGATCCAAGGGTTGACATTGCCTCACTCCCAACTTTTTACGCTGCTTTTTAAAGAAGGCATCTCGACCCAGACCGGGCTTTCCCCTGTCCTGATCTTTCTTTTGTAGATCTCTGGAATGTTCTCAAACCAGTCTGACTCGACAAGAACAAAGGCTATGCTCTCCGACTGGAGCCTTTCAAAACACGCGGGGAATTCTGACACTGTCTCACATACCATCGATTCCATACCCAGGAGGGACCAGAGCTCGATAAAAAGTTGCCTTCCGAGGACGTATCCTCTTCCTTCGCTCTCCTTCATTCTTTTACGTCACCCCTGGAGGATCATTTTATCCATGATAGACTCCACAGAAAGGCCCATATCTATCCCCACTACAAGAGCATTAAGGTTATGCCACTCGACAAGCTGACACGCAATGAAGGCCACGGCCACTTCAATCCCCAGCGGATCGACCCTTCTGAGGGACATCTGCCAGTTCCAGAAAATCCTGGTCGCCCTGCTCACAACAAAACCGACACTACGTCCACGTGAACCTGAAAGCATCGATTCCCAGGGGGTAGACCTGAAAAGTTCTTCCGGTCCAGAAGAATTCTCAAGTTTGTCAGCGGCAAGGAATCGCCCTCCGGAAATATAAAGCCCTTTTGCTTTTTCGATTTTCATAGTACCCGAGATAGCTCTCGACCAGATGTTAATATTCCAGATATCAATTGTCCTTCCGAGGAATTCCCGGACAACATCTCCGTTCTTGGTCCTGTGTTTTTCAATTATCTGGCGGAAAAAATCAACGATCTCCACTAAAAGGACTCGTTCGCTAACGGGAAGTGGGGAGCCCTTCTGAAGTTCCGAGCAGGCTTTTCCCAGCGACCTTGACATTGGGTGAGGAAAGGCAAGGCACTTATCGATCACATGCGTTATGGATCTGCTTTTCCACAGCCTCTCGAAGAAGGACACCGGGAGCGTCCCGTAACCGTGCCAAAGGGGTGCGCCTCCGGAAATCGCACCCGTAAAAAAGAAACGAAGAAGCAGCCGGCAATTATGAAGATCAGCCCGGGCCAGAAGGACGCGCATAAGGTCCTCCGGTTCTCCCATTGCCATATTTCTGGTATGATTCATCACTTCGGCTGATGTATCGGCCAGGGCCCTCTCAATCCTGCCGTGGGAGGAAAGGGGCTGTTCAACAAGTCCTTTTCTGAAACTTTTCCCGTACCTGGTCTCAAGAAGGAAAAGCTCTATACCCTGAAGTGACTTCCCGGCAAGTTTCCGATAATCGTCCTCTCCGAGGAAATCGGAAAAATGAGCCCTCAGACGGGCGTTAAGATATCCGTAGTTTTCGGGAAAATCTGTCGAATCCCTGAAGAACATCTGCATACTTCCCTGAAAATTCGCGCATGAATTCCCTTTTTAGCGAATTCCATCGCGTTCTTACGCTGTTGTCTATAACTATCGTCCTTGTCTGAGCATCAACGACGACACAACCTCCGCAATCGAGCAAGGACTCTTGCTCTTCTACCGAACTAACTAGCGGATCCTGGGGGATCAAGGCCCTGTCACCGGGAGCAACTATAACCACGGCTGATTCCCCCAACCTTTCCAGGGCTTCGTAAAACAGGTTTTCCAGAATTTTCGGATAGCCGGAATGGTTTTCCCTCAATAGCAAAAGCTCCTTTTCTATCTTCAGAGAAATTGCTTCGAAAAGGTCCGCTATCTCCTGAAGAGCGGACATACGCACATCCAGAAGAACACGGAGTTTCTCCCCCTCCAGAGTGGTCTCGTATTGTTTCCTCTGGCGTTCTCGAATATGGTGTACCCGTTTTTCTGTTTCCCTGCGAACAAGAAAGATCCTCTCGGAGATAAATCTCCCGGATTCCAGCCTCAATTCAGATAACCTCTTGCTATATTCACTTTCAAGAGCCTGCCTGAATTTTTCTGTTTCATCTTCCTTACAGGGACCTTTTAAAACTGCTCCAGCTTCCTGATTCAGTTCCATATTTCCCTATCAGGCAAACTGCAGAATAAGCATTACAGCAACAACGAACCCGAGAATAACCATAGTTTCGGGAATGGCTTCCAGGATAATGATGATACCCCCGGTTTCGGGTTTCTCCGCAATGGTTCCTGCCCCAACACTTCCTATCCTTGCCTGTGCGTAAGCCGTAGCGATAGCGGGAATACCTACCGCAAGAGCCGCCGCAAAGGCGATCAGCGCTTTTTCCATAGTTCGGGTTTCCTCCTTGAGAAAGGTTTATATCTTGTTCCTCCGCCAGTATAAAATTTGCCAAGAAATTCCACGTATTGCAGCCTGGCCGAATGAAGTCCCGATCCCGCTACGGCAAGAACAAAATTCAGAAGGTGGATCGTCAGGGCAAGAAAAACACCGACAAAGGAGACACCCATGGAATCCACGAAACTGGTGGCGACCATTGCCAGAATTGCCGATGAAAGACCTATAGCGGCAATACGAACATAACTGAGAATATTACCTATTGACCCAAGAGACTCTACCAGTCCACCCATACCTCCACCCGCGAGAAGAAGGGCCAGGCCCAAAAGCAGAAAGGTAACAGTGAGAGAGAACATCTTTCCGGGAAGCCACCCCTTGACCACAATCATGGCGCTTAAAAGAGCCGCAAGGATTAAAATATTTCCCAGTCTTTCTACCCAAAGATGTTTCTGCCCTGTCTTGATACCCTGAACAACACCCAGCACAAAGCCAAGCAACACATGGGCGAAACCCAGACTGACTGTAAAAACCATTACGGGGATCACCACCTGGGACCTTTCCAGCCAGAGGGGTTCCATGTGGAAAAGCCTGTGTCCAAGGTCTCCGAAAAACTCTCCATAGGCAATTCCCCAGGCAATAGACCATGAACCGACGAAAAGAAGGATGGATCCGATATCCACCGCAACGGGCCTTGTCTTCATTCTGCGAAGCCATGCCGCAAGAAAAAGGATCACAGCACCGTATCCGGCGTCTCCAATCATGCACCCGCTGAAAAAAGGGAAAAAAACCCCGATAACTATCGTGGGATCAAGCCCCCTGTACCCTATGACGGGCATGAGAGCCAGAAAAATCTCGAAAGGCTTGAACCACCGGGGATTTTTCAGGGAGGTCGGTACATTTGCCCATTCCCCGGGTGAGGGTTCCTTCCAGGAAAGCAGGATCCTTCCGTCAAATTTTTCCCGCAGGGACGTGGTCAATCTATCTTTTTCGTCCAGGGGAACCCAACCCTCCAGCTTGAAAATCTCCCCGCTTGTCTCGCTTCCATGCTCTACGAAGATCTCCTGAACTTTTTCATCGAGAATAACGTACAGCGCGCCAATCCTTGGACCCCATGTATTTTTGGTGTTTTGAAGGTTCTTTTCTGTCTCCTGGATCCTCCGGGGAATATCCTTCTGAACTATCTCCATCTGTCTGATAGCCTCGTCGTAACGAAAACCCTCAAATTCGGAGGGAAACTGCCAGGCAAGGCAATCGTTTTCCGTCATTACCCCCCTGACATCCTCGATGTTATCGGGGTGAACGCCTATTGCGGCAACAGCTTCGCCCCCAGCCGCTACAGCTGTGTGGTAGGTCACACTGTCACTGAATCCAAGGGGATCCCGGTTATGTATCCTTTTCTGTACCATTGAAACCATTTCAGCCACATTGCCACGCTGTGTCCACCATATCGATATACTGTTTCCCTTTTCGATATTGTCTTTGATGAAGGACCGAAAATGCTCAAGTGTCTTAAGCGTACCGCGAATGGAATTCATCCTTCCCTCAAGTTCAGAACGAACTGTTTTCAGTTCGTTCAGCCTGGAGCTGAATGAATCGAGACTTTCCCCGATGCCGTCAATTATTGTACTGTCCGGGGACGACAGGGCTTTTCTTTTCTCCTGCAAGTTAAGGGAGGTAATATCCGCCCACTCTCGCCACTCAAGTGCTTCGAGAAGGCCCAGAGCTTTGGCCCTGAGAATCTTGAGTCCTGCAGCGCTTTCTCCGGTCTCCACCTCCAGTGTTTCTTCCTGGAAATGAAGTACACCTTCATCGTGAAGAGTCTCGATCACCATTGAACGGTCGGCTAAAAGCCCCCGCAGGGTCATGGAAACCATGTCCCTGATCAATTTCCTGAACCACCATTGTTGTTTTTTTCCGGGTCATCAAAGGGGAGTATTTTTGCAATTACCCGGGTTACAAAATCTTCCTCGCCGGAAAGAGAGCAAGAATCAGAAAAAAGCCGGGACATCTCATCCCTGGATCTCCTGTAAAGCTCGCTCCTTGCGGATTCCAGAAGTGTCTCGTAATTTTCCCATTCGGCCTCGGCCTGTTTTATGGAGTTCAGGGAAATCTGTTCTATTCGGGCAAGGGCTTCCTGCTGCTCCTTTTTCATCTTCGTTTTTTCGATCTCGAGTCTGACTTCAAGCTCGCGCCGGAACTCATCAAGGCAAGCTCCACTCTCATCGGGATTCTTCGCTTCAAGGTTATCTTGAATCATTGAAGTTCTGTCCCTCCATCATGAACTCACAAAAGGCTCCACGGTCGATAACACCAACAAGTTTCCTGCCATCAACCACTGGGAGTCTTTTGAGACCTTTTCGCAGCATGAGGTCAACAACGGTCATCAGGCTCTCGGAAGGCCTCACAAAGACGGGATCTCTGTTCATCAGGTCCCTTACTGGAAGGTCTCCGATCTGCCTGAGTCTCTGGATAAGGTCACCTTCGGAATCGTCAAGAAAGGAACTCTGGGCCAAAATCTCAAGATATGTCGGCGTGGCGCCTTTAAGAATGTCTTTTTCAGAAAGATAGCCGGTGAGGACCCAGTCATCCCTGATGACCGGAACACCGCTTAGCCTCTGGCTGTAAAGCAGGTGCACCGCATCAAGAATCAGATCATCCTCGGAAACTGCCGAAAGATCCCTGTGCATCAAATGTTCCGCGTTCACTGTCAAAAGCCTAATCTCCCTTCAGAGAGGAAAAACCGATCCTTGTGAGAAAAACTTTGATAACAAACTCCGGAAGGCGTTTCACTCGCTTCCAGCGCCACGGTTCCTGAATCACCCTGTAAAGCCATTCAAAACCGATATTCTGGACAGCGGAAGGTGCTCTCTTGAGGTTACCCGAAATAACGTCGAAACTGCCTCCTACGCCGATACTTACACTCCTGTCAATAGTCTTGCCATATTCCGACATCCATTTCTCCTGACAGGGAACACCCATACCGACAAAAATGAACCTTGAGCCTGAACTTTTGATATTATCAACGACAGATGGCATATCTCCGGATTCGACATATCCGTGGCTGATTCCTCCTACGACAAGGCCCGGATATTTTCTTTCCAGAATAAGGGCCGCCTTAGCTGCTACCCCTTCCGCCCCGCCGAGGAAAAAAACGGGCCAGCCTTCAGTCGAGGCAAGACGACACATTTTTTCGACAAACTCGACACCAGGGATACGCTGTGCCACCGGGGTTCCAAGAAAAGACAGGGCTGCAATCAACCCTTTCCCATCAGGCAGGACAAGATCGGCACCCCTTACAAGATCCCGGAATTTTTTATCCTCTCTTGCCCTGAGAGCAGACAGAGCATCAAGGGTGACAATGTATCTCCCCCCATGATCCAGGTTTACCCATGACCGGACCTTACCCAGGGCATAATCTACTGAAATGCTGTCCACGGGGACTCCCCAGATTCCTGTTCTGGCTACAGGAACGTTCCGCCCGCGAGATCCCCCGTACATCACAAGAAGGGAGCCCGCCATTACTGTAGCTGATGCCGCAAAGGCAGCAAGGGCAGTTTTCTCGTCCCTCAACTGTACCGATGCCACCACCGCTCCCAACACAGCGCAAAGAACCCCTACCATCCTGACTGCGGGAGTATGATCAAGACCCCTGTTGACAAGTCTTCTGTAAAGGAAAAGAGTGCCCTGGGGACGGGAGCTGAAAGCCCTGCTGACAATGTTGAAGGAAGCTTCCGCTATAGGGATGGCAAAGAGGCCAAGGGGAATAAGCATCAGTGTTGAAAAGGTAACCCCCTTGCTTACGCCAATAATGGAGGTTCCGGCTATAAGGGTACCCCAGAGAGCGGCAAGAGGTTCTCCGAGGCGTCTGTAGGAGTGTCCGTGCCGACTCCAGAAAACGGCCAGTATAACGACTCCCATAAGGGTCATGTAGAACGCGCCAGATATATGTTGCCTGGAAAGGCTTGTTACGATAAGCATGATCACCCAGGTGATCGCAGAAAGAAAACCAGCAAGCCCAGGGATCTGGTCCATTTCCTGTAGCAAGAGAGGAAACATCCCCACCCAGATCGTTGTGACAAGCAGCGAAGAATAATCGTTAAGGAAAAGATAATCACCGCCCGGGATACCTATGAATGATATTCTCATACCCGCCGAAGCAAGGACAGCGCCGACAGCGAAAAATCCAGCTGCCCAGGGCACACGGGGAGCTACTCTCTGTCCCACTCCCATCACTGCCGAAACGAGCCCCAGCGCCACAACAAGGCGAACGGAAGGATCCGATGCCCAGATACCGCAGATCGCCCATGCGGCAAGGAGGCCCACATCTTTTGTGAACTGGTATTGATCCCTCTCAAGTGATCTCTTGGAGATCCTCTGCAAAAGGAAAAAAAATACGAAAAGGGAAAGTGCAAGAAACAGCGTAGCCTGGATCTCCCGTACATCCACAGGCATCAACGGCCCTCCCCGCATGGAGAAAAATTCGATCTGCAATAAGGTGATTTTATCATGAAAACGGGTAAATAATCATTGTTCTCGAGGATTTTCCAAGGAACGGACTCCTCCCATATAGGGCACAAGCGCCTCCGGGATCAACACTGATCCGTCCTTTTGCTGGAAGTTCTCGAGTATCGCGATCAGACAACGGCCCACAGCGATCCCGGATCCGTTGAGAGTGTGGACAAACTGGACCTTTCCTCCGTTTCTGGAGCGATACCTTGTATTCATTCTCCGGGCCTGGAAATCGGTACAGTTGCTGCATGAACTTATTTCCCTGTATTTGTTCTGTGACGGCAGCCACACTTCGATATCGTAGGTTTTGCTGGCAGAGAACCCCATGTCTCCGCTGGAAAGGACCACCGTCCTGTATGGTATCTCCAGTTTCTCAAGGACCTTTTCGGCGGCCCTGAGCAGAAGTTCCAGTTCATCAAAACTGTTTTCCGGTGTACATAACTTTACCAGTTCAACCTTGTCGAACTGGTGCTGGCGGAGCATGCCTCTGACGTCTCGCCCGTGGCTCCCCGCCTCTCTCCTGAAACATGGAGTATAGGCCGTGTAGTAAACAGGGAGTTCATCCTCGGGAATTATCTCGTCCCGGTGAAGGTTGGTGAGTGGAACCTCGGCTGTGGGTATCAGCCATAGATCGTCGCAGGAACAGGAATAAAGATCCTCGGCAAACTTAGGTAACTGGCCCGTGCCCCTCATGGTATCGCTGTTGACGAGAAAGGGAGGTTCGATCTCAATAAAGCCGTGATCATTGGTGTGCAGGTCGAGCATAAAATTGATCAGGGCCCTTTCAAGCCTTGCCCCAAGGCCCTTGAGAACCGTGAACCGGCTTTCGGCGAGACGCACGCCCCTCTCGAAATCCATTATCCCAAGTTCCTCTCCTATCTCCCAGTGAGGACGTGGATCAAATTCAAACACCGGTATCTCGCCGAACGAGTGGATCTCCTCGTTGGCCGATTCATCCTCCCCTGCGGGGACTGATGAGTGGGGAAGGTTGGGTATTTCCAGTAGCATGGACTGGATACGGGAATCCAGTTCAAGGATCTTTGCGTCGTTCTCCCTGATCCTGTCCCCCAGTGATTTCATTTTTTCCATGATGGAAGCGGCATCACCACCGCTTCTTTTGATCTCTGCAACTTCCCTTGAACCCCTGTTTCTCTCTGCCTTCAGGTCGTCTGTTTTTGTCAGTATTTCTCTTCTTTCGGAGTCGAGGCTGACGATCTCGTCCACGGGAAACTTGCCGTTTCTGGAACTGAGTAAACTTTTAATGTCTTCGGGGTTTTCCCTGAAAAGTTTTATATCAAGCATCTTTTTCTTCTCCATATTTCACTGACCGTATCTGCTTCATAAGATCAGCCATCTCAACAGCGGCAGCAGCAGCGTCGGACCCCTTGTTTCCGGACTTGCTGCCGGCACGCAGCAAAGCCTGTTCGAGGTTGTCACATGTCAGAACCCCGAACGAGACCGGAACCCTGTGCTCCATCCCGACCATGGCCAGCCCCTTTGAGACCTCCGCCGACACATAATCAAAGTGAGGGGTATCCCCGCGTATGATAGCCCCCAGGGCAATCACGGCATCATATTTCCCGGTCAGGGCAAATTCCCTGGCTACAAGGGGAAGTTCCCAGGATCCTGGTACCCAAACCACATCAATGTCCCCGGGAGAGACATCATGCCTCAAAAGAAAGTCTTTCGCCCCCTCAAGAAGCCTGGAGGAGATTAATTCGTTGAACCTGGATACGGCAATAATAAAACGCTGTCCTTTCCCGACCAGTTTCCCCTGAATGATCTTCATCTTCTATCCCTTCCCCCAAAAATGATTTTTACCTACCCAATGATGTCCCTGAGATGGAGCATGTGCCCCATTTTGTTTTCCTTGGTCTGAAGGTATTTTTCGTTGTAACAGTTCGGTGATATTACTACCGGGACTCTCTCTGAAACCTCAAGACCATATCCTTCAAGTCCGATTATTTTTCTCGGATTGTTGGTAATCAGCCTTATCCTTGACAACCCGAGGTCAGCAAGTATCTGTGCGCCTATTCCGTAATCACGAAGATCGGGCTTGAAACCGAGAGCCTCGTTCGCCTCAACGGTATCGAGCCCCTTTTCCTGCAGTTCGTAGGCATGCATCTTCTCCAGCAGGCCTATCCCGCGACCCTCCTGTCTCATGTAAAGAAGAACCCCGCTTCCTTCCTCTTCTATCATCCGCAGGGCAGAATGAAGCTGAGGTCCGCAATCGCACCTCAGGGAACCAAGGGCATCACCGGTAAGACACTCGGAATGGACCCTGACAAGAGTCGCTTCGTCTCTGGCAAGGTTTCCCTTGACAAGAGCAAGATGTACCCTGTCCTTCTGTTCATCAAGAGTAAACCGGTATGCATGGGCCATAAAATCGCCATATTCCGTCGGAAGATGAACAACGGCGACTTTTTCGACAAGCCTGTCCTTTCTGTTGCGATAACGAATGAGGTCCTCAATGGAAATGATCATGAGATTATGCTTGCTTGCGTAATCCACAAGGTCTGGAAGTCTTGCCATTGAACCATCCTCGTTCATGATCTCGCATATTACACCTGCCGGAGTTTTTCCTGCCATCCTGGCAAGGTCAACTGCTGCCTCGGTGTGGCCTGCCCTCTTGAGAACTCCCCCGTTACGGGCGATGAGAGGAAACATATGCCCAGGTCTTCTGAACTTGTCCGCCGTAGCCGCAGGATCGGCAATAAGCCTCGCTGTGATAGCCCTTTCAGCAGCGGAGATGCCCGTTGTAGTGCCTTCCCTGGCATCAACCGAAACTGTAAAGGCCGTTGAGTGCCTATCGGTATTATCCTGGACCATTGGCTCCAGGCCAAGCCTGCCTGCTACTTCAGCATCTACGGGTACACAGATCAGACCCCTTGCCATGGAGGCCATAAAATTGATGCTCTCCCTGTTGACCATTTCTGCCGCCATTACGAGGTCACCCTCGTTCTCGCGGGATTCATCGTCGACCACTATTACCATATCACCCCTGCCGATAGCCTCGATAGCCTCTTCGGCTGTACAGAAAAACTTTTCTCCTGTATTGCCCTCCAATTTTTTTACCTCCTGCCTGTTCCTATGCCCAGCCTATTTCACCGAGGTAATCCAGGTTTATCCGGCTTCCCTTTTCGGGTTCGGTACCATTTCCTGAAAGAAGCCCCTCAATGTATTTGCACAGTATATCAAACTCGAGATTAACGGCTGAACCCGGCTCAAGATCACCAAGGGTAGTTCTGGAAAGGGTTTCCGGAATAAGACCTGTCCGGATGATACCATCACTGGAATCGATCACGGTAAGGCTTACTCCCTGGATCGCTATTGATCCCTTCCTCGGGACATATTTCATGTACTTTTTTCCTGCATCGATCGAAAGGATCCGGGTTCTTCCCAGTTCCGTGATCCCCGAAACCCTGGCGACAGTATCCACGTGTCCGGTGACAATATGCCCTTCGAACCTTCCTGAAGAACTTAGGGATCTTTCGAGATTGACCCTGTATCCCTGGCTCGTCAGCCCTGGTATTGTATTTACGCGGGTCTCGGGCATCATCTCAACAGAAAACCCGGTCCCGCTGATCCTTGTGACAGTAAGGCAGGCTCCGGACACGGCAACGGAATCACCCTTTTCAAGAGAGGTGGCAAAGGGAACGTCCCTGATGTCGATTTCCGTAACATCCCCCCGCTGCCTGGAGGAAGCTATCACTCCGGTGCATTCTATCAATCCGGTGAACATCTCATCTCCCCCTCGATCCAGAGATCTCCTTCCACATCGACTGCCGAGGTTATACTGACCTCAGCCGAGACGTCGAACCCCGATATTATGAACCCTTCTCCGATCTTTCGCCCCTCTCCGGCAATTCGCGGAGAAACAAAGAAAGAGATGGAATCAAAACATCTTTTTTCCAGGAATGATCCGGCAACCAGCGGACCTCCCTCCACCAGGAGGTTGTTGATCCCTTTGCTGCCCAGAACCTCAAGCATCGGGATAATGGGTATCCTGTTCTTTTCGTCGCTTTCAACCAGAAACACTCGACACCCTTGCCTCTCAAGGCTTCTGCGTTTTCCCAGGCCAGCCCCCGCGAGACCGAACACGATGGTTCCCTCCCTGGCAAGATTTGACCCCGAAGACATACTGAGGCCCGGATCCAGCACAACGGCAACAGGATCCCTGCCAGAAACCTTTCTTACTGTAAGGAGAGGATCATCACACTCCACTGTCCCTCTCCCGACAAGAACGGCATCATTGCACCCCCTCAAGAGGTGTGCCCTGGCCCTTGATTGTTCATTGGTGATCCATTTGCTTTCCCCTGATCCCAAAGCCATTGTGCCATCAAGGGTAACAGCTGCCTTGAGCGTTACCCAGGGACGATTTCTTTCGACCCTGGACAGAAAACCTCTGTTGATCTTTCGGCATTCTTTTTCCAGCACGCCTTCTCTGACATCTATTCCGGCGGAGGACAGCATCTTAAAACCCCTGCCAGAAACTCTTGGATCTGGGTCTCCTATACCGGCAACGACCCTTTTTATCCCCGCCTCTATGATCCGGGGAGCACAGGGAGGTGTTTTACCAAAATGAGAGCAGGGTTCCAGGTTGACATAAAGGGTGGCTCCAGCCGCTTTTTTCCCGGCCATCGAGAGGGCTTCAGCCTCAGCGTGAGGGTAACCGGGGGCAGAATGGTACCCCCACCCGCATATCCCTGACTCATCAACAATCACACTGCCTACAAGAGGATTGGGGCTTGTCCCTCCTGTGCCCCTGATTGCGAGACTCAAGGCCATTCTCATATAGAATTCGTCTATTTGACGATCAGCCATTGTCATTTGTTTCGACGACTCCCTTCAGATGCATGAGGATCATTCGTGCCCTTTTTTCGCCGATCCCCTCGACCCTGGAAAGATCCTCGGGATCAAGGGAAGCGATCCTTTCCATGCTTCCGACCTGGGACAGAAGCCGGGCGGCCCGTATCTTTCCGATGCCGGGAATATCCTCGAGAGCGGACCGCGAAAGTCTTTTTCTCCCGGCATTCCTGCTGGCCGTGATCGCGAAACGGTGGGACTCGTTCCGGACTCTTTGAAGAATGGTCAATTCCATACTGCCATTGGGAAGCGCCAGGGGAACAGTTCTATCGGGGAGAAAAAGGAGTTCCTCTCTTTTCGCCAGGGCAACGCAAGGGATATCTTCCATTCCGAGTTCCTTCAGTCTTTCAGTCACGAATTTTAGCTGTTGCTCTCCCCCATCGATAATTACAAGTTGCGGAAGAGACCCCGACTCGCTTTTGAGCCTGGAGAAACGTCTTCCGACAGTTTCTGCCACAGCGCGGAAATCGTCCACTCCTTCCACGGTTTTTATCCGGAACTTCCTGTATAGATCCGGGTTCGGCGTTCCCTGTTCGAAAACTACACATACCCCGTAACTCTCTCCTCCAGCAAAGTGTGAAATATCATATCCTTCGATCCTCCAGGGAACCGATGGCAGGGAAAGAACCTTCTGCAGACCAAGGAGTCCCTTCCAGACCTCCCTTTCGGCGGGCTCGGAAAGAGCCAGCGAAACGTGCTGCCTTGACATTTTCCACAATGACCGTATGGTATCCCTCAATCTGGCTGCGGTCTCGAAATCCAGATTTTCAGATGCCTTGTCCATCCTATCCCTGAGCCTTCCGACAAGTTCCGCCGACTGCCCCTTGAGAAGAAGAACAACATCGGCAACCCTCTCACGATATTCCGAAGGATTTCCTGTACCAACACACGGGGCGGGGCACTTTCCAAGTTCGTACCTAACGCAAGGCCTGTCTCTCCAGCTTCCTCGACTCGAATCACTTTTACAGTTCCTGAGAGGGAAATATCTCTCGATCATCCGGAACATCTGCCTGAGTTCCCTGACGCTGACGAAAGGACCAATATATACGGACCCGTCCTTATCCCTGGTTCTAGTAATCACTATTCTCGGGTAGGGCTCGGAGGTAACTTTAACATAGGGGTATCTCTCGTTCATTTTCAGGTCCACATTAAAAAAGGGCTGATACTGTTTTATCAGGCGTGCTTCAACGATAAGCGCTTCGGCCTCGCTCTCGGTCCTTATTACCGACACGTCAGAGACAGATTCAACAAGCTTTCTGAGCCTTGGAGAAGCAAATCCGCTGTGCCTGAAATAGGACTGAACCCTTTTTCTGAGAGATTTTGCCTTTCCTATGTATATAACCTCTGATTTCTCGTCCAGAAAAGTGTAAACTCCCGGCCGAAGGGGCAGTTCGGATATTTTGCGTGAAAGATCCACAGCAGCCATTTTCTTTTCTCCTCGCGGTTTGTTCCTTCCCTGACTTAAATAGTCTATTCCTTCGCGTCAATTATTGAAAGTTCCCGGACAGCGGTTAAATGCGTTCCAAAGGTTGTATCTCCGCAACCTCTTGGTATAGGATACCTCAGTAAGAGAACAGCCGCTTCCCTGGAGGTGCAGTGATGACATTGAGGCTTTTCAACGACCTTACAAGAAAAAAGGAAATATTCGAACCACTGGAATCCGGAAAAGTCCGGTTCTATTCCTGCGGACCGACTGTCTATGATTACTTTCACATAGGCAATGCCCGGCCATTCATAGTCTTTGATTCTCTCAGACGTTACCTCGAGTCCTGCGGGTACGAGGTTCTTTACGCCCAGAACTTCACAGACATTGACGACAAGATGATAGCCAGAGCTGCCCAGTTGGAAATGACAGTGCCCGAACTGGCTTCAAGATTCATAGCGGCCTATTATGAAGATGCCGACGCACTGGGAATAAAACGCCCGACCTTCTCTCCAATGGCCACGGAATTCATTCCGGAGATAATCGCTCTCGTCGAAAAACTTGTCGAAAAAGGAAACGCCTACGTCGTTGACGGAGACGTTTATTTTGAGGTCCAAACTTTTCCCGAATACGGAAAGCTGGCACGGCAGTCCCTCGACGACCTTCTGTCGGGAGCACGTGTTGATGTAGACCCCAGAAAAAGACATCCACTCGATTTTGCCCTGTGGAAAGCCCAAAAAAAGGGGGAACCCTCCTGGACAAGCCCCTGGGGCGAGGGACGCCCGGGATGGCATATCGAATGCAGCGCGATGTCCATGAAACTTCTCGGTGAAACCATTGACATCCACGCTGGTGGAAGCGACCTTGTATTCCCCCATCACGAGAACGAGATCGCCCAGGCCGAGGCGGCATCGGACAAACCCTTCGTCAGATACTGGATCCACAACGGTTATATCCTTCTGGACCAGGAAAAAATGTCCAAGTCTCTGGGAAATTTTCTCACAGCCAGGGAAGCGCGGGAAAGGTTTTCACCCGACGCCATAAGGCTATTCATGCTTGGAGCTCACTACCGTTCCCCGATAAGTTTTTCCGATGAGAGCCTGAAGCAGGCCGAGAGCGGCATCAGCAGAATAAAAAACAGCGTTACCGATCTTCTTTCCGCACCCGTAACGGATAAAGCAACCTCGAACATTAACGGAGAAAATTCCCTCGTAGAGTCCGTTTCCAGTTTCAATTCATCACTTGACGACGATTTCAACACGGCCGGAGCGATAGGAACTCTTTTTGAAGTGATCAGGACGATCAATCTGGCAGTCGCTCATGGCCAGGCTGTATCCCCGGTTTTTTTCAACAATGCCATTTCTTTTCTGGAACATTGCGACAAGGTTCTGGGTATTATAGGCCTTGAGTACCTGAAAAAAGGATCCCCCGAACCGGGCGACCCGGAAATAGATGAAATGGTCGCAGCCAGAGAAATAGCTCGAAAAAACAGGGATTTCGCGGCAGCAGACAAAATCAGGCAAGAACTCTCCGCCAGGGGTATCGCAATTGAGGATACTCCCCAGGGAGCAAGATGGAAAAGGATCACAAAATGAAAAACCCTCCGGGAGGAAGAACATGAGCGGAACAGATCAAAAATACCGGAAAACCTACCCCGTTTCATGGAAGCAGCTTCACAATGACTGCAGAGCCTTGGCCTGGCGCCTTCTGGAGATCAGAAAAGATTGGGATAAGATCATCGCCGTTGCCCGCGGGGGCCTTGTTCCCGCGGCAATAATTGCGCGGGAACTCGACATTCACAATATTGACACAATATGCGTATCAAGCTACACAGTTCGTTCCCAGGGAGAATCGAAAGTGATCAAGAAAACTTTCGGAGAGAGTGAAAAGTGCCTGATCATAGACGACCTCGTGGACACAGGCAAAACAGCCAGAATAGTAAGGAACATGCTTCCCATGAGTCACTTTGCGACGGTTTATGCAAAGCCGGACGGGAGACCCCTGACTGACACTTTTATCACGGAAGTCAGCCAGGAAACCTGGATCCTTTTCCCCTGGGATTCGGAACCTCAATACCAGTACATCGAACCAATAGCGGATATATCCAGACGCGGAGCCTAGAGCAGGGGGATTTATCCATTGGAGGTTCCTATCCTCTCTCCTCCCTGGAATATGGAACCCCCAGAGCGGCTGGAGCACCGAGAAGAATACCTTTTCCCTTTCTTATGGAGATCAAAAGAAGGACTGCTATGGTGAGCAAATATGGCAACATCATGAGAAGCGGAGCGGGAAATGTCGTCCCTGCCGCCTGTATCCGGAGTTGCATGGCCCCGACCCCACCGAACAGGTAGGCTCCAAGAACGGCCCTGGCAGGGTGCCATATCGCAAAGATGACCAGCGCTACAGCTATCCATCCTCTTCCTGCGGTCATCCCCTCTCCCCACATTTTTGTATAGGCCAGAGACATGTAAGCTCCTCCTACTGCTGCCAGACCCCCTCCCAAAACAGTGTAAAAGTACCTGAGCCTTGCAGCGCTGAGACCCATGGCATCCACAACTTTGGGGGATTCTCCCACAGCCCTGAGGTTAAGCCCCGGGCGGGTGTGAAATATGTACCAGACCAGAAATATCACCAGTCCGTAAGAAACGTAGACCAGAGGATCATGATTGAATAATACTGGCCCCACAACAGGTATGCCCGAAAGAAAAGGGATCTGCAACTTCCCGAACCCCGCGATGGTCTCGCCTATCATTTTCCTTCCCAACAGGGAACTGGCCCCTGTTCCGAACATCGTCACGGCAAGACCGCTAACGACCTGGTTGGCCCCTACGGTGACGCATAAAAAAGCATGCACAAGGGATACGCAAGCCCCCGCCAGAAATGCCACGGCTACTCCTGCCCAGGGATTTCCGCTGGCGTGGGCCGCCATAAAGCCGGAAAAGGCACCTATAAGCATAAGTCCCTCGACTCCCAGGTTGAGGACCCCCGACCTTTCGGTAAGAATCTCTCCAAGAGTAGCGTAAAGTATGGGAGTTCCGCTTCTTACTGCCGCCGCAAGAATAGGGATAAGAATATCCACCCTACTCACGCTCCTTCCTTGTCACCTGTATCTTGTAGTTTCTGGCGAACTCCGACGCAAGAACGGCAAAAAGAATACAGCCCTGAATGACCTGAACACTCGCGACAGGAAGTCTCATTACCACCTGCAGTGTGTCCCCTCCCACCAGGAGGACTCCCATAAAGAAGGATACGATCATGATCCCCCAGGGGTTAAGCCTGGCAAGCCACGCAACAATGATTGCTGTGTAGCCGTAACCGGGAGAGAACCCGTGCTGCAGCCTGCCCTGGAGTCCGGAGATCTCGATCATGCCGGCCATTCCGGCGACAGCGCCGGAGACAAAAAGGAGAAGAATAATGTTCCGACTGGAAAGTATACCCGCATAGGAAGCGGCTTTGGGGTTGTCTCCTATGGCCCTTATTTCGAAGCCCCATCGGGTCCATCTTATGACAAGCCTGTAAACCAGAACAAGTATGATAGCCGCAAAGATCCCAAGATGTACCCGGCTGTCAAAGAAAAGCGGGAGCCTTGCGGAAGCGGGAAAAGGAGCGGTCATCGGAAAACCGAGGCTCGATGGATCTCTCCACGGCCCGTAAATGTAATATTCGACCAGGTGTATTGCAACATAGTTCAACATCAGGGTGGTTATTATCTCGTTCACATTCCATCGTGCTTTCAGATAACCTGCAACTCCACCCCAGCAACCTCCTGCCAGAAAGGCAGCCATTAGCATGACTGCAAGCATGGCAAACCGGCTGTCGGTCTGCAGGTATCTGACCGCAGCCGTGGCCGCGAGAGCCCCGGCGTAAATCTGGCCCTCTGCGCCAATATTCCAGATTTTCATCCGGAAAGCCAGGGCAACAGCAACTCCGGCAATAACCAGGGGAATACTCTTGACTACAACCTCACCGATCCCATACCAGCTTCCAAGTGCACCCCGGAACATGGCGATATATGCCCTGACGGGGGAGACCCCGAAAAATGCCAGAGCCAACCCAGCCAGGAAAAGAGCAACCATTACGGACAGGACGGGAAGCAGGGTTTCGAAAGCAAGACTCGTATAATATCTTCTCCTGACGACGATCCTGTATCTCATTATTGGAGGGTTACCGCCTTTCCAGTGGATTCCCTTTCGGAGTCAGGGGGTACTTCGAATTCCTCCAGTGGAGACCCGGCCATCATTAGCCCCATCTGTTCCTCCGATACTGTATCGGGATGCTCGACAAGGCCCATTAGTTTTCCGTCATGAATAACGGCTATCCGGTCGCTCATCGAGAGTATCTCGTCAAGGTCATCTGAAACGAGAAGAATGGCCGCCCCCCTGTCCCTCTGCTCCAGAAGCGTCTCCCTGACGAATTGGGTGGCACTGACATCAAGTCCCCAGGTCGGCTGCACCGCTATGACAACTTTTGGATCATCGGATAATTCCCTGGCCAGCATCAGTTTCTGAAGGTTCCCGCCCGAGAGCATCCTGGCCGGGTAACCGAGTCCGGGATTTACCACACCGAACCTCTCCACAAGTTGACCGGTCCTGCCTGCGATATTTTCCCAATGGACAAAGAACCGAAACCGGGTAAATTCTTTTCTCCAGTACTTCCTAAGGGCGATATTCTCCCGAAGATTCATGCCTGTAACCAGCCCCGTCCCCACTCTGTCAGCGGGGATATATCCTATGCCCCTTCTCTGGAAATCCCTTGTTTCCCTTTCCTCCATGGAGGTTCCATCGACAAGGATCCCTCCGCCTTCGGTTTTTCGCATTCCCGCTAGGGCCTCACAAAGTTCTTCCTGACCGTTACCCGATATCCCGGCAAGACCCAGGATCTCCCTTTTTCTTACGTTAATACTGAACCCGCTGACCTTCATTCGCCCCCGGTCACCCCTGACGAAGAGATCCCTGGTTTCCAAAACCACTCTTCCGGGGTTCTGAAGGGTCTTGCCGATCTGAAAAACCACCTTTCTCCCGACCATCATCTCCGCAAGAGATTCCTTTGAAGCCCTGGAGGCGGGTACAGTAGCAACTTTTTTCCCTTTTCGAAGAATAGTTATTTTGTCGGAAACTTCAAGGACCTCGTCCAGTTTATGGGAAATAAAAATAATTCCGTGACCTTCGGAAACCATCTGTCTGACCGTAGAAAAAAGAGCCCTTGATTCCTGGGGAGTCAAAACCGCAGTCGGTTCGTCAAGGATGAGGATCTCCGCGTCGCGATACAGCATCTTGATCAGGGCCACCCTCTGCTGTTCCCCTATGGATAGTTGCCATACCGGGGCAAGAGGGTCTACATGGATGCCGTATTTTTCACGGATAGATTCTATCCTGCCGATAACCTCGTTTTTGTCGGGGACAAAGGGGAGATCCCTGAGACCCAGAGCGACGTTTTCCCACACGCTCTGGGCGGGAACAAGCATGAAGTGTTGATGCACCATACCGATACCGGCATCTATCGCGTCCCGGGGAGATCTGAATGTCATCTCCTCCCCCCGGATAAGGATGCGACCCTTCTCGGGGGTATAAAGACCGCAGAGAATGTTCATCAGTGTGCTTTTGCCGGCTCCGTTCTCCCCCAAAAGAGTGTGAACCTCTCCCCTTTGAAGATCAAGGTCGATCCCGTCGTTCGCCTTGACGCCGACAAAAGATTTGACTATGTCCCGCATGGACGCTAGGTTGACATCTGCAGTAGGTGTCACCGATTCTTCCTCCCGACACTAATTATTCACGAACCAATCAAGATTCTAAACCATCACAAAAAAAAGGGGGGCGCAAAAGCGCCCCCTCAAAAGTCCATTTCCTATTGGGGAATATCACCCTCGACTCCAAGGACGAACCAGTTCATTCCGAGCATGTCGCCATCAGACATGGTCTCACCCTTCTTCACCATCTCTTCGCCCTTCTGGTTCTTGACTGGACCGGAGAAAACGTCCCACTTGCCCTCGACCATTTTCGCTTTCTCGGCCTCTACAAGCTTGACAATATCATCGGGAATTTCCGGAGATAAAGGCGCAAGTCCGACAAGGCCTTCCTTGAGGCCCCACCAGATATCATGGGACTCCCATGTTCCATCGATAACTTCTCCAGCTATCTTCTTGTAGACCATTCCCCAGTTCCATATCGGAGCGGTCAGGTGTTTTGTGGGAGCATAGCTTTTCATATCGTTGTTGTAACCCACTACGTACACTCCGGCCTCCTCCGCTGTCTGAGGAGCTGCGCCCGAGTCCGCGTGCATGGCTATAACATCGGCTCCCGCATCAATAAGGGCAAGGGTAGCTTCCTTCTCCTTCGCCGGGTCAAACCATGAGAAGAGCCAGACAACCTTGACCTTTACGTCCGGGTTGGTCTTCCGGGCACCAAGGGTAAAAGCATTGATCCCGCGAATAACTTCGGGGATAGGATTGGCAGCGACAAATCCAATTACATTACTCTTGGACATCTTGCCCGCCACAAGACCGGAGAGATAACGGGCCTGGTACATCCTTCCAAAGTAGTTTCCGACGTTGGGAGCAGTCTTGTAACCGGAGCAGTGCATGAAAACCACATCGGGGTTTTTCGCGGCCACATCCTGGACAAAATCCATATAGCCGAAGGAGGTAGCAAAAACGAGATTGGCACCGTTCCTGATGAAGGTCTCCATAACCCTGACAGAATCAGGGCCTTCCGGGACAGACTCGACAAAGAACGATTCCATTCCGGGATAGGCCTTTTCCATTTCCAGACGGCCGATATCATGCATGTAGGTCCATCCTCCGTCACCGACAGGTCCCACGTAAACAAACCCGGCCTTGAGATCCTTGGCTGCTACGGGCTCCATGGCAAACGAAGCGGAAGCACCCATAACAAGCGAGATGCAGACAATAGCAAGCAGTATTTTCCTCATATCCTCAGTAACCCCCCTGATCCCTTGAAGATACCGCCACGATAACACTAACATTTATCGAAAAGCGGCCTTATATTTCAACCCACATTATACACGAGGGGAACCATTTTGAATATCTATTTTCAGAGCCAACTGAAAAGAACTTCACCGCCCGGGAAAGTGTATCCAGACGTATAATGCCAGGCTCCAAGAACTTCCCGCGGAGCCAGAGGAAAATGCTCTTCTATCTCGGAGGGATAAAATTTCAGGCTTCCCTTTCCCTTCCAGACATTTTCACCGTAACGGTAATCCTCCGCTCCCAAAGAGACCAGTTCAAGGACCGAGGGGGGAGCATCTTTAACGATGGAAGGGAAATGCCTTACATGAAGCAGGGGAAGACCCATGGGACGCGGTAGTTCCCCGGGAGAACATTTGCCTGTTATATCCATGGATCCTTCAAAAAGCCTTTCTCCGTGCGCGGAGGCTATTCCTTTTAATCTGGCTCCGATACCCATTTTGGGCATGGCGGGATTAAGAGGGTGATAATCTGTCATGTAAACTTCACCCAGCTTCTTGGGGAATCCCATAAACCAGCCCCTTGCCATACTGAAATCATTATCAACCCAGATATGAAGGCATATCTGGCCCACTGTTTCCTCAAAGGAACAACCCGTCCATATGGCGGCTTCCATGTACTGGGTCCTTTCCGGATTGATGCAGGCCATGTCCCTCTGGTCTTCCCATACTGACCACCATCTGCTGAAGGCCACATAGGCAAGATCAGGTTCAGGCCCTGGTTTCAGCGGATGAGGCAGGTACGAAGCTATAACATCCGGATCGGTCCGGAAAAGGATATTTAGGTATTCAGTTCCATAATGCCAGGGAAAATCTCCTACAACAGAGGACTTTCCCCCCGGTGTGAGTGGATAGGAATATCCCTTAAGACTGAATCGTTTTTTTTGCAAGAGAAAGACCTCCTTATTGATCTGCCGGGAATATCGGTGCACAAAAATGGCGGAGACGTGTGGGGATCGAACCCACCGGGGCCGGCCGTACCGACCCCCACCGGGTTTGAAGCCCGGGGCACTCACCAGAGCACACTCGCCTCCGCTTGCCATGATATTCTAATTCCTTGCACTCATGTTGTCCATCGATCGGCAGCCCCGATGTTGCCGGAGCCTTTTTAACGGCAACTTGCTCCTCGCCCCGCAGCAGGCGAAGTTCAAAACACAAAACCAGATTCTTCACCCTTCGGGTTCAGAATGACATCAAAAACCTGTCATCCTGAGCGAAGCGAAGGATCTGGTTCTGACCCAGATTCCCGCCGGTGGGCAAAGGGCGCGGAACGTCCGCCTGCTGGCGGGTTCCGCTTCGTCATTTCATTCCTCAGAATGACAAAGCTCTTGCCTCGCTTTTTCCGTCTAACGTCTCACGTCTCACGCCCTTGCCTTTGCACACCGTTCACCGTTCACGCCCTTGATCCTTATGTCATCCTGAGCGCAGCGAAGGATCTGGTTCAGGTGCCGTGACTCGTGACTCGCAACTCGTGACTCGGAAAGGCGAAGAATCTGGAGACCGGAGGCTGGAAGAACAAGTCCGGGGCCGGAGGGAGGCTTTACCGAAGGCTCAGGAGCCGGTGAGTTTCGCAGCCGTCGCGGAGGGGCAGGGAAAGCACACCTGCCGGAGCCTTTTCCCGGCACTGTGCGATCGCCCCGTAGCAGGCGGAGAAACGAACGCTTTCAGGCGAGTTGCCTTTCGGGAA
>DAOTIQ010000007.1:0-40205 GCA_035448245.1 Thermovirgaceae bacterium | reverse complement strand
AGCAGCCACGCCATGGCCACCGAGGGCGAGTGCCACCGTGGTATCAGCGCAATGGTCGCCAGTCTTATGGATACCGATGAGAGGTCGTGGATCAGTATCAGAAGCAGGCTCAGGTCCATCTCCGGTCACCTCCGGAAAGCACTACAGGGACAGGGCGAAATCACAGACCACCGGAAGGTGGTCCGAGAGACGCACATCCGGCACCTCGATCCTCCTGACATCTATCTCCGGCGAATGCAGTACCAGATCCAGGCCCAGCCTGGGCCTGCCGCTGGGATAGGTCCGTATGCCAAGGGTATCGGCATTCATAAGACCAGCTTCGATAAGGGGCTCGATCTCGGGACCGCCTCCGAAGGCGTTGAAATCCCCCGCTATCAGAAGAGGTCTTTTACGCTCCCTGGCCATTGCCGCGAGCTCGAGGATCTGTTGCCGCCTAGCGCCGGAACCCAGCGACAGGTGGACCAGCTTCAGGTCGAAGTCGTCGAAACCGGTCTCTATCACTGCGTTCTTGATGCCCCTCCTCAGTCTGCGGACCGAGGTCTCCCGGATAGGAAGGGACGTCACCACCGCATTTCCCTGGTGGCGGAAAACGGGGACGCATCCGGAGATCCTGGGAATGCAGTACTTGGATGAGAAAACCCAGCTGTGTCCCAGGGTCTCCGCCAGGTACTCCGGCTGACTTCTTCCTCCGTGCCTGAAGGATCCTCCATCGGTCTCAACCAGTCCGACGATGTCAGGCTCGAGGGAGGCAATGAACCTTGCGATCGAGGAGGAGCGCTCCCTGGTGGTCTTCAACGTTCCGGCAAAGGGGAAAGGGGCATGGTAGGCCCACCCCGTTCCAGTGCCGTATCGGGTATTGTAGAGAACAAGTCTTACGGGACGGTCTTCCAGCCGCATCACCCCCCTTCGGAGATTGTAACCTGAATATTGTTATCGATGGACCCTTCAGGCCAGCCTTTCAAAACCTTCACCCAGAACCTCGTGGATGTTGTTGACGCTGATGAAGGCCCTGGGATCGACGGTTTTGATGAAATTGCGGAGCCTGATGAACTTTCTTCTGTTCACTATGGTGGTAATGACCTCCTTCGGTTCCCCTGACCATCCTCCCCGCCCCTCGTAGATGGTGGCACCGCTCTCGAGCTCCTCGACTATGAACCGCCTTATCGCCTCGCTCTGACGGCTTATCACCACCACGTACTTGTTGATCCTGAGTCCTACGATCACGCTGTCCACCAGGAATCCGTTGAGAATGACCCCCAGCATCGCATACATACCTGTCCGGATCCCGAAGACCCAACCGGCAGCCAGCACTATGAAGAAGTCGCACAAGAGAACACCCTTGCCGATATCGATGTTCAGGTACTTGTTTAGGATCTTGGCGGTGATGTCCGTGCCCCCCGTCGAGGCGTTCTGGTTGAAGACAATGGCCATTCCCGTGGCCCCCAGGATGGTTCCGAAGACAAGCTGGACCATGATGTCCTCCGTCAGTGGTCCAGACACCGGGTAGAACCTCTCCAGCAACCAGACAGCCCCTGAAAGGAAAAGGCTCGAATAGATCGTTTTCGCCCCGAATCCAAATCCGATGAATATGAACCCTATGACGAAGAGGACCACGTTCATCCCCATCATGAGTACCCCCACCGGGACCCCGGGGAGGAAGCGGTTAAGGACCATGGCAAGGCCGCTGACGCCTCCGGCGGCAATATTGTTCGGCACTAGGAACCAGGTGATCCCCGCCGCAACAAGCAAGCAGCCGAGGTGGATCATCCCCCACTCTTTCAGGACCCCGGGAGACGGACGGAGTTCCGGGACACGTCCAAGTATCCTTTTCAGCCAAAGGGTCATGGTTTGCATCACCCTTTCCTTTTCTGGATCTCACCCTCTTGAGGGGAACAGGTATTGTAACACAGGACGGGGGTCCCCTTCAGGGGACCCCCGCATTCCTTATCCGGCAATGACGATCAGGAGCGGTACCCTTCGATGATCCTTTCCACCACGAAACGCAGGATATTCGGGAAAACCTCCAACATAAATGGAAGGTGAATGCGTTCGGTGTTCTTGTGTGCGTCCTTGCCCACAGGTCCCAGGTTCAGTATCGGAATGTCCAGTTCAGCCAGTGCTTCGACAGGGATCCTGTAAGGTCTACCCCACCCTGGCATGTTCCTGGCGAAGACCTCCATCTCACTGCTGTCACCCTGGAAGCCGCAGTAGCTGAGGTCCGAGACTCCCTCAAAGAAAGGCCTGATATCAAGGGGGAGGCCGAACCTCCTCTCCATCTCCCCGGCTGTCGCGGAAGCGGCATCGGCAACCACCTTCTCGCCCCGGGTCTCTCCCAGGTTGGACCTGTGGGGGTACCATGGAGGGAGAAAACCTATGACCGCCATCGGTCCCGGTATCCCGCAGAGTTCCACCATGGACTCGACAAGGAGTGCGGCACGGACCCTCTCGTCGGAACCCTCAGGGGCGGAACCGACCGTCTCATCCATGAAGCGAGCATACCCGTCGCCCAGGACCTTCTCCGCCATGTCCGAAAGCTCGTCGAAGGAGACCACCGTCGGCTCCCAGTCGCGGGGTTTCGAGGTGGTGCCACCCATCGCCGCAAAGGAACTGGTGTTCTCCCGGTACTTTTCGATCGAGGCCTCAAGGGCCTCCATGGCGATCCCCCTCATTTCCGACAGGATCTGACCCGGAAGCCTGGTTGACGTCAGGTAGCTGTAGAAGGCGAAAGCTTTGGTCATGATAGTCGCCGAGTACTCCCTCCGGAGGTCCATCTGCCTCATGCAGCCGAAGGGTGGGTATGACTTCCCGAAGAGGGAGTCTGCGTACTCGGGGTTCCCGTCGAGCATCAGGTTGATCCTCGAAATGACCGGCGCGGCGCAGAACCCCTCGTAATACTCCCCCACGTGGGTTTCCTTGCCAGTGCAGAAGAAAAAGGGGTTTATCTTGCCTATGCTCCCCAGATATATGGTCGGCCTGGCATCGTCCCCGGTGGCGAAGGTGGGCTCCAGGTCGATGCAGGCCAGGTACCGGAGACTCTCCTCTTTCTGGAAACGGGCCAGGCAGGATGAACCCGAAAGCATACCGCCAGAGTTGTTCTCCTCGTCGGGAACGAAGAGAACAGCCACGTTGGCGTCATATTTACCGGGGTTCTCGGCTGCTTCCATGAGCAGGTCCATCCCGGCGGCGACACCGCTCTTCATGTCAGCCACCCCCCTCCCGAAGAGCCATTCGCCGGACTCGAGGTCCTTGCGGGCATCCCGGGGGATCGCCACCGAGGCTATCCGTTCTGTGTACTCCTCGGGGGAGAAGGCCAAGGGCGCCAGAAAGCCGCACGCCTCGGTTCCCACCACGTCCATGTGTCCCATAAGGATCACCGTATCGGCCGTTCTCTTCCGGGCCCTTACAATGGCGAAGACCAGGTGTCTTCCAAGGGGGTCACCCTCCAGCGGCAGAAGACGTAGATCGCCCCGGTTCTCCTGAAAATAGCTCAGATCCTGAAAACTGTCGTGGATGAAACGGGCGATCCTGTTCTCGCTCTCTGCGGAGGGAGAGACGCTCGGAATCCCGACCAGGTTTAAAAGCAGGCCATACAACTCTCTTTTTGAATGGTCACCCATACAGCATCCTCCTGTCGTTCGGGAAAGGACATTCAGGCAAGTATCAAAGATCCCGGAATCTCTTCAAAGCCGTGCCGAGGCGACGAGCGCACTCTTCAGCCATGGAAGGGGTGACCTTCGAGAAAGAGAGCCTGACAGTATCCTCCTCAACATGTCCTCCCAGGAAAAACTCCTTTCCAGGGATCACCGCTATCTTCTCTTCTCTGATAGCATACAGCGCGAAACTCTTCATGTCTTCGATCCAGGGCACCCTACCCCAGAGGAAGAATCCTCCCTTCGGTACGGCCAACTCAAGTCCATGGGGCCCGGCATGTCTCATCAGGGAGGAGACCAGGGCATCCCGGTGTTGCCGATAGGTCCTTGAAAGACCTTCGAGGTATTCTGTCAGATCGATGCTATTTACGAACTCCCAGAGGCCATAATGCAAAATTTCCGGGAGACAGAGCGTTCCCATGATCCTGATCTTGAGCATTTTCTCTATTACCGGTTGGGGAGCGACCACCCACCCACATCGAAGGCCGGGTGCAACGATCTTGGAAAAGCTACCGAGATAGGCTACGTTCTTTTTATCTCCTGCGGCCCTGATATAGGTCCCTTCGGGTCGACCTTCGAAGGAAAGGTTGCGGTAAGGGTCGTCCTCAATTATCACGAACCCGTGCCTGAGAGCAAGGTCCAGTACGCTCTGTTTCTTGCTGTCAGGGGTCGAAAAACCAGTTGGATTCTGGTAGGTAGGGATGGTGTAAAAGAACTTGACCCGGTTCTCCTTTAAAATCCCTTCCAGAACCCCTATATCGGGACCTTCCTCTGAAAGGGGTACGCTCAGGCATTTTGCCCCGAATTTCCTGAAAATCCCAAACGCTTCCGGATAGGATGGCGATTCTACTATCACGGTATCCCCCGGCTCCAGGAGACATTCGCATAACAGGTACAACCCTTCCTGCGACCCGTTGGTAATGAAAAGACTGTCGCTATTTGCCCATTGTGGAAGAAGACCGTCCCTGGCCATCCAGTCTGCGATCCACTGGCGCAAGGGGGCGATCCCTGTCCGTGAGTTGCTGTATCCCCAGACAGGCAGCTCCTTTGAAAAAGATATCATTAAACAGTCTCTCAATTCCTCCGCGGGGTAGAGAGCCCCGAAAGGTTCGCCGGCAGCCAGGGACATGGCGTTCTCTTCCGAGGCGATCTTCATGATCGAAGCGATCGCGGAATCCACAAGCCGGTTCGTAGCAGATCCATTGAACAGTCCTTGCCATTCCATCTCGTTCTTACTCTCCTAACTTGAAAGATCAGACCACGGAAAATTCCGAGGGGCTCCTTCATCTTCGAAGAAGCCCCTCGAAGTTAAAGATATGTTCCTTCACGAAGGTAGGCGTTAAGTGCCTCCCTGTCCATATGCTCTATTCCCAGGTCATTGAGGGTAACCCCTTCCGACCAGTAATCGACTCCGGTCATTACCGACGCAAGGGTTATCATCGATTCTATGACCGGGACCTTCACTCCGAACTTTTTCCCCAACTCCCGGAATATGTGACAGCCAACAGGAATGTCCTCAGTGATGTAGCGATTGTAAATGGAAAAAGGGCCGGTTCCCAGAGCCAGTTTGTACTGTTCATCGAAGGGGACCTTGAATTTTCCCCCCATGTGTTCCGAACCGAGAATGTTGGACCTTGAGAAAAAGGACTCTTCTGAGAATTGCTGGATACCCACTCCCATTGCTTCCGCGATGGCGCACTCCTCCTTGTACAGGGCCAGCTGCACCTTTGAGATAGAGGGGCAGTATGCATGAGAGTATATGGAAAAATCGTGCTTGTCCCCTCCGTAAATAACACCCCAGTTCTCCATGGTCCCGACGCCGAGGATAGTCCCTGGGCAGTGGAGGATCGGGTTCACGTTGCTGAAGCCTATGTCCGCGACGGTGTCACCCCTGACGGGATGAACAACCGAATCAAGAGAAGGAAGATATTGCTTTGACTCGAAGAACTTCTCCTGATCTATCATGGGAAGGGCAGAACCTCTCAGGGAAATGGCCCAGTAGTTTACGCTCACTTCAGGCATCTGCTGTCCCCCGGCGCTCTTGATCCTTATCCCGTAGGGCTGGCTGCTCCACTCGCCGATTACGATCCTTTTACTGCACCCGGACTCCCTCATCATTTTTCGCATTATAAGCGACCCGAAATTCGCGGTGGTGAAGTGTACCACCATTCCGTCCTCCAGGCGGGGGATCAGTTTTTCCAGGAAGGCCTTGTAGCCGACTGCCGGGAAACTGACGACAATTATCCCTGCCCCTTTTACAGCCTCTTCCATATCGGATGTCACAACGTCGATCTTTGCCAGGCCTTCCCGTTTGAACCCGTACAGGCTTTCCTGGATCCCGCTGAGCCGGATCTCACGGTTTTCCTTTATGCACCCCAGTCCCTCGAAAAAATCCGGGAGCTCATAAAGCCTGACCTCACGCCCGGCAAGGGCCGCGCATGCCGCATGGCCACGGGCAGTAGCGCCTCCTCCGAGGACAGCGATCGGTTTTTCTTGAAGATAATCCATTTTCCCCATAGTTTAACCTCCTATATACGGCCCCCTAGAACCAGTCGCGGAAGCCAGAGAGCGAGTTCGGGCAAGTAGGTTACAGCGAGCAGTGTCGGCAGCCACGCAAAGGTGATAAATACCAGGGCAGGTTTCATCATCTGCGAGACCGGGGTTTTCGCCATACGGCCACCAAAATACAGTGTCGGAGCGGTGGGAGGGGTTACATTACCCATCCCCAGATTGGTACCGATGATAGCCGCGAAATGGATCGGGTGAACTCCCAGTGCGGTGACGACCGGAAGCAGAATAGGGGTGCAAAGTAGCATGGCACTCACATCGTCCATGATCATACCGATGATTATCATAAAGATGTTGATCATGAACAGAATGACGTACCTGTTCGTAGAGACGGCTGTGAGGGTATTGATGATCATATCGGGGAGTCTCTCCTGAACGTAGATCCTGCTCAACATCATTATGCAGTACATCATCAGCATGACGACCCCCGTCGTAGTGGCCGTCTCAATGATGACCTCGATGAAGTTGCCGCGGTTAAGACCTCTGTAAACCCAGAATCCAACAGGTATCGAGTAGAGGACTGCCATGGCTGCCGCTTCTGTCGGGGTCATTATCCCGCCGTATATACCACCGAGCACAATAAAGGGCATGAAGAGGGCGGGCGCGGCTCTTTTGCCCCGATCTCTGAACATGGAAAGCTTCTCTCCCCTGGACATGACAGGAACGACCTCTATGTTCGGGTCTTTCCGAAGCATGATCAGATTCAGAAGGCTCAACAGGATCATCAGAACAATACCGGGCCCCACCGTGGCGAGGAAACAGGCTAGCACTGACTGCTGTCCGACCCAGGCGTAGAGGATCATCTGGGAGCTGGGTGGAATTAAAAGCCCCAGCGGGGCAGCGCATGAGACAAGGGCTGCACTGTGCCCCATGGGGTAGCCCTTTTCCCTGAGCCTCGGGAACATGATCGACCCAATGCAGGAAAGGGTCGCCGCACAGCTTCCGGAGATCGAACCGAACACGGCACAGGAAACGACAGCAACAACCCCCAGACCGCCCTTGATGCGTCCCACAAAAATTTCCACAAAATTCACCAGCGAAGTCCCGATTCCCCCCCTGTCCATCATTCCGCCCACCATTATGAACAACGGGATAGCCAGAAGGACGATGGAGCTCATCTGGCTGAACCCGTATGGCAAGAGGAAAGATGGGTCGTAACCGTGGGTTACCACCATGAAGGTGGTGGAGAGCATGAAGCAGAAGGGAACGGGCAGCCCGAGAAGAAGGGTAATAATAATCAGCAAAAGGGCAACGGTTATCGCCATGCCCATTCCCTCCTATTTCCTGTCCTAACGCGGTCTGCAGGATCATTGTCACGATCGTGCTTGGCGGAACGGGAACAGATGACAGATCTCATATCAGGCCTCCCTCTCCCGGCCCATGGAAACGAATACAAAGAGATCTTCAATGAAGTAGACGATCGAATACATGGACATAAGGGCATACCCCAACAAAACTGAAGATTGGGAAATGTAGATGGGTATCCTCAACCCGGTTGTTCTTGGCATCCAGGTAATGCTGTACCGGACCATCCCTACAGCCCATACTGTGAACAGAATGCAGAGGGCCGACACGGTGAAATTAACCAGTACGCTGAGCAAAGCTCTTGCCCTGGGTCTCAGCATCTGGGGGATGATATCGGCCTTGACATGGCTCTTCTCGAAGACCCCGTAGGAACTGCCCATGAAATAGAGCCAGAAAGCTGCTATTACCACTATCTCCTCGATCCCGAAAAGATCTGATTTGAACACATATCTCAGGACCACCTCGGCACACATTATCAGCACAACGAAAAGGCTGGTTAGTACCAAGAGAATACGTTGCAGACCCAAGATCGACTTCCAGAAAAGCGACCTTTTGATCGATCCAATGAGATTCACATTTGACCCCTCCAGAGAAACGCCGGGCAGGTTGTGAACCTGCCCGGCGAAAGGGATGGTCTATTGAAGCGATTCCTTGATCTTGTCCAGGGTTTCCTTGCCGTAGGTGCTCTCCAGCTTGGGCCAGGTGGTATTGCGAATGTATTCCGCAAGTTCGGCCATTTCACTTCCGGAGATGGGGATTATCTCCACACCGGCTTCAGCGAGTTTCTCCTGGTACTCGACGTCCTCAGCGTTACTGTCGGCAAAGCTCTTGTCGGCCTGTTCATTAACGGCGTCAAGGATGACCTTCTGGTCCTCGGGAGAGATCTTGTTCCAAATATCCTTCCCGATTATGTAGCCTGTCTGGTCGAAGAGGCAGTTGTAGGGAATGTAATACTTTATAACGTCACGGAAGCTGAGATAGTTTATCTGTGACGATCCTCCTATCCAACCGTCGCAGACCCCTGTCTGGATTGCACTGTAGGTGTCGGCATAGGGGATGCTTGCGGTCCTGAATCCGAGATCCTCCGCTGTCTCCTTGTAGACCGCAAGCGGAGCGACCCTGATCATGGCATCCTTTGGCGTGCCTGCTTTAACCGGATCTTTTGGTTTCCTGGCAAGCCCTACACCCACAAAACCATCACCGTAGATCCTCAGAAGCCTGACCCCAAGTTTGTCGAGAGAATCCTCAATGATCGAGTAGACATAGGAGCCGGGGGATAGCTGTTCCTGCATCCCCTCTCCCGTCTCGGCCAGGAAAGGAAGGGAACCTACTTCAAGCATGACGTCGAATTGGCTCGGCAAGAATATGAGCCCCATCTCAATGGTCCCACGCCGGATCTCCTCAAAGACCTGTGTGTAATCTCCCAGCTGGTTAGCAGGGAAGATATCAAGAATGATCCTCCCCTCGGTCCCCTTTTCGACAATATCCTTAATAGTGTATAGTGATTTGGTTCCACGGTATTCCGGGGCGGAAATGCCTGCGACCTTGAGGGTCAACTTGTCTTTGGCGAGACTTGGGGTAGCCGCCCCGGTTACTATGAAGCATCCAAGGACGAAGACGGCAAGAACTGCAAAAGCAATATTTCTTTTCATGGCTATCTCTCCTTTTTTTCTGGTTTGTCCTCCCATTCAGCAATAGTCTCCTCTCAGTGAACCGCCTCCCTTTACTAGTGTCTGAACTGCAGATTGTACGACAGCTCTTCAGCCCCTTCCTTCAAGGCTTGTATCCATTCATCAACATTCCCATCGGTGGCATGGGCCTTTGGTGCGGCAAGGGCAAGGCATGACCATACCCTCCCATCCTTGTCAAAAACAGGAACGGCAATAGACAGGATGCCCAGGCTGAAGGTTTCATCCTCAAGTGCGTAACCCCTTTCGCGTATGATCCTGTATTCGTCCATCAGCTGGTCAAGATCGGTCATTGTTTTCGAAGTTCTTTTCTCCAGCTTCATGGATCCAAGGATCTCGCGTATATGCCCGGGGTCCTGGTATGCGCACAGGACCATGGCTGAGGCACCGGAGTTCAGGGGAAGACTCATGCCAATGAAATCGTTGTACTCGTAAATACCGTCTTTTACGCTGTTCTTGTAGGCCGGAAAGGCCCTGTCGCCTTCCCAGATGGTCAAGTAGGTCGTCTCCTGGAATGACCTGGAAATGCGGAAGAGAAGGGGCTTCGCGATCTGTTCTATTCCCTTGAAGCGGCTGTATACGTTTCCCAGACGTAACATTATGGGGCCCAGGTGATATTTCTTCGAGGAAGGATCCTGAATTACGAAGTTGTGTTTCTTCATGACATTTATCAGCTTGAAGGCACCACTTTTACCCATTCCGACGTGAGAGGCAAGTTCTGAAAGGTTGAGCTCGTATGGCGAATCGCCAAGGCGTTTAAGGATCATGAGAGACTTTTCAAGACTGCTCATTTCCCTCCTCCTTTTTCCTAATAGGAAAAAAGGTTTCCAAATTTTGCATAAGTGATTATACCAGCCAGACATGGAACTGTCAAATCAACCCCAAGAACAATCACATAGATAAAGCAGTGAATTGGATTCTCCTCTGTTTTGAACCCTCCTGGCAGGTTAGAATAAGATAGGTGATAAGACCTTACAGGAGGACGACCGATGAAGATAGAACCCTTTGGCGTAGAGCAGTGGATGAATCGCTGGGAGACACTTGCCGTCAACAACATCGCAGAGACTTGCGTGGATTCGCTGCTCCTCTACGAACTGCTTGAGATGTCGGGCCGCAAGGAGGAGGTCATGGTAGATCTCCTGGGCACCCGGATGACCTACGGGGACATAAAGGGGAGCGAGAGGCTCCGGGGCCTGATAGGGGAGCTCTACGAGGACAGGGATCCGGAGAGAGTTTTGATAATGAACGGCGGGTCGGCAGCCAACTTCCTGGCGCTCTTTACCATCGTGGGTCCCGGAGAAAGGGTGATCAGCGTCTGGCCCACCTACCAGCAGCTCACCAGCATCCCAAAGGCTTTCGGGGCAAAAGTGGATATCCTTCAACTGCGGCCCGAAAATTTCTGGCTTCCAGATACCGATGAACTAGAGAAGATGGCTGAAAGCGGCGTAGACCTGATCTGCCTGAACAACCCCAACAACCCTACAGGGTCCCTAATGGACAGGGAGACGCTGGAGAGGATAGCAGTGATAGCACGTAAACACGGGGCCTGGGTACTCTGCGACGAAGCCTACCGCGGCCTGGTCCACGAACCCGGTGTTTCGGTCTCGTCAATGGCTGACATCTACGAAAAAGGCGTAAGCACGGGCAGCATGTCCAAGGTCTTCTCTCTGGCCGGTCTAAGGAGCGGATGGATGACCGGACCCAGAGAGTTCATCGAAGAGGCCTTTTCTAGGAGGGACTACACCACTATCAGTTGCGGACCCCTTGTGGACGCCCTGGCAACCGTTGCCCTTGAGAACCGGGACAAGATCACGGAGAGGAACCTTAAGATCATCAGGGAGAGCGTCGGCCTGCTTGGGGAATGGATCGACTCAGAACCTCTCTTCCACTGGGTTAAGCCAACGGCTGGTACAACTGCCTTTGTGGGCTACGACCTGGATATACCATCCGACGAGTTCTGCGTGGACCTGCTTGGTACCACGGGGACATTTCTTCTCCCGGGTAGCTGTTTCGGGATCGACAAGAGGCTGCGTTTCGGATACGCCTATGGAACCGATGCGCTGAAACGGGGGCTTGAGTCGCTATCGGGGTGGGTGAGGGAGCGTGAATCGTGAGACGTAACTCGGAAAACCCTTTAATCGTGAATCGTAAACCGTGTCGCAAGTTCTGGAGATATCGTCATCCCGAATCCGCCTGCTGTCGGACGAGGCGGGACGTCCGCCTATCGGCGGAGAACTGATCCAACAGCCCCTTGTTCAGATTCCTCGTCGTTGCACTACTCGGGATTACATAAAAAGGTTCCTACCTCATCACTTCGTTCGGGGTACTTCGTCTGTAGCCCTAAACTACGCTGGAGGTGCGCTTAGGGTACTTAGTATGTGGTACAAGATCTTTTTTTTCGGTTCACGGTTCACGATTCACGGTTCACGGATCTGAAGGCACTCCCCGGAAACGACCCCCTCGGCGACGGCCGTGGTCTGCCCCTTGAGGAAGAGACGAACCCTGCCGGGACCCTCTTCGTCGATGAGGACAGTATTTACCCCTCCGGGGTTTCTGACCTCCACCGGGGTTGACACCTTGCCCTCCAGCCATGCAGCGACTGCGCCTGCGGTTGAGCCGGTACCACAGGACATGGTGAAATCGTTGACGCCCCGTTCGTAGGTCCGGAGGTCGATCTCCCCGGTGGTCCTGATCTTCATGAAGTTCACGTTCGTTCCCTGGGGGAAACGCTCCCTGTCGGACTGGAAGGCCCTGGCGATCCTGGCAAGATCCATTTCAGCCCTTTCATCCCCCGGGTCCTGGAAGATCACCGTATGGGGAACCCCGACATTAAGCTGACTGTAGACTAACCTCTCGCCGGAGAGTATCAGAACCTGTCCCCTGAGTGCCGATGCTGTTTCGAGGACCCCCATGTCGAGGGTTGCAAAGACCCCCTCCACCTCTGCCACTACGGGCCCTGCCAGGGTGTCGATGGTCATCCTGGCTGGAGCCATACCCTTCTCGAAGGCGTAACGGGCCAGGCACCTGGCGCCGTTGCCGCACATCTCCCCTTCGGATCCGTCGCAGTTGAAGAGGCGCATACGGATATCGCCCCTATCACTCCTTTCAACGGCCATTAGCCCGTCCCCACCGATGGACGTCCTCCTTCGGCAGAGGCGAAGCGCAAGATCCGGGAGTTCATGGCCAGGTATCTCCCCCAACCTGTTGTCGATGATCAGAAAGTCGTTGCCGTTTCCGTGCATCTTGGTGAAGAGGATCCCCTCTCCCGACGTGTTCATTCCTTTATGCTCCCTGTCCACAGCCTGCTTGCAGAACTCTCCGGTGAGATCATAAGCGCCTCCTCGATCCTTGAAAGCCTTTCGTCAAGGACCATCGCCATCCTGGCGATATCCCTCTCCAGGCTCGAAACTTCTGCGGCAGCTTCAACGCTGGTACGCCCCCCCGTCTGGTGGATCCTGCTTATGCCGAAGAGAACGTCCTCTCCCTTCCATCTCCCGGGAACGCCAAGGGTCGTTGCATGAACCACACTTCCGTCTCTTTTTGCATAGGGCACATTGGAGGTCTGCTGCTCCCGGGAGAGCATCCTGCGAAAGATCCTGGCCGCTTCAGGCCTCGTATCATCGGGATGAAGGTCAAGGAGGTGGATCCTCCCATTGTTATCAAGACCGAGCTCTTCCCGAGCGGTTCTGTTAATCCAGACTATCTCTCCGTCAAGGTCGAAGGCAAAGACCATCTCGGCCATGGCGTCGAAAAGGGATAGCAGCTCCCAGGACTCCCTGATCCTGCTCTCGCTGACCTGGACCCTGGCTATGGTCTTGTCAAACCACCGGGAGAGAGCCTCAAGGTCACGTTTTACGTGCTGTGGAACTGTGTCGCTGTCGTGAGAGGCGAGACAGAAACAACCTGCTACTGAGGAGCCCCGGAAGAGGGGGAGAATTGCGAAAGCGTGGAGACCCTCGGAGGCAAGGAGCGGATCCTGGCCGTTCAGGGTCTCGGAAAAGGACCCGTACCATGGAGTATCCCTGAAGATCGCCCTCCCGTGTACAGAATCGGGAGCCCAGGAAGCGTTGGCCTCCACGAAAGGATCACTGACCCCAATTGAGCAACGGAGCCTGAATATTTCTGCCTTCTCGGGGACCAGGTAGACCCATCCACAGTCAAGAGAGCCTTCCGAAGATCCTATCAACGCCTCGAGGCAGATAGGCAGAGCTTCTTTCAGGGTGGCAGCACCGGCCAGTGCCATGGCCCGTTCAAAACCGCTAACACTTTGTTGAGATCTGGTCCAGTCGCTAGTCATTTGAAGTCTCTTCCCTTCGCGATACCAATGAACAAAAAAGCGGCCACGGTCCAAGCCGCAAGGATCCGATCCTGACCCTTCAATACTCCGAGGCTAGTCACTGAAAGATAATAAACACCAAAGGCCCGGGGGATGCAAGTTCAGGAAAATACGGCCTGAATTACACGAATACAGTCCCTTTTGCCGTTATCTCTACAAGGCTGTGGGAGAAAAAGGCCCTGGTTACCTCTTCACCTTTTTTCTCCACCACCACGGTGGTTATGTCGGGGCCGCCAAGAGCAGGGCCTCCACCGGTCTCCAGTCTGACCTTGATCCTTCCGCCCTTAACCAGGCCAAGATCTTTTCCCTCGCCGGTCAACAGAAGGGCCAGGGCAAGGGCTGTACTGCCCGTCCCGCAGGTGGGCTCGATGTTACCAGTGAGAACCCCGTGGGGGAAGACCGCCCTCAGATGCCCCTTGTGGGCGGGCGATCTGTCAAAGAGTGAAAAATGAAGGGTGGAGGAGTAACCCTTCTGGTGGAAGAAGGCCTGCGCCTCGGATATGGCCTTCACGGCGGCGGTGTTCATCTCTTCGAAGTCGGCCTCGGGGTAGTGTTCCTTCAATTTCGGAGCTTCCTGGACAAGGTAGTAGCCGGACTTGAAGGCCTGGATCCCGTCGAGGTCCACAGGCATGACCCCGTCGCCGGCCAACATCCGGGCAAAGGAGGTCATGTCGCTTTCGGCCTTTCTGAACTTGCCGCCTTTTGTCTTATGGACCGTCACCGTGGAAGGACCCGACTCCAGTTCAAGGGTAACCTCGAATTCCTGTGGAGCGGTCTTCACCTTGAACCACTTTACCAGGTCCGTATCCACCAGGGCCTTTCCCAGGACCTGAGTGAAACCTCCGCATGCAGGGATGAAGTTACGGTTGGTAATATCCACCACGAGAGCCCGGATGGTGTTGGCCTTTCCCGAGGGGTAGAGAAAGGCGGCCTGGTCGGCGTAAAGTCTCTTCCGGTCGAGAACGGTGAGGGCCGTCTCAAGCACATGAGATTCCCTTCTGACCTGCCTTCCGTTGAAGAGGAGGATGGTGTTGCCTCCCATGTGACCCTTGATGAAATCGAGCTCCATCGTTTTCGGCTCCTTTCGGTCATCTCCTGTTCCGTAATTTTACAGGAAAAGGCAAAACCTTAAAGGCGTGAACGGTAAACAGTGAACAGTGAACGGCAAAAAAGGCCGAAGATCGATCCTCCGGCCTTTGAGCATTGGTTTCTCTTTCTGCTTCACTGCTTTCGTTTAAGAGGTCTCCCAGGAGGAGTGCCAGGGGGTACCCCTCGTTAAAGAACCTCCCGAGTTTAATCCCCTCGGGACTTTGATCCTTCCGTTCACCGTCGACCGTTTACGGTTTACGCTTTTTCCCCTTGAACGTAACGCCTCTAAAACCTCATGCTGTAGCTGATCACGATGATGTGGGCATCCATGTTGCTGGTGCGCGAATTGGGTATTCCGTCTCCGGGCCGGCCAGCTATGGTCCTGTCGTCGGCCAGCAAATAGGTGTAGGCAAGATCCCAGGTTCGGCCATTCTTCGTGTAGCCGAACCCTATGGAGAAAAGCTGTCGGTCGCTCATGGGAGCCTGAAAGTCGACTGTGCCGTCCGGCGAAGGCTCCTGGTCGTAAGTGTAGCCGAACCTCCAGGTCCACTCGGGGCTGTACCTGTACTCAAGCCCCAGCTGGTACCTCCAGACGTTCTTCCAGTTCTTCACTGAAGTGGATGGGTTGAGGAGCATCCCGAAATCGTTCTCGAAATGTATCGCCAACCTGTCATAGGAGCTCCACCCCGTGTATATGGCTCCCACCTCGACGTTAAGTTTAGGAGTTACCTGCCTGCTGAGGCCGAACAGGAACATCTCGGGCAGGGTTAGATCTCCCCAGGCATCCGTAGAGCCGACACCCTGTATGTCGGCGGTTCCCGAGATGGTCAATTTTACCTGGCTCCTGTAGTGAAGCCCTATCCGGGTCGCCTCGTCCAGTTTGTAATGGAGTCCCACGTTCCAGCCGTAGCCTATGTCGTCTCCAAGGAGCCTGAAGTCTGTTCCAATAAATCTTCTCGCCCCGTACTCGAACCACAGCGCCTCGACCCCGACGGAAAGGGACAACCGGTCGTTCACCTTCCAGGCCAGGTTGGGGTTGATGGATACGGACTGGATGTTGGCGTAGTAGCTGTTGTAGCGCCCGTACCAATCGGGCGGGAAGTCGGTGCCGAGACCGAAGCGCGTCATGAGGCCCACGCCGAACCAGAGGCGGTCACTCAACTGTCGCGTGTAGTAGAAGTGAGGAGGGATGAAGGTGTGGTCGATCATGCCAACACTATCACCGCCTATCTCCGTCAGGGTCCCTCCCGGCATGATGAAAGCCAGCCCCGCCATCATGGACGAGTCCGGGATCTGGGTGATGCCCGCCGGGTTAAAGGCTATGGCGGAGGGGTCGTCGGCCCGACCGGTCATGGCGCCCCCGAGGGCGTTCCCTCTGGCACTCCAGTCGTAAAGAGCAAACCCGGCCCCCAGGGCTGTTCCGCACCCAAGGGCTGTCATGATGATCGCCGAAATAAGAATAAGAACAGGTCTTTTCAAGAAGCACTCCTCCTTTTTTATCCTGTCAGGTGTCGCATGGTCACGGGAACAGCCCTAATATTGGAAGCCTTCCAGCTTGTCGTCACCCATTACTCCTCTGACAAGCTCCTCCATAGCCCTTTCGATGCGCCCCCACCCCTCTTCGGATGAGATGTCTATCCCCAGGTAGGCCTCCGATGTCCGTGCCCTGAGCATCAGAAAGGTGAGACCCGCCGAGAGAAGGGCACCCAGGGCGGCAACATCCACCCTCTCCGCTTCAGGGGCGGACCTCACCAGGGCCTCTATAAGGTCCGCTCCCTGCCTCTCTCTCTTCCGTGCCGATGCCTCGGAGAGTTCGTTCCTTGATACCAGTTCCCCAAGGAGCAGTTCCTGGGCTGATGTCGAATCCCTTAGCTCCCGAATGTAGCCCTTGAGAAGGGCCACGGCGAGTTCGGAAGCTCCGGGAGGCCGGTTATCCCCTTCCGCCTTTTCGACCAGATCCTCCATCGAGGGCCAGTAATCGCCCCCTGAAGCGAACTCCCTCAGAAGCCCTGGAAGATCTCCGAAGTAGCGGTAGATCAGGACCTTGTCGACGCCGGCTCTCCGGGATACGTTGTTGACCCCGATGCCTCCGAACCCCTCTTCTGAAAGGATCTCGCCCACCGCTTCAAGGATCTTTTTCCTGGTCTCCTCTTTATCGCGCATGGCACCTCCTGTCACCAACCGGTGACATAAACCGATGATATTATCGGATTTCTCCTCTTGTCAAGGAAGAGGCAATATTGAATTCGTAAAAGGGACGTTCATAGTAATATAAGTAGCGCCGGGACACTTGCGACAACACTTCACGAAATGAGGCGGACATGGCGGAACAATACGGAAGTTTCTACCCCTGGCAGGTAAAGGCCTGGGAAAGGATCAGGAACAGGGACGCCGTCCTGGCCGCGCCAACCGGGTCGGGCAAGACCTGGGTGGCCTACCTGTGGTCGGGCCTAATGGACCTTGATGGTCATATCTGGCCGCCGGACACGAGGCGGATCATCTTCACCGCCCCCATAAAGGCCCTGAGCAACGAGCGCTACCTTGAACTCAGGCGGATGGGGCTTGATGTGGGCATAGAGACGGGCGACTTCAAGAAGAACGAGAACGCACCGGTCATCTGCTGCACCCAGGAGATCTACACCCTCAAGTACGCCGGCTCGCCGGGATTGAGGGTCGTGATCGACGAGTTCCACTACATCTTCGACGACCCCGACCGTGCCCGGACCTATATCGAGGGAATTGTCTCCACAAACCCCGACTCGCCTATACTGGTCATGTCGGCCACTTTCGGGGGCGCCCGCTCTGTCGGCGATTACCTCGGAGAGATAACCGGAAGACCATTCACGGTCTACGAGGGGCAAGAACGTGTGACAAAACTGGTATTCACACCGAAGAAGCCCGCCACCCTTGAAAGACTTCATGACGCCCTGGTCTTCTGCTTCTCCCAGAAAGGAGCTGTGGACCTGGCCTACAAGATAGCCCGCAGACGCCCCCGGAAGGGAAAGGCCCACAGGCAGCGGCTCTATGAACTGGCCGAGATCCTTGATGTACGGGATGTCCACATGCCTCTTCTGAGGGGCGTTGGAGTCTACCACGGAGGGATGTTGCCGAAGGAGAAGCTCCTGGTGGAGTCCGCCTTCAGGGAAAGGATCCTGGACGTGGTCTGCGGTACGAACGCACTTGCCCTGGGGGTGAACCTCCCTGCAGAGTACGTCATCTTTGCCCAGCTCGTCAGGTACCACGACAGGGAGCCCATATCCAGGAACGAGTTTCTGCAGATGGCGGGAAGGGCCGGTCGTAAAGGCCTCTTCGAAACAGGTTACGTGACCTGGCTCAACCGTTCCCCCCAGGAATCCAAGGGCTTTGATACCGGGAAGGTCTTCCGGCAGCTGACAGCGGCCCCTCCGGAAAGAGCCTCGGTAACACTCAGACCGGATTATGGAAGACTGCTGAAGGGACGGAGAACGATCAGTGACGAGGCTGAGTACATAGCCGACTTCTCACTGCCCCACGGGGATGAACGTATCGTGGAGGGTGAGCTCAGAAGGGGCCTAAAGTTCATAGAGAGATCTATCCGCGAGATGGTGACCCCCGACCGGAGGGAACGATTCAGGGAGATCCTGGCCGACATCTGGTATGGAGAGATGGAGATCGGCGAGAACCTCGAGATGGCCTGTCTCTTTCTGGAGAACGGAAAGGCCGATGCCCTTACGGCCGCCCAGGTGATAAATCTCTTCGAGAAGAGCTACCTCAAGTCGCTACTCAAGGTCAAGCGCTTCTCCAACCATCTCCCCCCGGGGTACGAGATCACGGGGATGCGCTACCTGGACCGTACCGTGGAAGAAATCGACGGAACGATCTACGGCTTCGAGGAGAAGATCCAGGAGATAGAGGACAGTTCGCTGTAAGGCCTGCAGCCAGTAAGGCGAACACCGGGTAATTTCCTTGCAGCTTCCCGTAGGCCTGCTGGCCTCAAGTCTATGGGGGTTTACAATACCCCTAATTACTGGAACCGGAACTTGACTGTCTCGTCTTCAACCAGTTTCCCACGGGAATCAAGAATCACGGTTCTCAATTCAACATCCACCCTTGCCTCGTCAATGGCCGCCTCAGCAAGCTGTGCAAGACCTCCGCAGCAGGGGACCTCCATCCTGACGACTGTTATCGAGGGCGAATCGTTGACCCTGATGATCCTCGCAAGTTTTTCCCTGTAGTAGTCTGCGTCATCAAGTTTGGGACACCCCATGAGAAGGATGCGGCCTCTGACGAAACGGCCATGAAAATCCGGAGAAGCAGCTGCCGAGCAGTCCGCTGCCAACAGAATATCCGCACCCTTCAGATAAGGGGCGTTCTCAGGTACAAGTCTCAGCTGGACGGGCCAGTTAGCCAGTTCCGAGGAGACAGCCTCTTCCGATCGGAGCTGAGGCTTGCTTGAAGCATCGCAATGAGTTTCAAGGATCCCTTCCAGGGATCTAGCCATGGTGCCAGGGCATCCGCAGGGTAGAGTCTCCTGTTCTTTCTTCGAACCCATGTTCTCCTTGACGGCCTCCTCATCGTAGGGCTCTGCCTCACGCTCAATGAAGGATATGGCTTCCTGGGGGCACTCCCCTATGCAGTCTCCCAACCCGTCGCAGTAGGAGTCGCTAACAAGCTTTGCCTTGCCTTCTATGATCTGGATGGCCCCTTCGTGACAGGCTTCTGCACACTGGCCGCAGCCATCGCATTTGTCTTCGTCGATCTGGATGACCCTTCTGAAAACCTTCTCCGCCATAGTGAACACCTCACAGTTTATTTTAGGTATTATGGTACCAAAATAAGAAACTGTGTCAATAGGCCCAGACGGGGATCGTCCACTGTGCGGACCTTATCTCTCTCCGGTGATCCCTGAAGTGTGGATCGAAGGATGAAAGGAAGGTCCAGAATGAGGACGAGTGGTCTCTGTACTCAAGGTGGCAGAGCTCGTGGAGGATGATGTAGTCCACCAGGGGAGGTTCAAGAAAGAGTAGTTTCTGGTTCAGGCTGATTTTTCTCTTCGAATTGCAGCTCCCCCATATCCTTTTCTGGTTCCTGAAAGTGAAGGAAGCGGGCCTAAGTCCTGTCTTAAGCGACAAAACCCTTGCCCGAGGGAGCAGATGGGAGTCAGCTATAGAGCGAAGGCGGGAAACGGCGTTCGGGCCCTCGAGGCCCAAAGACTTCTTCAGGGAGGGGAAAAAGTACTCTTTCGGAGGCAAAGTCCCGCTTGCAGTCACTGCCTGGGGCGCCACCTTTGAAAGGGTCTTTTCGATCCATTGGCGCTTCTCATCGATCAGGGAGGGTATCCTCTTCTTGCTGAAGTTACGGGGTATTACCACAACAAGTCCTTCAGGGGGAGCAATCCGTAAAGTCACACGGCGTGCCCTGGCGCTTACCCTTACAGAATAATTTATCCCTTTGAGGCTTTCAGTCATGGTCCATCCGATAGAAAAGTTGCCCGGGAAGATCTTCCCGGGCAACCAGGATCATGATCAGCGTGCATGGAGGCGAGAAGCGGCTAGAAACGAGAGCCCCGCCCTCGTCAATTCTTCTGCGGTTCTGTTCGTAGCATCGTGCTTTTTGAGGTAGTTGTTCTTCAGGTTATCCATATCGCCGGAGGCGATGACCTCTTCCTTGTCGCGGAAGTAGTCCAGTATGTCAGAGGGGTGGGCGATGGTCTGTTCTACCTCCGGGTCGCCTCCCTCGTGCTTTGCGGAAATGTTCGGGTAGACCCGGGCGACTTTCAGAAGATCCTCGCGCCTGTTGTAGGGCTGACGGACGATGCTCCTGTAGGTCTCGGTAATGTGGTGCTCTATCCTGACCTTGTCCTCCAGGCCAAGTCTTCTGCGGATGTCGGCACAGGCCATAAGAGCCTCTGCGTCCACCGAGTTGGAGAGGTTGAACCCGATCAACGGCGTCGACCCGTCCTCCCTGGCGAACAATTTGGCCATCATCAGCGTCCAGAGGACCGCGTAGGGGTTGTCGTTGCCCATGAATACGGATATCTTGAAGCGGACATCCACCCCCAGCCTGTAGAGCAGGTAACCCAGGAGTACCGTCCCGGGGTTGATGTTCAGAACCTCGTTGATCCCGTAGTTCGTGTAGTAGTGAAGGAGCTCGTCGACCCATGCCAGGGCATGGTCGTTGGGCTGACCAATGCCTCCGAAGTATCCCGTGATGGTCTCGGGGCCACCTAGATGAATATTGGAGCCGTCGGTCCCCTTGGTGTCGAGGGTCTCCACGTAGCTGGCTCCGACGATCTGCATGGCCGCCGCCACGGCAAGGATATCGCCCTGGTCGCTCTCCTGCTCCTTCATCTTGCGGACCCTTATGTATCTCCCTGGCATGATCTCCTTGCCGTCGATGGCCTGTTCCGCCTCTGCGATCAGGAAGGGGAAGTACTGCAGGGCACTGATCTCGAGGGTCACTGAAGTCGACTCTCTGAAGGTCTTTCCCGTGGCTTCGTCGCCAAGGATCTTCTTCCGGTATTGCGAGACAGGAATGAAGGCACCCCTGTCCCTCTCCGCCACAAGCCACTTCAGGTTCTCCAGGTAAGGAGATCCCATTCGCTCCAGCCGTCCCATGAGGTTCGAAAGGCACCTTGCCTCCTTAGCCTTCGCATTGATCTCCGTCGGTGTACCGTACTTGGCAACTACCCTATGAATGGCCTGTACGTCGGGATTGCCTGGATCGAGCAGGAAACAGTTGATCTCGTCCAGTGTCTCCTTCCTGATACGGAACATTTCACTGACCACAACTATCCCCTCCGGTTCATGACTTTGGAATGTTCTTTCCAGAAAACAAAACCTTGATCTTTAAAAATCATACCATGCATGAAGGGAAGAAGAAAACGATTTAATTATATTTTTATTGATTTATTCAACTTTTGCATATTACAATCTTTTGCGTTCAGGAGGTGGATACCCTGGAGAAAGAGGAACAGGCGAAGGCGTTAGGGGAGATGATCCGAACAATGGCAAGGAACCTTTCCCTTCTTGACAGGGACAGGGCATCATGCTGTGGTGTAACCCTTGCCCAGTGCCATGCTATTGTCGAGATAGGGAGAGCGGAGGTAGCGACCCCAAGCTTTCTGGCAACAACCCTGAGACTTGACAGGAGCACAGTAACAAGATTGACGGACAGCCTTGTGGAGCAGGGATTTGTTGTCAGGTCACAGGACAAGGTAGATCGAAGGTCCGTAACACTTTCGTTAACGGAGAAAGGGCTCCGTTTTTTTGAAGGGACGGAGAATTCAATGAACAGTTTCTTCCTTTCATTGATCGAAAGGATCCCGGAGAATCATCGCAATGTCTTCCTCTCGGGTCTGGGATCCGTTGTCGAGGCCCTGGAGAGAGGTGAGTGTGTCTGTTTTGATCTTGAAAGGCTCCTGAAGGGGCGAACGGAAGGGGGATGCGCATTTTGAAGGACATACGCGAGACTGTAAGAAAGAAGTACGCCGAAGCCGTAAGAAAAAACAGATCTTGCTGCGGTTCGGGGTCATCTTGCTGCGCTTCAGGATCGGACCCCATTACTGAAGGCATCTATCAGGGAACTTCAAAGGACCGGATACCCGATGCCGTCCTTGGTCAGTCCCTGGGTTGCGGGAGCCCCGTTGAGATGGCCGGGCTCAAGCCGGGGGAAGCGGTGCTGGACCTGGGGAGCGGGGCAGGCCTCGACGCATTCCTGGCGGGGGGGGAGGTAGGTCCTTCCGGAAAGGTCTTCGGGCTGGATATGACCGACGAGATGATCCTTGCGGCTGAATCGAACAGGGTCCACTGGGGCCTTGACAACGTGGAGTTCCTGAAGGGCTTCATCGAGGAGATCCCCCTTCCGGAGGGAAGCGTGGATGCGGTAGTCTCTAATTGCGTGATAAATTTGTCCCCCGACAAGGATGCTGTTTTCCGGGAGATCTTCAGGGTGCTGAAGCCGGGCGGCAGGATCTCCGTTTCTGATGTGGTATTCCTGAGGCCGGTGCCTGAAGAGATCAGGAGCAGCATAGACGCATGGGCTGGATGCATCGCCGGGGCGCTGGGAATGGAAGAATTTGCAGGAAAACTGAAGGCAGCGGGGTTCGAAAATGTCAGGGTAGAGCCTACAAGGGTTTACGAATTCACTCCGGAGCAGCTCCAGGACATGTTCCCCGATATGCAGGGGGTAGCTGACATTGACGCAAAAGACGTTGCTGCAGGAGCCTGGATCTCGGCTGTAAAACCCCTTTTCTGAAGTGGAGGTCGGTCTGAGAGGCATCATTCGTGGAGATCATCGGGAACCCTCTCGTGGTGACCCGGGCCATCCTCCATGCCATTATGACCGTCGTCGAAAGGAACCTGACCCTGGAGGTCTCCCGACTCAGGCTCGGGGTGCACGGATACAAAGGTCCCTTCTCCGTGGAGCGCCCTGATGGCGGATTCGACCTCCGTGGCTATGTTGTGGGCCTCGGTGATGCCGAGGTCCCTCGCCACTATGATGTGAACCTCCACAGCCACGTCAGACCCGACCTTCCTGGTCCGGAGATGGTGTGCACCCTCGACCCCCGGGACTTCCGATATTGCCTGCATGATCTCTTCCTCGTTTTCCCTGGAGAGGGACCCTTCAAGCAGTTCGCTAAGGCTCTTTACTGTGATGGGGAAGGCTATCCTCAAAATGATCGCCGCAACGACCAGGGCGGCAAGGGGGTCAAGGACCCTTGCTTTTGGACCCAGAAAAATGGCACCTCCTATACCGACCATGGCACCCATCGATGCGAGGGCATCCGATCGGTGATCCCATGCCTTGGCCATAAGCGCATCGCTGGAGAGGGAAAGGGCGGCCCGCCTGGTGAAGATATAGAGAGTCTCCTTGATGAGGATAGAGACAGCTGCAGCGGCGAGGGCCACCAAACCCGGGCGGGGCAGGGTTCCGCCCCTCAGGACGGTCAGGATCCTCTCTCCGCCACCGAAGAAAATGCCCACTGCGACGGCCAGAAGGGCGCTTCCTATTATCGCCGTGGCGAGGGTCTCGAACTTCCCGTGCCCGTAACCGTGGGATCGGTCTATTGGGCGCCCTGTGATCCTGAAACTTACGACAGCGACGATATCGGTGCCAAGGTCAGAGAGGGAGTTCACTCCGTCGGCTATCATGGCTGCGCTGTTGCCCGCAAAGCCAGCCGATAGCTTCAAGAGCGCGAGAAAAGCGTTAGCCCCCAGACCAACCCATGACACCCTCTCAGCTTGCCTTGCCCTGTCGTTTTTCATTGGAAGCTGCTTGTCCTCCCGCTGCATCTGGATATTATCATGATGATTTTACTCCAACGGTGTTGAACCAGTGGAGCAAACAACTTCAGAGTGACCTGCACAAAGACAGATCCGGATCTGCAAAATTGTTTCCTGCCCTGCCGGGGGCTTTCCCTGGAAAATTCGATCCAGCCAAAACTTCTCGAAACCGGTAAAGGCGGATCGTTTCCGGGAAAACCTCCCGACAGGAACAGGATTCATTTAACTTACTTCACCCTGCAAACCCAACAACGGCAGAACAGAATCAAGATCCTTGTCCCCTCTTCCCGACAGGTTGACAAGCACCGTCTTGTCCCCGGAAAGTTCGGGGAGGATCTTCAGAGCCTGGGCCACCGCATGGGAGCTTTCAAGGGCAGGGATAATACCCTCCAGCCTGCATAGGATCCTGAATGCATCCACTGCCTCATCATCGGTTACAGAGACGTAGGAAGCTCTTCCGCTCTCCATGAGAAATGCGTGCTCGGGACCCACGCCGGGATAGTCAAGCCCTGCCGATATTGAATAGACCGGGGCCGGCTCCCCGTCATTATCGGTAAGGACATAAGTCCTGAAACCATGTATGACGCCGGGTTTGCCTGCTACAAGGGTTGCGGCGTGTTCGTTCGTCTCAAGCCCTCTGCCCGCCGGTTCGACACCCATGATGCCCACCCCCCGGTCATCGAGGAAGCCGGAGAAGATCCCTATGGCGTTGCTGCCTCCCCCCACACAGGCCAGAACGTGGTCGGGGAGTTTACCCTCCCTTTCGAGGAACTGCTCCCTTGCTTCCTTGCCTATAACGCTCTGAAACTGACGTACGATCGTCGGGAAGGGGTGGGGACCTACGGCGGAACCCAGCAGGTAGAAGGTCTCCGGGTTCAACACGTAGGCTTCAAGGGCTGCGTCGACGGCCTCCTTGAGTGTTTTCTGGCCATGGGTGACTGAGACCACTTCCGCCCCAAGGGCCTTCATTCGGGATACATTGGGAGCCTGTCTGTGTACGTCGACCTCACCCATATAGACGGTACATTTCATCCCCATCAGAGCTGCTACTGTCGCAGTGGCTGTCCCGTGCATGCCTGCCCCGGTCTCGGCTATCAGTTCCTTTTTGCCCATCCGTCTGGCAAGGAGCGCCTGACCTATGGTGTTGTTGATCTTGTGCGCCCCTGTGTGGTTCAGGTCCTCACGCTTGAGGAAAAGCCTTCCCCCGCCGTATTCCCTCGAAATATTGGCACAGTATGTCAGTGCGGATGGCCTTCCAACATACTCCTTAAGCAGTCTCGTGAATTCCTTGGCGAAAAGATCATCCTCCATTGCCGACACGAATGCAGCATCAAGTTCGTCCAACCTGGGCTGCAGCTGTTCGGGGACGTAGCTCCCCCCGAAAGTCCCGAAATAACCCTTTCTTGCCTCGTCTTCCTTCCTCATGCTCCTCATTTCCTCTTCCTCCTCGGCTCAAAGATTCGGGGTGTCCACAAAAAAAGGGGCGCTCATCCTTTCGGATACGCCCCTCGTCGATACAAAAAACGCGGGGCCGCGGTTTTATACCGCAGCCCCGCGTGCGATCACGCAACGGTCTGCGGCGCCTAAGGGCGCCACCACCAGAAAAAGTTTGCGGACTTCATGGAACCTCTGCTAACCTCGACTCTTCTCATCTTTTTTGCGGACACTCCCTTTGCAGGGAAATATAGCGGATAAAAAAGCCAAATGCAATAGGAAGAAGACGATTCTTGTAGACCAGCGACAAAAAGAACCTTGACCAGAGGAGACCCATGCAGATCTAAAAGGGGAGCCTTCCTCAGTCAGGAGTCGTCCCTGACGACGTCGGCAAGGGTGGTACCAGACAAATAGTCCATTAATCGTTTCATGATATCTGGGATCACTTCACCGAAGATGCACCTGGGAAAGGGGCACATGCCGCTCCCCAGGAAGCAGGTGTCCATGGAAGGTTCACCCTCAATGGCTGTATAGATGTCCAACAGGGTGATCTCTTCGGCGGGTCTGGAGAGTACGAACCCTCCACCCGGGCCACGTACGGAGCTTACGAACCCGGCGCGGGAGAGTCTCTGAAACACCTTCGAGAGGTGGGCCTCCGATGACCCCGTCAGAGAGGCCATCTCGTGAACGCTCAGGCGTCCCCCGCTCCGGGCCAGGAGACCCATTCCGTGGAAGGCCAGCGATGATGCCTCGGATATCTGGATCATGTTCCTCAAGTGCCTCACCTCAATATCAACTATTACCTTCAGGAGCCTATCTCATCCCGACAGAATACCTGTCGGTCACCATCGGTCCTGATGCCGCCTTTCAGTAATTTCCGGGACAACCTGGAGAAATCGGGTACCATTATACTGATTTATTCCCCCTGATTCCAGTACCTCCTTAAAGACCTACCTTTCGAGGGGTGGGATGAAAGGGATCTCTATATTCTTCCTAAGCTGCATGGCAGGCATTCCTATAACAACCACTCCGGACTCCTCGTCGACGTGGTACTTCTTCCTGTCCTCTTCCAGATCGTAGCCAATAACGCTGTTGGGAGGGATCCTGTTGTGGGCGTCCACGATAACCTTCTTCAGTCTTGTATTCTCTCCGATCTCGACCCCTTGCCCCAGTATGCTGTCCTCGATAATGGCCCCCGAATTGATCAATGTGTTCCGGGAGAGCACCGAGCTATGTACGATGGCGCCGAGCACCCTGCTCCCCTCGGCCCGGAGGGAGCCTATTATGGAACACATCTGCCCCCCCACAGGGTAGGAGTAGGTCGGGGGATCAGAAAATGAAACGGTCCTTATGGGCCACTTTGGGTTGAATAGGGTCATGTCCGAGTCGTGCTTGCAAAGGTCCATGTGGGCTTCCCAGTAAGCCTTTATGGTGCCCACGTCCTTCCAGTAGGGCCTGTCCTTGCCCGGCAGGACGTTGGTGGAGAAGTCATAGGCAAAGACATTGCACTTTTTGTGCAGCGTCGGCAATACATCCCTCCCGAAGTCGTGACTGCTGGCCTCGTTCTGGGCATCGTCGATGACTGCTTCCTCCAAGGTTTCCCGCTCGAATATGTAGTTGCCCATGGAAACATAGGTAAATCCCGGTTTTCCTGGTATCTCGGGGGGGGTCTTCGGTTTCTCGACGAAATCGATGATCCTCCCAGCCTCGTCAGTGTGGATGCAGCCGAACTGCCAGGCATCGGAACGGGGGACAACATTGGCGGCAACGGTGACGTTGGCCTTTCTGGCCATGTGGTAGTCCAGCATCTGCTCCACGTCCATCTTGTAGATATGGTCGGCCGCGAAAATGCAGACATGGTCGGCATCATAGAGAGTAACCAGGTGAAGGTTCTGGAAAACAGCGTCACACGTCCCCTGGTACCAGTGCTCACCTCTCCACATCTGGGCCGGGGCCAGGGTCACGAAGTGATCCCTGTCCCTCAAGGCTCCACCGAACTGCCAACCCCTTTCTATATGCTCGTTCAGGGACTGGCTCTTGAACTGGACGAGGACATAGATAGAAAAGAGACCACTGTTCACCAGGTTGGAGAGCGCAAAATCGACGATCCGGTACTTGGCAGCAAAGGGGACAGCCGGTTTGGCCCGATACTTGGTGAGTGGCATCAACCGCTCCCCTTTGCCCCCGGCGAGAATAATGGCAAGAACCCTGCCGTGCTTCCCGTATATCATGTCTAGCTCCTCCAGTCTTGAAAAAGGCTATTGATCTGACAGTGAACTGTACAGCGTCATGTAGGATCTCGCCGAAAGGTCCCAGGAGAAGTCTTTCTCCATGCACCTTTTCCGAAGCTGGGACCAGCTCCGGGGCTCTGAAAAATGAGTTAGTGCCCTCTTCACAGCACACATCAAGGCTTCTGGAGTGAAATCGTCGAAAAGAAAGCCCGTCCCCCGGGGCCCCGCATCTGCATCCGAGACTGTGTCGACAAGACCTCCGACACCTCTGGCGACAGGAACGGTGCCGTATCTCATGGATATCATCTGGGAGAGTCCGCAGGGTTCGAAGAGTGACGGCATTATGAAGATGTCACCGCCGGCGTAAGCCAGACGAGCAAAACCTTCGTCAAAGGCCCGACGGAAATGGAGCCCATCCTGTCTCCGGATGGCTTCCCTGGAGAACCTCTCCTCCAGTTCTCTCTCTCCGGTGCCTATCAGCACCAGCCTGGCGCCCATGGACAGGATCTCATCAAGGGCATGAAGGAGCAGTTCCAGGCCCTTCTGCCTGACAAGTCTTCCTACCGATACGATAAGGGGGCCGCTGAAGCCCACCCATCCGCACTCAGATAACAGAACGGCGCGACAGGTTTGCTTGCCCTTCATGTCCCCTGTGCGGAAATTGGCAGGTATCGCCTTGTCTCTCCAGGGATCCCAGGACGCCGTGTCGATACCGTTGAGTATCCCTGTTATCTTGCTTTTCCTGTATTCCAGGACCCCTTCCAGCCCCTCGCCGAACTCAGGCGAAAGGATCTCCCTGGCGTAATTAGGGCTTACCGTCACCACAGCATCAGAAGCGGTTATGCCACCCTTCAGCAGATTGGCGCTTCCGTAAAACTCTACCCCGTCCAGAGTGAGTGCCTCAGGGCCAAAACCCCACTCATCCAGGGCAGAAAGGGGGAGGATGCCCTGGTGGGCTATGTTATGGATAGTCAGGACGGTCCGGGGTCCCTCACGGGCGACGCCGTAAACCCTGTGCCATTTAAGGGCTGCGGGGACAAGGGAGGATGGCCAGTCATGAAGGTGCAGAATCTGGGGCTTCCACTCATTCGATAGGGAGTACTCCACTGCGGCAAGAGAGAGGAAGGCAAAGGGCATTGCCGATAGAGGATCGAGTTTTTCCGGGTAGATCGAGGGGTTGGAGAACAATTCATCATCTTCCAGCAGGCAGAGGGATGTCCCCGCCAGATCGACGACACTGAAATCGCTGCAGACTTTTCGGCCACCAAAGGGTACACATATCCGGTCAGGTCCTGATATCGCCCTGGCTCCAAGATCCCTCAGTCTTTCAGCCACCCCCGGCCACGATGGTGTGAACACACGGGCGTCCACTCCAAGCCTTTGGAGTGCGCCCGGAAGGGATCCCGCCACATCGGCAAGGCCACCCACCTTGGAGACGGGTGTCATCTCAGGGGTAACGTGAAGGACTGTCAGACGGGAGCGAGCATCTGTTCCCATTGGGGTCTCCTCCCGATATTCGTGTTTCTTTGAACTAATGCTATTTTACTATGATTAAAGGGGCTTCGCCACTTCCTGGCAGGGTGTATGATCGTCCAGGTTTGACCAAGAATTCTTTCTTCCCGGTATTGGGGGCCGAAGATATGAATCCTGAAGGTTGGGTATCCCTGCTGCCAGTCACTGTTCTGCTTGTGGCCGTGATCGTTACGAGACGCGCCCTGGAATCCCTGTTGATCGCCATAGCTGTGGGGTTCATGCTAAAGGACGGTCTATCCTTCTTCCCGTCCATGCTGGACACCGTCTATAGTGTAATGCAGGACCCTACCATCGGCTTCGTGATACTCCTCTGTTCAGTGATGGGGGCCTTTGTCGCTGTCCTCGACCACTCAGGGGGCACCAAAGGTTTCGGCGACTGGGTCTCTTCCAGGGTCTCCACCCGACGGGGGGTTCTCCTGGGGACCTGGCTCATGAGCCTCTTCATATTCATCGATGATTTCCTTATCAGTCTGACCCTCGGGATCTGCATGACCCCTTCTGCAGACCGCTACAAGGTCCCAAGAGAGATGACCGCCTACGTGGTCAATTCCTCCGCCGCTCCTGTGGCTTCGCTGGTGCCAATTTCTGCCTGGGCGGTGTTCATCGCCGCGCTGCTTGAAAAGTACCTGGCCCTTCCCGCCGGCGAAGGTCTGGCCCTGTTCGTAAGGACGATCCCCTTCAATTTCTATGCATGGTTCGCCTTTTTCATGGTGCCCCTGGTGGTGACAGGTATTGTTCCCGTCATCGGGCCCATGAGACAGGCCGAAGAAAGGGTAAGGAGAACGGGGGAACTGGCTCCTCCAGGTTCGGAGCTTATCTCGATGAGAAAACCACATGATATGAGTGAAGAAGGGCCGAAGGCGATGGCCCGCAATCTGGTACTGCCGGTCCTCGTGCTGATAGCGGGGACCATGTGGTTCGGTGTCAACCTTTTCAAGGGAGGGGTCATTGCACTATCCTTCTGTTGCGCCTTTTACCGTATCCAGGGCATCATGCCCGTTGCCCGTTTCACGGAGACCTGCCTGAGGGGGATCGGCAACATGCTGTTCCCAATGGTTTTCACATGTCTGGCCTTCACCTTCAATTACGTTAACCAGGAACTGGGGCTGATCCCTTTCATCATCGGGAAGGCTACACCTCTTCTCTCTCCAGCCCTCTTCCCCTTGGTCATCTTCGTTATCCTTGGTTTCGTCGCATTCCTTGTGGGAATAAGCTGGAGTCTGTACCTAATCGCATTCCCGCTGGTGATCCCTCTCGCACAGGCTCTGGGAGCGGATCTGGTCCTGGCCGTGGCAGCGACCGTTGCCGCAGGGACCCTGGGCCAACACTGCTGTTTCTACTCTGACGGCACGATCCTTGTGTCAGCCTCAACGGGGTGTGACAACATCCGCCACGCCCTGACCCAGCTACCTTTCGCGATGATAGCAGCAGGCCTCGCCTGTGTCGGATTCCTGGTCGCAGGCTTCCTGTCGACACAGGGCTTTCATTAGAGGGAACTCTCGACCCTCTCCTTCAGGGCACGGTTCATCTCCTCGAAGCCTTGCCTGGTCCTTTCAAAGAAAGAAGCGGGAAGGAATGGGACCAGGATCCCGCGGAAATGCTCGCTCTGCATCAGATGGACATGCCCCTTCCCGGCCTCATCTATCCTGAAGGAGTGTTCTCCGTCAAAAAGACCCGGGAACCACAGATGACCAAGCCATCGCAGTTCCACTCCAGGTTTTGCGACCCTGACCACGGGAGAAAAGGTCATGGGTCTCCCCTCCGGCAGTCCGATCTTCACCGAAAGCCTGGCCCCCTCTTCCAGCTCACCGGATATCATCAGAATGAACGGATTCCACTCGGGGTACTTCCCCAGATCTGAGAGTACTCTCCAAACCTTTTCGGAGCTGGCCTGTACGAAGACCCCTGCTTCAATTACTTTCAAGACATCACCTCCAGGAGTGGTTCGAACATCCGGTAGCTACAAATGGAGACCCCGGTGACTGGATCAGGTCAGGAACGAAAAACTTTCCTAAGAATGTTGCCCCCCGTTCGCTGATCGCCATCCTATTATAATGGAGACCAGGATGGTGACAGTCACCTCAGAGGAGATGGCGAAAGGGATCGAGGAATCAGGAAGGATAGCACTCTACGGGATATTCTTCGATACCGACAAGACAGACATAAAACCAGAGTCAGTGCCGACTCTGGAGGAGATCGCCAAACTCATGAAGGCATTGCCGGAGCTGAGGGTCCTGGTGGTGGGGCACACCGACAACACCGGCGACAGGGAGTACAACATGGGCTTTCCAGCAGGAGAGCTGAATCGGTTGTGAAGTTCCTCAAGGACAAGTTCCAGATCCCTGCAACGAGGATGATCCCCGCAGGTCTGGGAATGCTGGCGCCCGTCGCTTCCAACAGGACAGAGGGAGGAAGAGCCAATAACAGGAGGGTAGAACTGTTGGAGTTCTAGCACCTTCTCCGCCCTGCAGTTTTTGAATTCGATAACCCTCACAGGGACATAGGTGATATTTTCAAGTAAGGTATAGTCATTGATCCAAATCAAGGGAACGGAGGTACTCTCATGGAACTAACATCATCGGTCGTGCTCGACTGGATCACTCTGTACGCGCTGAAACTGGTAGCCGCGCTACTGATACTTGTTGTGGGCCGCATTGTCGCCAAGGGGATACGTTCATTGATCAGGAAGGCCCTTTCAAAATGGAATGTGGACGTAACGCTGGTGAAGTTCATTGCCACTCTCTCATACTTCTCCATAATGGCCTTCGTTATCGTTGCCGCCCTTGCGCAGATAGGCGTCCAGACTGCATCCTTCGTAGCCATAGTGGGAGCTGCCGCTTTCGCTGTAGGTCTGGCCCTTCAGGGTTCGCTGGCAAACTTTGCGTCAGGGGTACTTATAATCCTCTTCAAACCCTTCAAAGCAGGGGACTATGTTGAGGGCGGTGGTGTAGCAGGGACCGTTGAGGAGGTCAGCATCTTCACCACCGTCCTGAGATCGCCCGACAACAGGGTGATCATTGTGCCCAACGGGAAGATCATGGCCGACAATATCGTCAACTATTCCGCCAGAGAGATCCGTCGTGTCGATCTTGTGGCAGGAGTGAGCTATTCTGACGATATCGACAAGGTCAGGAAGGTGCTGGAGATCATACTGGATGAGGATGAACGTGTCCTAAAGGACCCTGCCCCGACCATCGGAGTGCTGGAACTGGCTGACAGCAGCGTTGACTTTGCCGTTCGCCCCTGGGTCAGGAGTTCGGACTACTGGGGCGTCTTCTTCGACCTCCAGGAGAAGATCAAGAAGCGTTTCGACGCAGAGGGGATCTCAATACCCTTCCCTCAGCAGGACGTCCATCTGCACCAGGCTGAGTGATCAATTGCAGACGGAGAAAGAAGGACAAGCATTGCCGAAAAGACTGTCTAGAGCTTTCGACTTCATCGCCCTTTGCCTTATGGCGTCTACGGCCTGGTTCTTCGCTGGCTGCGCTTTTGCGGTCGAGGTAGTCGGATCTTCTACCCAGGCGAAAGGCAGGGTCCTGGTGGCATTCTCGACCAGCAAGGGTTCGACCGGTGAGGTGGCCGAGACGATAGCTTCTGAGATAAGGTCCGCCGGCTGGGAGGCTGAAGCGGTGAACCTGAATGATGTTCACCTCCCGGAGGAGTTCAACCACGTGATCCTTGGTGGTCCTGTATACTATGGAAAGATCCGGGAGGTCAAAGCCTTCGTGGAGAAGTATGAAGAGGCCCTCCGGGACCGTCTTACAGGGGCTTTTGCCGTCGGCATGGCTTTCGCAGTTGACGATGAGGAGCAGATCGCAGCAGGAAGGAAAGCCCTGGATGATTCAACAGCTCCCCTGAGGCCGGCCCATCTGGGGTACTTTGCGGGCAGGATCGACCCGGGCAAGCTTTCTCTTCTTGAGAAGGCAGCGATCAAAATGGTGAAAAGCCCCGTAGGGGACTTCCGCGACTGGGAAGAAACAAGGGCCTGGGCAAGGGAAGTGGTGAAAAGCCTGGATCAGTAGGCAGCCGTCACTCTCTTTCGTCCCTTGTGGCACCTTTCTCCCCGGCGTGGGGGAACTCGAACCGGACGTTCTCGGCACCGAAAGCCTTTGCCAGGGACTGGAGCGTCTGTTTGGCCGACTGTTCCACGTCGGGGCAGAGACCTGCTATCATTGACTCTGCCTGGGACTCTGCAGCCCTCTTCGCCGCATCCTTCAGCCGGTTCTTGTCCTCTTCACTGAAGCCGTCGCCCAGCAGCGTATTGAGGAGGTCAGGAAGAAGAAGGGGAAGCAGCTTGCACTTCTGCTCGTCGTAGAACTGGATATCCCTGATGCTGGTCTCATAGACACAGGAAGGCATCCGGAGAAGGTAACTTCCCTCCGACTCCTCGATTATCTGGAAGTCGGGGCTCCTCAGGTCGTATCGGAAATCGATAACAAACTCGAAGATCATTGCCATCTTCCTGTTCGACAGTATCCAGGAAAAGTATTTCTTCCCAATCTCACCCCAGCTGTGATCCACCTCGGTCACTATCTCCTTGGTGAGCACCTTGAAGACAGAAAGTTGCCCTATGGACTTCAGCTGCTGGATACTAGAGTGGATCGTGGTCTCACGGCCTCTGGAACTACCGGGACGACGGATTATTTTGAAGGAGACATAAAGAAGCACGGCAAGCAGGAAACCTGCAAGCAAGGAAACCAGAGTATTCAAATTGTCACCTCCTGAATGGGACCCTTACCATGATAGCAGAGACACGAACACTTCATAGGCCCGCAAACTCCACCAGGAAAAGGGTCAGAACGATGATAACCACTACCGGGATAACCACCGCACGGTCGCTGACCTTGAAGACCTGCGGCAGCGTTACTTTTCCGTAGTATCCCCACTTCAGGATGCCATCATTCAGCCTCGGGTACAGGGCCGCGAATATCCCCGCCCCTGTAATTATGCCCGCAAGCCCCCCCACCAGGGCGTCCAGGTAGCCGTTGCCTATGGCTCCTGCGATGGTACCAGGGCAGTAACCCAGGATGGCGAACCCAGCCCCGAAGATCAGACCGCCGATCACGTTCATACCCAGGGAGCCCGATTTTGGGTATAATTCCACCCATCCGCGGCTTTTCATGAAATAGATCCCCACCATACCTGTCAGTATGGCTGAAAGCATCACCTTTACCACGGTAAAATCCTTTAGCAGAAGCTGCCCTGCGATAATATCGTATTTTGTCACCCCGCCCTTCTGGAGCAGGAAACCGAACGCGATACCGAAAGCCAGACCCCAGAGGAGCTGCGGGATATCCTTTTTAGGTTTGTTCACCGACCCTGAAGTCATGATCTCATCCCCCCGTGTGTACGATCAATAGATCGCCCCGGCCACGACGATACCTCCGATGAAAAAGCACGCGGTCGAGATCCAGCTCGACAGGGCCAGCTGCATCGTCCCGCTGATGCCGTGGCCGCTGGTGCAGCCGTCGGCCCACCTGGCCCCGAATCCCAGGCATATCCCTCCCGGCACGGCAGCGAGAAGTCTCAGCACAGGACCCGTTCCGAATCTTGAAGCCCAAAGGTCAGGAACCCACTGCCAGTGGAAGTCCCCTGAAAGAAGCGCGGAAACGAGGGATCCAATAACTATCCCAGTCACAAGCATCCATTGCCAGTCAACGACAAGTTTCTCCTTCTGGTAATAGGGTTTTCTGTCTACCATATCCCCGCGGACCAGTTTCTCCACCATCCCGCTGGCCTTGGCAAAGGTGGTGGAACAGGCAATCGGTTTACGGGAGATCAGAAAACTGAGCCAGCTCAGTATACCTATCCCCACCCCTGCAACATAAGGGGACCAGCGGACTTCCGTCATGTAATTCACAGCTCCCGTCCTCCTTTGCTCAGGATCTGTCCCAGTGTTTCTTCACTTCGGTGAATGTCGTGAAGAACCTTGAGCCGTGGGGGTTCATACAGGCCCGGCATTCCCTGACGTACCCGGCTGCGCTGTACCCTGACATACCCCCCGCAAGGTTCATGACGCGTTCAAAACCGTGCTGTTTCAGAATGCTGGCTCCCAGGCTGGAGCGGTTTCCCGAACTGCACATTACCACCACTGGTTTTTCCCGGTCGATCTCACCGTAACGTGTTCTGAGGTCTGAGACCTGGATGTTCACAGCACCCTCAATATGGCTGTCCTCAAATTCAAGGGGAGCCCGGACGTCCAGAAGAATGAAGCTTGCATTTTCGTCGATCATTTCATGCAGATCCCCGGCCGAAATGACCTCTATATGACTGGAGGGAAGCCCCCCAGCGGTCCAGTTGGCCATTCCACCGTCGAGATACCCTACTATCCTGTCGACGCCGACCCTTCGGGCCCATGTATTGGCCATCTGGGCACTTTTGTAATCGTCGGCGACGAGCAGGATATCATTTTCCAGTGGCATTACCCAACCTGCGAAAGTGGGGAAGTTGCCGTTGAGGTCCAGATGCCATGTTCCCTTGAGATGCTGGCCGGCATAAGCAAAATAACTCCTGGCATCTAGCAGGACCGTGCCGGGATCGTTCATCTTCTCCAGGAACTGTTTCGGGTCCAGTTCCTCCATAACCGGAAGGTCTGAGACCAGGGCAGGCCCGTGACGATTGATATCGCTGCACCGGCTGAAATGGTCCGGAGCGGGAGGCATGTCCTCCGTAAGGGACCTGATGAACTCTTTCCTGTCCCCAATCTGCAGGGCAGGGTTGAATCTTCGTTCATAGCCGATGGTGCTTGTCCATTTGGCGCCCATTGCCCTGCCACAGAGGGATCCTGCACCGTGGGCGGGGTATACCTCAACGTAATCGGGCAATTCCATCAATTTATTGTGGAGGCTGTGGTAAAGCTCGCCCGCCAGTTCCTGGGCCATGTCGGGGAAAAGGTCAGGCCTGCCTACGTCTCCAACGAAGAGGGTGTCCCCCACGAACACTCCCGCAGGACTATCTGAGCGGGACCTGTCAACCACTACGTAGGAAAGATGTTCCGGGGTGTGTCCGGGTGTCTCCAGCACCTGCAGTGCCATATCCTCTATCTCTACGGTGTCCCCCTCGGACAGGGAAATGTGGTCAAAGGTGCACCTGGCAGACTTTGCCACGTAAATAGAGGCTCCTGTCGCCCTGGCCAGATCCATGTGACCAGAGATGAAGTCGGCGTGAAGATGGGTCTGCAGGATATGGGTAATATCCACCCCCATGGACCGGGCTTCCCTGATATAGATATCCACATCCCTCTGCGGGTCGATCACGGCGCAGGTGTTCTTCCCCGCCAGTATGTACGAGCTGTGAGCTATCTTTCCTGTAAAGAAATGTTTCAGAAGCATGATCATTCCTCCTCTCGAGAAATTGCAGGCCGGAAATCATTCCGGTTGCTGAAATGTTTTCGTTTCCCGTTTTCCCGCCCTAGAAGTAGAAGATCTGGAACGCTGCAACTGCTACAAGCAAAAAGATCAGCGTCATTCCTCCCCCTGCTTTCAGGTAATCTGCGTTACGATACCCCCCGGACGACATCAGGAAGGCGTTGACCTGGTGTGTCGGGAGAAGGAATGAATTGGCCGCGCAAACCGCCGCCAGAAGGGCAAGGGGGCGGGGATCCATCCCCACCATAAAACCCATGTTCATGACCAGCGGAGCCAGGACCATGATTGCCCCCACGTTTGACATCAGCAGAGAGAAAACGGTCGAGAGCAGGGATACTGTAAGGACCATCAGCAACGGATGCCCCCCCTGCACAAGAGCCATCAGTTTTTCCGCCATGAATGCGGCCGCGCCCGTTTTCTGCATTGCCGTACCGAGGGGAATGAGCCCGCCCAGGAGAAAAACAACCTTCCACTCGATGGCATTGTACGCTTCCTGGATCGAAAGAACCCCGACAAGAACCATGGCCGCGGCACCGGTGAAAAAAGCCAGCGATATCGGGGCCCCCGTCAGCACCAGGGTTATGGCCCCCAGGAAACAGGCAAGCGCAGCCCATGTCCGGGTGCGGACCTTCGTCTCTGCAACGAAGGGAGTTGCGACGACAAAATCCGTTTCGTTCTTAAGGGCGGAGATCTTCTCCCAAAGGCCGTGAACTATGAGGATGTCACCGGGAAGGATCTGGTGGTCTGAAAGATCCCCCCTTATCTCCTCCCCCTTGCTGAAGAGCATTACGGGCTCAACGGCATAGCGCTTCCTGAGGGAGAACTGGCGGATAGACTTTCCCAACATCTCCGACCGCGGAGGGATGATCACCTCGGCAAAACCTGCCCTTACTGGATCATTGAGGCCTTTGAACCTGCCGGGTTCATCTACGGGTATCAGTCCGTGATCAGAGGCAAAGGCCGCCACGTCTTCTTCTTTTCCAAGGAGGGCCAGTTCCTGTCCGACCTGGAAAATGGTCTCCCGCCATGGGGCATACTCGGCTTCCCTGCCTTCGGATATACCCAGAACATTGACTCTGTACCTGTCCCACACACCCGACTCCTCCGTGGTGGTACTGGCAAGGGTGCTTCCTCCGGGAATGCGGTAGTGCCCGATATGATGAGGGAGATGGAATGCCTCGATGATCCTGTCCTGTACGGATAGGGGTACCTCCCCTGAATCCTGGCCTGGAAGAATATATTTCCCGAAGACCAGAAAATAGCTTGTGCCCGCTATCAGAAGGAGCACCCCCACGGGGGTGACACTGAAGAAAGTGTAGGGTTCAAGACCGAAGTCGCGGATCAGGTCGTTGATGAGTATAAGGGGACCCGAACCTATCATGGTCAGGGTACCGCCCAGGATAGCCGCAAAACCTATGGGCATTATCAGGGCTGATGGCGGGATCTTTTCCCGGCGGGAGATATTGAGTATCCCCGGCAGGAAAAGAGCCGCCGCCCCTATGTTCTGAACAAATCCCGAGAGAAGGCCCACAGAAAGGGACATCAGTCCAATTATTTTTTTCCTGTCTGTTCCCGCCTTTCTTATCACTGCCGCAGAGAACAGGTCCATGATGCCCGTTCCCGCTATACCCTGGCCCAGGATCATGACCCCCATCATGGCCATTACAGCATTGCTGGAAAACCCGCTGAAGACCTCCTTCGGAGAAAGGACCCCTGTCCATCCAAGGGCAAGCATGCACACAATAGCCACGACGTCGATCCTGACAACATCGACGACAAGAAAAAACACTGTGACGGCAAGCACGGCAAGAACCAGAAGTATCGAACTATCCATTCTTCCCGACCATTTCAGGCATGTATCCAGCTGGTTTTGATGTCTTGCATCGGATACCCTCCAGAGAACCCTTGTTCGTTAAAATATTTTCCTTTCAAATTATACTTCATACTGCATCTCTATCACTTTAAATAAAAGATGCAATAAAATTGGCTGGCCAGTTCTACCTGAAAGGCAAGAGCCCCCTTCAAGGGGGCTCTTGAATATGTCATTAAGGTAAATCTATCAGTAGTTGATAACCCTGGGGAGCTTTTTGGCCTGCTCGACCCACCCGGCCACCTGTTTCACCGAGGGAAGCTGCCTTACAAGCTTTTTGGCCTCGTTAACCTTGTTCATCTGCAAATGCAGATTCTCAGGGTTTCTCTGGGCCAGTTCAGGAACGGTGTCAACTCCTGATGCCTCCAGAAGATCTCCATACTCCTCGCCTACGCCCTTGATACGAAAAAGATCCACCTGGTTGACCCACTTCAGTATCATCTTCTCGCTGATCCCTGATCTTTCAGCTAACTCCTTGCGTCCTTTCGGGGTAGATCCCATTTTCAGAAGCGCATCGGTCGTGGCAACACCGGCATTCTGGAGCTTAACCGCATAGCTTCCACCTATGCCTTCTACCTTTTCCAGCTTCGGCATTTCCTGCTCCCTCCTTTAAAGATATTTCCCAAATTTCTGAAAACAATTCATTTTTCTTATTGATACTATCTCAATTGGATCAGAGTTGTCCAATAATACGGGGAAAAAAGAATGGACACAGGATACTGGATCTTTCCAGAATTACTGGAAAGATCCACGCAACAGGATCAGGTCCCGCTGTCCGGATCACTGCCTTCGCTTCTCGCAGACAAAAGCCTTAAGCCTGTACTCACCTTCTTCCGCCAGGAAATGATCGTACAGATCATTCAGGGCGATCTCTTCATTCAGGACCAGCCCCGATCCTTCAAAGGCTCGCATCCACTCTGAGTTGCTGAAAAGTCCCAGAGTGTGGACTTCGTTATAGATCTGCAGCTCTGTTTCGCGGCGGATGAGGAAGACAATTGCGGCCTCGTAGGTGCTGTCCGAGACCACGTGATCGTTCTCAAAAACAGTAACCTGTGTATCCCCATCCGACCCCGAGTAGACAAAATTGTTGTTACGGAAAAGCTCTTTCGGGTGGACCACTGCGAGAAAGACTCCGTCGGGTACAAGATGCGTTGCGGAAGTCAAAAGCGCCTTGTCCAGGTCCTCCACGGTGGACATGTACATTATCGAGTCGGGGATCACGACGGCGTCGAACTTTCGATCCAGCCTGATATTTCGCATATCGCCCTGAATATAGCGAACCCCGGGGTTCAGATCCCTCGCCAGTGCAAGCTGTTCTCCGCAAAGGTCCACCCCTGTGATCTCAAAATGCCCCTTGAAATGAAAGTCATGCCCTCCGGCACCGCAGCCGAGGTGCAGCATCGTCCTGGCTTTCCCGCCGGAATTCCTCTTTACGGCTTCGATATAGATCTGTGCCTCTTCGGCCAGATCTCCAGGGGGTGCCAGGATCCTCTCGGTCCATGCCAGGCTTGTGTAGGAAAGCCAGTTCAATTCAGGAGCCGCCTCCGACCTTCGGCAACTTTCCCTTCAGTCCCTCACCGTCACTCCATGCCCTTCCGACAGTTCCACCAATGGACCAGTAACGGTTATCAGGCATTGTCAGGCAGAAAGGTTTTACTTTCTCTATATCAGGGCTCCCTCCGGTGAGGAACCTCTCTTCGGACCACACTCCAGCGACCTCCCCGATAAAGAGGATGTCCACCGGAAGTTCCAGTGTCTCGACAACCCTGCACTCCATTGTGACCGGACACTGCCTTATCATGGGGGCTTGCCTAAGGGATCCGTGGAAGATATCGAAAAGGACCGACTTGTCAAGATCGTTCCCGCTGACC
>DAOTIQ010000006.1:0-42612 GCA_035448245.1 Thermovirgaceae bacterium | reverse complement strand
TGGAGAGCGTCTGGGCGGCAACGTCCCGTGGGTTCGAATCCCTCCTTCTCCGCCATTTTTGGCGATTTTTTGCCGGGGACCCAGTCCCGTGCGACGAAAGACCATAAAACCCCGTCAGGCCCGGAAGGGAGCAGCGGTATATGGTTCTTTCGGGTGCCGCGGGCAAGCTGGGTCCCCGGCATGAGGTCGCTTTTTTATTTTTTTGGGAGGTCCCTGGATGAGTCTGGATGAAAAGTTCAGCGGTCATTTTCTGCCCTCGGTTAAATGGATCGAGGGAGATATTCTTTTTCTTCAGCCTCTGTACCTTGTTCCAGTAGAAGTTTTCACCACGGGTATGTTGAAAAGGCCGGAGTATAAGACAGTTGTAGCCGTTATTGAGGCGGTAGGTGGAAGAGTTGAGTCCTTAAGGAAAAATATGCCTGCCATATCCGAAGGCAACCCTGAAGGCAGGAAACTACCCGTAAACCTGGCTCCGGAAAAGGCGGTACGTATCGCGGAGTGCGCTCTTGTTTCCGAGGGCAGGGAGGGGTGGAGGGCCCTTGCGGGCTCTTCCCATGTTATGGCCAGAGACAGGGATATGCGTTCCTGCTGGAAGATATGGATACGTTCAGGTGAGAGCCTGATTGATTCTGTAACCGGTAAAGAGTTTCCCGCCGGAGAGTTCCTGGGGATGATGCTCCCCAGGGAACTCGATTGACGGGGCAGGTCAAAGCATCGGGTTCAGGATTCGACTTCGCTGGAAGGTGATACGGGGGCTATGTCGATAAGGGTTCCGATAAGGGTTTCCAGTTCGCCCATGTCAGGAGAACGAGATTCAGCCAGACAACGCTTGACGTAGCTTTTCAGGATCTCAATGCAGGCATTCTGCATTGCCTTTCTTGCCGCTGAAAGCTGGAGGAGGATATCCTGGCAGGGTTTATCCTCGATTATCATTCGCTGTATTCCCCTGAGCTGCCCTTCAACCCTTTTCAGTCTGTTCAGCATTGCCTTTCTAGCGGGATCCATTTTTTCCAATTGTTCGATCAACGATGTTTTCGCCATGATCTTCCCTCCAGGACTTGAAGCAAAAGTAGGTATACCGGGTATATCCTATTCCACAAAACCTTGCCGGTCAATCTCAAGCTGTGATATACTCCCCCTTGGCCCTTATCACGCACACGATCCGACGGGAACGGGTGGTGTCCGCCCTTGTGCGGATCCCGGGACCGGGTGAAGGTCGTGGAGGGAAAACCAGAAAACGGGAGGCGAAGAATTTGGCGGTAGTGAGCATGAAACAGCTGCTGGAGTGCGGAGTGCACTTTGGCCATCAGACCAGGCGCTGGAACCCCAAGATGAAGCCCTACATATTTACGGAGAGGAACGGGGTCTACATTGTCGATCTCCAGAAGACGGTCAAGGGCCTGGAGAAGGCCTATGACTTTCTCAGGGAGGTTTCGAAGGGTGGAGGGAGCGTTCTTTTCGTCGGCACCAAGAAACAGGCCCAGGAGACCATCAGGGAAGAGTCTGTCCGTTGTGGACAGTACTTTATTACTCATCGCTGGCTCGGCGGTCTCCTGACCAACTTCCCGACCATCAAGAAAAGGGTGGCGAGAATGGTCGAACTTGGATCACCGTCATTCCTTGAAGGTTCCACCAAGTGGACCAAGAAGGAGATAGCAGGGTTTGCCAAGGAGAGGGAGAAACTCGAGAAATACCTTCTCGGGATAAAGGACATGAAGGACATTCCCGATGCTCTCGTCGTAGTTGATCCCAAGAGAGAAGACATTGCCATTCTGGAGGCCAGGAAACTCGGCATACCCATTGTGGCCATTGTAGATACAAACTGTGACCCCGACCTGATAGATTTCCCGATCCCGGGTAACGATGATGCCATAAGGGCTATCAAACTTATTGTAGGACTTATGGCCTCTGCGGTGATCGAAGGACACCAGGGAACCGACAACGTATGTGCTGATAGTGCTGATGACACTGATGCCGAAGACGATGCGGGCCAGCAAAACGGAGTATCCGAAGAGGCCCATGAAAAATTCGGTGAGGTTGAGACTGTCATCGTTGACAAGGAACTTCTCGAAAGAAAAGGCTGGAAGGAGGCCCAGTAATGTCTGTAGATGTTGATGCCGTAAAGGAACTGAGATACCGCTCTGGAGCAGGGGTTCTTGATTGCAGGAAAGCCCTTTCCGAGTGCGGGAACGATCTTGAAAAAGCCGTTGATTTCCTGAGAGAAAAGGGTCTTGCCAAGGCCGCCAAGAAGGCCGGAAGAGAGGCATCCGAAGGACGTATTTTCAGCTACATCCACACTAACGGAAAGATCGGCACTCTCGTTGAACTTGACTGCGAGACGGATTTTGTCGCCAGGACTGACGAATTTCAGGAACTTGGCAAGGAAATAGCCATGCATATCGCTGCTGCGGGTCCGAGTTACCTGACCTCCGAAGAGGTCCCCCAGAATGATCTTGACAGGGAAAAGGAAATATTCCGTCAGCAGGCCCTTGATGAAGGGAAGCCGGAACACATCGTCGACAAGATCGCAGAAGGAAGGATCGCCAAGTTTTACGAAGAGAACTGCCTGATGGAACAGAAATATATCAGGGACCCGGAAAAGAAGATCAAGGATCTGGTTGTTGAGGAAATAGCCAAATTGGGAGAAAATATTGTTGTGAAAAGATTTTCCCGCTTCTCGATCGGGGAATAGGATAAAAGGGCGGGGAAATTTCCCGCCCTCTTTTTTTGGACTGAGGAAAGCAGGTGGAGGTGGTTTACCAAATGGGCTCCTATAGAAGGGTCCTGCTCAAACTATCGGGTGAGGTTCTGGCCGGGGATTCACCCTTCGGGCTGGACATGGGCGCGATCAAAAAGATATGCAGGGAGATAGCTTCCATTGCGGAGAGCGGTCTGGAGATAGCCATGGTCGTTGGCGGAGGGAATATCATCAGGGGTGCCCAGGTTACCGGTGCTGAACTGGGCAGGGCTCAGGGTGATTATATGGGGATGCTCGCGACGGTTATTAACTCTCTTGCCTTGCAGAATGTTCTGGAGCACCTTGGAATCCCTACCAGGGTTCAGACGGCGATAGAGATGAGAGAGATCGCCGAGCCCTTCATACGTCGAAAGGCACTGAGACACCTTGAAAAGGGAAGGATCGTCATATTTGCTGCCGGGACGGGGTCTCCATTTTTCTCGACCGACACGGCGGCGGCACTCCGTTCTGCCGAGATATCTGCAGATTGTCTATTGAAGGCCACAAAGGTCGATGGTATATATGATGATGACCCGGCAAAAAACCCGGAAGCGAAACTACTTCCCAGAATTACTTATATGGAGGCGCTGCAGAAGCAGTTGAAAGTAATGGATGCGGCGGCATTCTCTCTGTGTATGGAAAACCGGATCCCCATCCTTGTTGCCAATATCCTGAAGGAAGGCACGCTCCGGGACATCCTGATCAACGGCAAACAGGTTGGAACTGTTGTCCATCTTGAAAAGGAGTGATGATAATGCCTGAACTCGAGATCAAAAGAATGAAAGAGAAGATGGAAAAGGCTGTCGAACATCTCAGAAAAGACCTTCTCGGTGTTCGCACCGGAAGAGCTCACCCGGCGCTTGTCAGCGAGATCAAGGTCGACTACTACGGGGCCCAGACTCCCATCTCCCAGGTAGGTGCTATATCTACTCCAGATGCCCGGCAAATAGTAATAACTCCCTGGGACAAGACGGCAATAAAGGCTGTCGAGAAGGCTATCCAGGCATCCTCACTGGGGATAAACCCTAACGTGGATGGAGAGAATATAAGGCTTGTTATCCCTGAACTGACGGGGGAACGAAGGGTAGAACTTACCAAACTTGTCAAAAAGTATGCCGAGGACGCAAGGATTGCAGTAAGGAACCTGAGGCGTGATTCGAACGATACCTTCAGGAAAATGGAAAAGGAAGGCAACATAAGCGAGGACTCCATGCATGACTTTCTCGAGTCCATCCAGAAAACAACAGGCGAATTCATCAAGAGTGTTGACGAGATAATGGCCGCCAAGGAAAAGGAGATACTCGAGGACTGATCTTGAAAGGAAATTCCCGGGGCATCCGGAAATCGGATGCCCCGCATTTTATTTTTTGTTTATCTGATCGAGGAACCTGTGAAATCTCATCATGCCTTCCCGAATATCGTTCTCTGAATTTGCGTACCCCAGCCTTATGAACCCTGGAGCAAAAAATGCGCTTCCCGGGACCGCTGCCAGAAATTCGCTATCCAGAAGGATACTGCAAAAATCGCCATCGTCAACGATAGTTCTCCCCCTGAATGAATATCCCAGAGTCTTTCTGATATCAACGAAGACGTAGAAAGCTCCTTCGGGTTTACTGAAAGAGATGTGGGGCATCCTGCGCAGCATGTCTATCATAAGATCCCGTCTTTCAGAGAAAGCTAACCGCATTTTTTCGGTGTCTTCTTCGGATCCTGTCAGGGCTCCGAGTGCCGCCCACTGGGCTATGGAGCATGGGTTCGAGGTGAGATGTCCCTGGATCGATGCGATCTTCGGAGTTAGCCATTCAGGGGCCAGGGCGTAACCTATCCTCCATCCCGTCATCGCGAAAGCCTTGCTAACACCATTCACGAGGATGGTCCTGTCGTAAACCTCCGGGGCAATTTCCAAAATGTTCCTGAACTGGGTGTTCCCGTAAACCAGCCGTTCGTATATCTCGTCAAATATTATCCAAAGATCGTGTTTTTTCGCCAGGGATGCAATATCGCGCAGGACATCCTCTCTATATACTGCTCCGGTAGGATTGTTGGGGGTGTTGACAAGTATGCCCCTTGTTGCTGGCGTTATCATCCTTTCGGTTACGGCGATATTTGGCACGCAGCCTGTTTCTGTAGTGTCTACGATCAATTCTTTCCCGTCCAGGAGCCTTATCTGCTCGACGTAACTGACCCAGGCCGGGGAGAAGACAATCACTTCATCTCCCGGATCGATCAGGGCGGCGAGTGTCTCGTAAAGAAGGGGTTTTGCCCCGGCTCCTATAACGACCTGGCCAGGGCTGTAATCGAGGCCAAATCGTTTTCGGTAATAATCTGTTACAGCTTCTTTCAGTTCCGGGAGACCGCTTGATTGTGTGTAATGGGTTTGTCCGTCATTGATGGCCTTGATAGCATATTCCCGGGCCGCGGGGGGCGAGTCGAAATCCGGTTCCCCCGCACCGAAAGAGATCACCGGTTTGCCCTGATTCTTGAGATTTTTGGCTTTTGCTACAACTTCGAGAGTTGCAGATGGTTCCATACGGGATGCTCTTGCCGAAAATTTCATTTTCTGTGGATCCCCTTTCTCCCGAGAGATGAGGTATTTTCAACCAAAAGAAATTATAGGGCAAACAGCCGGGAAGAGGATGATTTTTTGATTCGCAAGAGTAAACAGGTAGAGTCATTGAACGACTGATCATGAGGTGTTAAAATAGCTTCAGAGAGAGTTTTTCCGGACGACACTGAAGATTGGAGGATGGGCCATGGATATCCGCTTTGTAACCAGAAATGTTGAACTGCAGGACGATCTTCAGGAATATATCGAGAAGAAGCTCCTCAAGCTCGAAAAGTTTTTTGATCGCATCAGGGACACCCAGGTTGAGGTAAGCTTCAACCGGGGAATGAATGTTGTGGAAATAACGGCAGATGTCAACGGGGTTATCATGAGGGGAGAGGACTACGCGCCAGACATCAGGAAGGCCTTTGACAAATGCCTCAAGAGCATTGAGCGCCAGATCAAAAAACACAAATCCTTTCTCAAGGACAAGGCAAGGATGAAACCCGTGGATGTTTCCTTTGAGATTGAGGGGTTTGTCAGGGAGATATCGGAGCCCGAAGAAAATCTGGAAAAGATCGTCAAGACCAAAAAATTCCCCCTCAGACCGATGTCTCCGGAGGAGGCAACGATGCAAATGGATCTTATGGGGCATTCCTTTTTTGTTTTTCGGAGCGCCGATAGTGGAAGCGTCAATGTCGTTTACAAAAGAAAAGACGGGGGATACGGGCTCCTGGTCCCCGAAGAATAATTTCTGTTTCCCCTGCTTCTTCTGGTGAGACAAGGCAGGCGGGTGGGGTCTTCAATGCGGCCCCACCCTGTTTTTTTAATTTTGGTTCCCCTTTACTCGAGTTTATCAAGAGGTGATCATCCCTGGAAAACCGATTTGTGACAGCATGTTCATACGATTGTCCCGATGCCTGTCCCCTGATCGTAAAAAATAAACAGTCCGGCCCCCTTCTGATAGGTCCTGACCCGACTTTTCCCCTCGGTTTTGGTTTTATCTGCGACAAGGGGAAGCGCTGGGAATCGGTAAGGACACATCCCGAAAGGATAAAGTCCCCGCTGCTTAAGAATGGTTCCCGGTGGGACGAAATATCATGGGACAAAGCCTGGTCTGTCTGGGCAGCCAGGACAGAAAGAGCCTTGTCCAGGAATGGTCCACTCTCGATATTTTTTTCGAGGGGCTATGGGTCTCTATACTTCTCCAAGAACCTCCTTCCCAATTTTTTTGCTGCCCTTGGAGGGTATTCCACTACGGTTGGTTCGCTCTGCGGTGCGGCCGGTGGGGCGGGGCTCAGAAAAAGTTTTGGTACCACCCCGGTAATGCTTCCGGAAACGGTCATGGAAAAAAGCAATGGAGTCCTCCTTTGGGGGCGCAATGCGGCGGTTACCAACAGGCATTTGCTTCCTCTTTTGTCAGGGATCCGCAACAGAGGAGGAGGGGTAGTGTCTATTGAGGTGAGAGAAACGGAGACTACCAGGATTTCCGACAAATGGTGGCGCATACGCCCTGGAAGCGATGGAGTTCTGGCTCTCGGTCTTTGTGCGACCCTTTACCGGTCTGGTTTGCTTCCGGACCGGTGGAAGGTCGGAGTCCAGAACCTTCCTGCCTTTGAAAAACTGATCGGAGAACTCGATCTCCGCGATGTGGAAGAGGCAACCTCACTCAAAGAAAAGGACGTTGTTGAAATAGCAGAATGGATCCTGAAAAACGGTCCTGTCGCGGTCTATCCCGGGTACGGTATTCAGAGATACATGAGCGGCTCGGATACTTTCAATTCACTGGTTGCGCTTGCGGTAATGATCGGAGGGCTAAGCGAACCTGGATGTGGCGTGGTCTTTGGAAAAGACGAAATGGCCCTGTTCCCGGATAGCCTTACCCGGCAGTGCGCCGTCCAGAGAAAACTCCCCGTTTCTTCATGGTACTCCTCAGGAGGTCTCAGTCCGGGGATAGACGTTGCGGTATTCTGTGGATCCAACCCTGCAAAGCAGTCCCCCGGCTCAAATGTTTTTACTGAAACCCTGTCAAAAATACCATACAAGGTATGTTGTGACCTTTTCATGACGGAAACGGCCAGGATGTGTGATCTGGTTCTTCCGTCATCTCTTTTTTTGGAAGAAGGTCCTGACTGGAGAGGGTCCTGGTGGCATCAGTATGTGTTCAGGAGCTTGAAAGTATGTGATTCTCCCGGGGAAGTGCTGACAGACCTGGAGATCTTCGACGGGTTGGCCAGGAAGATGGGCGTTTCCTCCGATCTTGAAGGTCAGCGCCTGGAAATGGATTCTATCCTGAGGAAAGACTCCAGGCTCAGGCAGGTTTCAGAAGGGGTATATTACTGGGATGAGCCCGAGCACTGGGGGAGTGGGAAATACTCGGTCAGGCTTCCGGAGGAAACACCGAAATCTTCTTCCTTTGATGGAGAATTCAGGTTGATTTCAGTGCATTCGAATGAATATATCAATGGACAGACTATATGTCAGGAGAATACCACTGGTCTCCCGATAGCGGTCGTATCACTGGATGATCTCGGAGGACTTGGTGCCCTGGAAGGTTCCGAAGGGGTTATCCGGGGTGAAAGCGGTTCCATGAGGGTTGTAATCAAAGCGGACAGTTCGATCCCGAAAGGGATCTGTATCATGAAACAGGGTATTCCGGGAGTAAATTCCCTTACGATCCCACTGGTCAGCCCGGGGTATGGAGCCCCTTTTCATGAAAACCGGGTTTCGATCAACATGGTAAGGAGATGTCTGTAGATGCATGAACTCTCACTAGTCAAAGCGCTCGTCGATCTTCTGGAGCAACAGGCTCGCGAAAACAGGTGGGGTCGCATAACCAGGGTTACCATCAAGATCGGAAGCATGAGGCAGGTAATTCCTGACGTCATGTCATTTTCATTCGATATTGCGGCAAGGGAAACCCTGATGGAAGGTGCGGAACTTGAGATTATTGAACTTCCCGTTGAACTCAGGTGCAGGTCGTGCTGCAAAGAATGGGAGAAGGATCCCTTCCTCTGCCCGGAGTGCGGGAGCAGTGATGTAGAGATCAGGCAGGGGATGGAGATGGAAATAGAATCTGTGGAGGTGGAAGATCAGGATGCCCCGAAAGATTAGCATTCTAAAATCCGTCATGGCGGCTGACGAAAAAATTGCCATGCGGTTGCGAGGTGAACTCGAAAAGCGCGGGATATTGATGGTCAACCTGATCGGCTCCCCGGGAGCCGGGAAGACAACTCTCCTCGAAGCGACCCTGAAAAAAGGGGGATTCAGGTCTGCTGTGATCGAAGGGGATGTGGCGACGTCAAGGGATGCGGAAAGGATAGCCCTGACAGGTACCCCTGTGATCCAGATAAATACTCATGGAGGCTGCCACCTGGAGGCGAACCTTATAGAAAAAGCACTTCTGGAAATGGATCTTGAAGGGGTAGAGGTGCTTTTTATCGAAAATGTCGGCAACCTTGTATGTCCCGCCGAATTTGATCTGGGGGAAGATTTCAAGATAGCTGTATGTTCGGTTCCGGAAGGTCCTGACAAGCCGCTCAAATATCCACACCTGATATCCATGGCAAAAGCCGTCATTCTGACCAAGGTCGACCTTGCCGAATATCTGGAGTTTGACATGAAGCTTTTCTGGAATGACGTAATTTCTCTCAACCCGAATGCGTCAAGGTTCGAGGTAGCATCTACCAGCGGGGCAGGAATTGACGAATGGATATCTTTTCTCTCTGCATGTATGGAGGCCAAAAGCAAATGACGGTATTCCGGAAAACAGCTCTTGCAGGATCCCTCAACGACACCCAGGCCGAAGCTGTAAGGGAGTGCTCGGGACCTCTTCTGGTGCTGGCCGGCGCAGGCAGTGGAAAGACAAGGGTTCTTACACACAAATTTGCGTGGCTTGTCTCGGAAGAGGGACTGGAACCCTCTTCCATCCTGGCAGTCACCTTCACCAACAAGGCCGCTCGGGAGATGCAGGAAAGGGTTTGCAATCTTCTCGGAACAGGCATCCGTGGAATGGATATCGGGACCTTCCATTCCTATGGTCTTCGTTTTCTGATCCGCCATTCCAAAGACCTCGAGAGGATCGCCAACAGAAAAATATCTTCCATTTTTGATCGTGCCGACACCAGATCGCTTGTTAAATCTGTCATGAAGGACCTTGATCTGGACCAGAAGCGATTTGAGCCTGGCTGGGTACTTGAAAGCATATCGAGGGCAAAGACAGAATGCGATTTCAGGAGCCTTTCCCCAAGACCCCTGGATTTTCCTGTAGACAGGATATTTCCCAAATACCAGGAGGGGCTGGCGAAGCAGAAAGCGGCCGATTTCGATGACCTGATCCTTCTTCCCCTGCACCTGCTGCTAAATGACGGAGAGATCCTTGAGGAGGAGAGAGAAAGGTTTCGCTGGATACTGGTTGACGAATATCAGGACGTCAACCGGTCCCAGTACACGCTTCTGAAACTTCTTTCGGGGAAAGATCCCAGGATAATGGTTGTTGGTGACCCCGATCAGTCTATCTACGGGTGGCGTGGGGCCGACATGAATATGATCCTTAACTTCGAGAAAGATTTTCCAAAGGCGAAAGTGGTCGTCCTGGAGCAGAATTACAGATCGACTGGCAATATTCTTGGAGCTGCTAATGGAATAATCCGCAACAACTCAAAAAGAAAACCGAAGAAACTCTGGACTTCCCGGGGAGGAGGAGAAAAGATCCACGTACTCCTCGGGAGGAACGAGAGAGAAGAAGCGATTTTCGTAGCGTCCGAGATAATGAGACTTCGGAGCCAGGGATATGGTTTTGGAGATATGGCTATCCTCTACAGAATAAACGCCATGAGTCGCCTTTATGAGGAAGCGCTGCTGCAGAACGACATTCCCTACAGGATAGTAAGGGGGACAGCTTTTTACGAGAGACGGGAAGTAAAGGACGCTATAGCCTTCATGAGGCTGGCGGTGAACCCGATGGATTTCGCGGCTCTCGAGAGAGTGGCTAACGTACCTTCAAGAGGACTGGGGAAGAAGAGTCTTGAACGCCTGATGGGCCACATAGCAGGAAAATCTGTTCCGGCTTATGAGATATGGAAGGGAATAGCGTCAGGGGTTTCAGGTCTCGCTTCCAAGGCTGCCGCCGGTGCGGCCGAACTGGCCACGCACATGATGAGGATATTGACGATCCAGGATGATATAGTTGCTGTCATCAATTACATAATGCAGGACATCGGTTACAGGGACGAACTTTCAAAGATAGATCCGGAGGGATGGCACGACCGTCATGAGAACGTAATGGAACTTCTTTCGGTCGCCGCAACCGGCGAAGGGCTCGAAACGATGCTGGCGGAGATAGCGCTGGTGACGGACCAGGATCTTGATGAAGATGATTCGGAAAAAGTCAGCCTTATGAGTCTCCATGCGGCAAAGGGTCTGGAGTTCCCTTCCGTGTTCCTTGTGGGGCTCGAGGAAGCCGTTTTTCCCCATTACAGATGTATGGATGATCCTGAAAACCTCGAGGAAGAACGGAGGCTATGCTATGTGGGAATGACCAGGGCCGAAGAAAGGCTCTATATGACAGCTGCAAGAAGCCGGGTCCTTTTCGGAAACGTTCTCAGGAACGGTTTTTCGAGGTTTCTCTGGGAGATACCCGATGAATTCAAGGATACCGAAGACAGGGGTGAGGAGGGGATCCCCCATGCTTGTGGTAGGCCTGACTGGAGACGTTGGGGCCGGTAAGTCGACTGTTTCCTCGATCTGGGCCTCTGCAGGGGCCAGAGTCCTGAGTGCAGATGCCATAGTTGCCAAACTCTGGAGAACGGAAGAGCTTGTTTTGGCGGCTGTAGACAGATGGGGCGAGTCCATTCTTGATCCATCCGGATATCCCGATCATGCCGCCATTTCGGCTCTTGTTTTTGACAATGACAACGAATACCGTTGGATATGCGATACTGTGCATCCGTTGGCAAGGCGTGAAATGTACAGGTGGGTAAAGGAACTGGATGGATGGGTTGTGGCTGAGATACCTCTTCTGTTCGAGAACGGGGTTCCCGAGTGGATTGACCTCACCGTTTACGTTGAAGCCCCCGAGATCTGCCGGATCTCAAGGAACGCGGCCAGGGGCTGGGATGCCCGGGAGATCCACCGGCGCCAGAAAAGGCTTATGCCGACTGAAACAAAAAGAGACAAGGCTGATTTTGTGCTTCTTAACGACGGAGGTCTTCAGGACCTTTCAGAAAGAGCCATGATCCTTGCGAAGGGTTTCATTGACGCGTCGTCGTTAACCGGATTCTTCGTCAGGTCACAGGACGGGGAAATATCCCCGTGTCTGAAAGATGCTCTTTCGGGTTATTCCGAAGTGGTCGGAATGGAGCCTTGCCCGGACAAAAAAGCAATTAATGTCTGGGCCAGACCTGGTTATATCGAAAAGATCAGGGATATCCTGGGTGAGTGTTGTCCTGAAGACGTATTTACAATGGAAACTGGCGACGCGACGTTAAGTGTGCCAAAAAGGATCCTGTTGAGGGTCGCCGGGGGAGAGACTGATGAAGATTATAACTACACACATAGGGGCTGATTTCGACTCCCTTGCCTCAATGGTTGCCGCATCAAAACTTTACCCCGGGGCAAGGCCATGTTTCTCGGGTTCGGCGGGCCGGAACGTGAGGGAATTCCTTAAAAGAAACCCTGGAAGATGGAATATTCTTACACCCAGCCAGGTCGAAATGGACAAGATTTCCACGCTGATAGTAGTGGATGCAAGGTCTCCCGCCAGGATAGCCTCGTTTGCCGGGATCCTGGAAAGACAAGATCTCGAGGTCCATATATACGACCATCATGCCGCAGTTCAGGACGATATAACTGCTGATTTCTCCCTGATCGAACCCGTTGGAGCTACAACAACGCTTCTTGTCGAAATGCTCATTGACAAGGGAATAGAGATAACCCCCCAGGAGGCAACCCTTTTTGCCATGGGCATTTATGAGGACACTGGCGCTCTCACCTTTGGTGCGACCACAGAAAGGGATTTCATGGCCGTCATTCGGCTCAGGAGTATGGGTTCGGACATGACCGCCATCCCTGCCCACATAGAGCTTTCCCTTGATAGTTCCGAGCGCAGGATCCTTGACCGCCTTATTGAGAGTGCCAGGGAGAGATATATTCAGGGAGCCAAAGTGGTTCTTTCCTCGATGTCGCACCCGGATTACGTAGAAGGATTATCGCTTTTCGTGCACAGGCTGAGGGATTACTTTGATGCCGATGTAGCCCTGGCTGCCGTTCGTATGGAAAAGAGGGTTTATGTCGTTGCGCGCGGAAAGGAAGAGATACTTGATGTGGCAAAATTCCTTTCCCCTCTCGGAGGAGGCGGACATTCCCAGGCTGCCTCTGTTACTCTCACGGGTGAGGATCCGCAGGAGATCCTTGGCAGACTTGAGAGTCGCCTGGAAAAGGAGATCCAGCCCCTTGTAACAGTTGAGGATGTCATGACAAGCCCGGTTATGGTAATAACGCCGGATATGTCAGTCGAGGAAGCCTACAGGCTTATGATCAGGTATGGTCACGCTGCCCTTCCGGTGTCTGTTGATGGCAGACTTCTTGGCATCATCACACGAAAAGACCTCGACAAGGCGAGGATCCACGGGTTGGGTTCGGCCCTGGTAGAGGATTATATGACAGGAGATCCTGTAACGATACTCCCCGATGCTTCCGTTGCCGAGGCTCACAGGATGATGGTTTTGCGAAACATTGGAAGGATCCCCGTAACAAGCGGCGAAGAAATTCTGGGAATAGTCACCAGGACGGACATTCTCCGTGCTCTTTTTCCCAGATCACTTCCAGTTGAAACAAGGTCCGTTTCTCCCGAGATGCCCTGGATGGAAAATGTTTCCGGCACGATGTCCGGTATCCTTGACACGAAAGTCTTGTCCCTGCTTTACAAACTGGGTGACAGGGCTTCAAGTCTGGGTTTCCAGGCTTACGTGGTGGGCGGTTTTGTCCGCGATCTTCTTTTGGCCAGACCGAATGAAGATCTTGATATCGTCGTTGAAGGAGATGCGGTGGCCTTTCTCGAATCATGGGTAAAGGACGGGTGCAGGGTCGCTATCCACCAGAGGTTCAGGACTGGCACCATAGTTTTTCCTGACGGACGAAAGGTCGACGTAGCGACCGCAAGGAGAGAGTTCTACGAATACCCGGTGGCACAGCCGCGGGTATCCATCGATTCCCTTAAACACGATCTGTACCGGAGGGACTATTCGGTCAACGCAATGGCGGTCTCTATAACCAGGGGCAGCTGGGGAGTTCTGGTTGACTACTTTGGCGGCAGAAATGATACAGGAAACAGAAGCCTGAGGGTTCTTCACAATCTGAGCTTCGTCGAGGATCCTACCCGCGTCATCAGAGGTATAAGACTGGAACAGCGTCTTGATTTCACGATAGAGGACAACACCCTCAGGCTTCTTGAAAACTGCATAAAAGGGGGGCTGCTCTCTCTTCTTTCGGGAGTCAGGTTAAGGAGCGAGATAGAACTTGTCTTCAGGGAAGAGAAGGCCCTTTCAGTGGTCCGCAGGCTCAAATATCTGGGGTTCTGGAGATCTCTGTTTCCGGGATTGATCCTTGATATCGGTGCTGCCAGGGCTCTAAGAAGGCTTGGTGCTTTCCGGAAAAGACTAATGAGGGATATACCAGACCTGGGGGAAAAGGAATGGCTTGCTTCCCTTATGGCGGTCCTGGTTGATTCACCGGATGGTGTGGAGACCAGGGTGCTTGATCGTCTGAGTCTTTCTCCCGGAGAGAGGGAGATCGTTATAAGGGGAATATTCGAACTGGGATCGGCCGAGCATCGCCTGGGGGGCAGGGGAGAAAAAAAACCCTCCCACATTATGATGTTTCTCCAGGAATACAGCCCTGTAACAGCAATATTCTGGGCCGCAGCCACCGGGAGATGGAGAGTAAGAAGGAGAATACTTCTATACCTTACCCGGCTTCAAAAAGTTGAACCGATGCTTTCGGGTCGCGATGTTCTGGAAATGGGGTATCATGAAGGTCCCCTTGTAGGTGTTATCCTTTCGAATCTGAAAATGGCAAGGCTTGACGGAGAAGTTGAAAGTCGCGAGGATGAGATCGAATGGATCAAGGAAAACTATTCGGCAGGATCATTTCCTGCCCTGCAAGATACTGAAAGGAAGTGAAAAGTAGTGTCCCATTTCCCGGCTCTTGGAGATCTTCTGCTGAGCTTGCCCGCAGTCCTGTGGGCGATTACTTTCCATGAATTCTGTCACGGTTACGCTGCCTTCAGGCTTGGAGACCCGACAGCCCAACGCATGGGAAGACTTACACTCAATCCCCTGGCCCATCTGGATCCTATAGGGGCACTGATGTTGCTTGTTTTCCGTTTTGGCTGGGCCAAACCGGTTCCTGTCGAGCCGAGGTATTTCAAGCACCCGAGGCGTGACCTGATAATCGTCTCTCTTGCCGGCTCGGCAGGGAACTTCCTGACGGCCGTTTTCAGCGGCCTTGTCGTAAGACTTGTTCCCGGGCCCTTCATGTCCAACCCCGCCCTCGGGAGGTTTATTCTCCTCATGATATTGATAAACCTTGGCCTGGGGGTTTTCAACCTGATCCCGATACCCCCCCTGGATGGGTCAAAACTGCTTTATGTCCTTCTTCCTCCGAAATATATGGGGTGGTTCTTCTGGCTTGAAAGATACGGTTTCTTTGTCCTGATGATCCTGCTGGTGCTGGGAGTAGTCCAGGCCATAATGAGTCCGATAATCAGGACTCTCCTTTATCTGATAATTTGAACCTGAGGGGTCCCGAATCATGAAAATACTGGTCTCGAACGATGACGGCGTTTTTTCTCCAGGAATAATAACTCTTTCCAGGGTGTTGAAAGAGCATGGTTACTCTCCGAGCGTAGTAGCTCCAGACAGGGAAAGGAGCAGCGTAGGTCACTCCATTACCTTGACAAGGCCCCTGAGACTCTGGGAGATCGAGGGCGGAGGCTATCCGGAAGGCATGAAGGTTTACGCGTGTGAGGGAACCCCTTCCGACTGTGTTGTACTGGGTCTCGAAGCCGTTGCGCCAGAGTCGGAAATGGTCATATCGGGCATCAACAGGGGACCCAACCTTGCTGATGATCTGACTTATTCCGGAACAGTTTCGGCAGCCATGGAAGGACATATCCTGGGGAGGCCCTCCATAGCGGTTTCACTTAACTCGGCCCAGTCCGACAAGGTCGAGAATTACGAATCTGCCGCCGAATCGGTCGCAACAATCCTGGAAGGCTTCAAAAATTTCCCCTTCCCAGAGGGGATACTCCTTAACGTCAATGTCCCAAATCTCCCGGCGGGAAAGATCAGGGGGTTCAGAATCACAAAAAAGGGTATCCGGATCTACAGGGACAAGGTCAACCCTCTTAAGGATCCCAAGGGGCGATCCTACTACTGGATCTCCGGTCAGCCCGATGATGTAATGGACGATGGCAGTGACGTAAAAGCGGTATCGGAGGGTTATGTCTCTATAACACCGATACACATGGATATGACCCATTATCCTTCCATAGAAAAACTCCGGAGGGCGGGTTTTGAAAAAGATAGCTGAAGGGCCGGCAGAACACCCGAACGGTTTGGTTTCGGCACAGGTTTTCAGCGAAAGTGTTGACATTGCTATAACCCCTGTGTATAATTTCCGCCATTGATGAACGATAATTCAGCGAGGTTGGTGCGGTCATGGTTGCAACCACTTTAAGACGAGTCAGACGAATAAGACCTGGTTTTTCTGCGTCAGGTATCGCGGGATACGCGGTGATGACGGGGAAGAGTAGGTCGCGTACTCGTCGACAGAGAGGGGATGCAGCAACAGGCTGAAAGCGTTCCTCGTCGAGACCGACTGAATAGAGCCCCCGAGCCGATTCCTGAAGAAAGGCTTTCACAGGCCAAGTAGGGAAGAAACGGTTAATAGCCGTGAGAGGTCGGCCGGGAGGCATGACAATTAGGGTGGTACCGCGGGCTCAGGCTCGCCCCTTCGAAAGAAGGGGCGAGCCTTTTTTTATTTATCCAGGGGAGGGATTTTGGAAATGGAGTACAAGGGAAAGGTAGTTCTGGCTTACAGCGGTGGACTTGACACATCAGTGGCGGTCAAATGGCTTCAGGATCAGGGTTATGACGTGGTGACATTCACTGCAGATGTCGGGCAGAATATCGATCTTGACCAGGTCAAAATGAAAGCCCTTGCGGTAGGAGCAGTCAATGCCTACGTTATGGACCTGCGTCAGGAGTTTGTGGAAACGATGGTATGGCCTGCCCTGAAGTCAAATGCGATGTACCAGGGTAAATATCCGCTCAATTCGGCACTTTCCAGGCCGCTTATCGCAAAATATCTTGCATGGGTCGCCGAGATAGAAGGAGCCGTGGCCGTTGCCCATGGCTGCACAGGCAAGGGACAGGATCAGGTCAGGATCGAGGTCTGCACTAACGCGCTGAACCCGGATCTCAAGGTCATCGCTCCGGTCAGGGACTGGCATTTTTCGAGGGATGCGGAGATAGAGTATGCCAGGGTCAACAATATCCCGGTACCGGTAACTGTTGAGAGCCCCTATTCCATTGACGGTAATCTCTGGGGGCGCTCTATTGAATGTGGTCCCCTTGAGGATCCCTGGACTGAGCCCCCGAGCGATGCCTTCACAATGACCGTGGATCCCTGGGAAGCTCCCGACAACCACGAGTATCTGGAGATATCCTTCCTTGAGGGTATCCCTGTGGCGTTGAACGGAAAAGAGATGGATGGCGTTACCCTCATATCTGAACTTAACGCTATAGCAGGGGGTCATGGGGTAGGCAGGATAGACATGATAGAGGACAGGCTTGTCGGTTTCAAGAGCAGGGAAGTATACGAATGTCCGGCGACGGTGGTACTTCTTCAGGCCCACCAGGCGCTTGAGAGCATGACCCTTTCCAGGGACGTAATAGCCGCAAAGGCAGATCTGTCGCTAAAATATGCGGAACTCACCTACTTCGGTTACTGGTACTCGCCTCTCAGGAAGGGATTAGATGCCTTTTTCGATTCTATTCAGGAAAATGTCACCGGGACGGTAAGGGTGCGTCTTTACAAAGGCGCATCAGTTGTGGTTGGACTCAAGGCCGAAAAATCACTCTATGTTGACTCCATGGCAACATACTCTGAAGGGGATGCCTTTGATCACGAGGCTGCGGCGGGCTTTATCAAAATATGGGGTCTTCCTGTAAAACTCTGGAGGACCGTCCACCCGGAGGCCGAGAACATCAAACCGGAACTGAAAGTCGTCGGAGAGGGTAAATAATTTTCATGCCGGTTTTTCATGCGTTTCTTTTTATCACAAAGTCAAAAGGAACGGGGTCGCATTCGTAGTCGAACTGACAGAGTTCCGTTACCACTGCTCCTTTCGGCCCTTTTCTGGCCCAATCGATGATTTCACGGACCATAATATCCGGCCCCTGGAAGACCGCCTCGACTTTTCCGTCGGGGCGGTTCCTTATCCATCCACTTATTCCCAGTTCGAGAGCCAACTGTCTTGCCCGCCACCTGAATCCTACTCCCTGAACGGCTCCCGATATCAAAACTCTTTTGCAAACCCTGTTTTCCATGGTAACCCCCTGGCATCTTTTCAATAGTGTATCATCGTGAATGGACATAATGGAAACTCGGGAGGTAGAGATGGAAAACAGGCACAGAATCGAGGAAATTCTGGAGTTGTCGGGGAAAAAGGCAAAGATCCTGATCTCCGGGAGAGTGTTCCATCCCGCAGGAGGAGGGCAGCCCGGGGATAGTGGAACACTGGAGGGGGAAGGATTCAGGGCCGATGTTGTCGACTGCCACAAGGGCGACGGGGGAGATATCCTGACCATCAGAATAAGGGAAGGGACTCTGGAGACAGGCTCCATTGTTTCCGCGTTCGTTGACGAAGAAAGGAACCTCAGGCTGTCGAGAATGCACACGGGCGAGCATATTTTTTCGCGGGCCCTGGAGGATCTTTTTGAGGGGCTGAGGGTGGAAAAGGTCTGGATAGGGGAGAAGGAGAGCACCATATATATCAAGTTCACCGGCGAGATAGGATGGGATGAGATTTTCCATGCCGAAGAGAAAGCGAACTCGGTTATCGGCGAAGATCTCCCGATAACCCGGGATGAACGCTCAAAATGTGACTTTGAAGAATTTGAAGGGGTCAGGATCAAGTGGGATCGGCTGGAAGAAGAAAAAATAGCCGTAATCTCTATAAGGGGATACGATTCTATAGCCTGTTCGGGCAGCCATGTGTCCTCGACCGGTCTGGTGGGAGGCATAATAGCAACAGGTTTCAGGGGTTCCCCCCCTGACTGGGAGATCCGTTTCACCGTGGACAGGCAAGAATTTCTGGAAAAACAGAGTCGCATGGTGAGGGTCTTGCTCAGGGATGTGGGATGCGAAGAGGAAAAACTTCCCTCCGTGGTCCAAAAACTCCAGGAAGAAAGGCGTGAACTGTCTAAAAAAATTGACAGAGTGAAGTCCTTCGTGGAGATTCCCTGGGAACGCCATCGATGCAAGGGTTTTGATGTTTTTGTTTTCTCCGCCGAGAATTTTCCCGTCGAAGTGGCAACTGGTTCCATGAAAAAAAAGATGGCCAATGAACCGGATGCCTTTGTATTGTTTCTCTCGAGGGCAGACGAGAACAACGAGGTGTCCTTTGTTCTTGCTGCAGGGCAAAATCTGGGATCTGACCTAAGGGCTATTCCGAGGGAGAACCCCTTCCTGTCCGCAAGGGGCGGGGGATCGGCGGACTGGATCCAGGGTGTGGCTGCCTCAGCTTCAATCTCGGAATGGAAGGATGCCATATCCAGAAAGGTTGACAAATAGTTATCCTTATGTCATTATCGATGTCGTGGAAGAAATGTCAGAAAAGGAGGAACCTCCAGTGGACATCGAGATGAAGGTTATCAGAAGAAAGTCAGCGGATCCAGGGGCATCAGGGCGTTTCCGGAGCAGTTATCCAGACAGTCTCTTTGACGGAAACCAGGCACAGATTAATTATCGCTGGAGAGAAAAGCTCCTGGTGACGGATCTTGTGAGAACCCTTTCCGACTAGAAGGCCAAATATCCAGGGAGCCTCGGGGCTCCCTTTTTTGATGGTTTGTTATAGTATTGTCGAGACCCGATCCAATGGGTTGACCGAAAGGAGGGCCCCGATGATACTTTTCTTTTTTTCAATTTCTGCTGCTGCGATAACTTTTACACTTTTTTACTCATGGTGTGTCCAGAAACCCGTTAATTTGGTGAGCAGTTTTTTCCAGGGCGAGGCGAGACCCGAAGAAACTTCCCTTGGCGAGTTCGAAAAACTTCCCCCGGCCTTCAGGCCCATGATATGGTACCCGCTGAAGGGAGTTCTCTTTCTCGGTGAGACCTACATCCAGGCGGGGTGGGGCGCATACTGCGTTCTTAGAGCCTACAGGGTGATCAGTGAAGCGGGGACCGGGACCGGATGGAATTACCACACTGTTGCCTTTATTGCCTGTATCGGTGCCCTCGGTTATATCGCCAGAAGAGAGCCCAGGAAGGATATCCTTACGGTGATCCAGTCATGTGTCGCGATGGGGAGTTATATTGTTTTTTGCCTTACCCCGAAAGCTCTTGGTACCTACTATCCCTGGCTCGTAAACTATTTCAAATGAACAATATCATATTATCCCGGTGATGTAGCCGGTGTTTCTGTAGGTTGATCTTCTCAGGGCCAATTCCGCGACCAGAGTCTCCTCAAGGGAGGTTCCTGTCATATCGTAGACTGTGACCTGACGAGATTCGGTTCTTCCGGCTGCCTTGCCTTCTATTACCTCTCCTATGGCTGTAATATTCTTCGGAGATATGAGGCCGGTCTCTACCGCGGTCCTGCATTCCCCGATCCTTGATGCCTGATCGGCATCATCGGCGAATACACTCGAAGAGGTTATTATCCCGGGATCCAGTTCCTGCCTGCCCGGGGAGTTTGCGCCAGCCGCCGTAATGTGAGTTCCGGGAGAGACCCATTCTTTCTTTATTAGCGGTGACCCCGAGGAAGATGCTGTTACAAGATAGTGGTTTTCACCGATGTGGTCTTCAAGATCAAAGAATGAAAGATCAACGAAACGCAGATGGGGGTAGCGGGGGGATTGCGAATTGATGAAACTTTCTGTTCTCCTGTTATCCCGGCTTGTGACTGAAACCTGCTTAAGCCCGGGCAGGGATTCGACGGACCCTTTTAGCATTGCTGTTGCGAGGCCGCCCGCTCCTACAAGGAGCATGTTTTTTTCATCCTTGTTGGCAAGAAGCCTTGCTCCTATTGCGCATGACGCTGCGGCTCGCAAAAGGGTGATCTCCCTGCCATCAAGAATTGCCTTCAGTTCCCCTGATTCAAGATCGAAAAGCAAAATAACCGAAGAATTATATATATTTTTCCCCGAAGATGATGTCTCCTGCCCCGAAACCGTTACGGAGACTCCGGCTGTCCCGGGGATCATCGAGAATCCCGAAGAGGATTTTACGATATAGACACGTCCCCTTTCTTCCCGGGAAATGAGGCTTTGAAATGGAGGTGCCTGTCTATCGGGTCTTTCTGTAAGGGCTGTTCTCACGGCCTCCATCACGTCTGGCATGCGGATGATATCGGCTATGTGGTCCCTTGACAGGATCCTTGTCATGTTCAATGCCAACCCTCCTTATCGTCGATGATCCGGAGCAAAGGTTTTGAGCTCCTTTCATGGAATGATCATATCCATTTTACTGCGGTGGCCTTGAAAATGATCGATACTGCCGACCCAGGTATAATCTCGAGTTTCTGAAGTGATAACGTCGTTATTCTTGCGTAAAAAACCTGCCCTCCAGCTGCGATTGTCATGAGGATCCTTCCGGATCCGTTCTCCAGGTTCATCCTGGTCACCGTTCCTTCTATGGCATTCCTTGCGGAAATGTTTTCCGGAGTATCAATGGATATGATAATGTCTTCCGGATCAATTACCGCGGTTTTTGAAGAACCCGGGAAACCGGAGGCGGTAATAACCTGTCCATCGTCCAGTTTCTTAAGTAAAGTTCCCTCTTCTGCTCTTTCCCAGGGGCCATGGATGATATTCTCCGGGCCCAGGGAGTGCATTCTTCCGGAAAACATCGATATGACCTCGTCCGAAATGCCGTATGCCCAGTCCAGGTCATGACTTACCGTTACCACTGTTGTCCCGAGCCTTTCCCTTGTCTCGAGAATGGCGCTCTTTATAATTGCTGCGCTTCCTGCGTCGATGCTTGCTGTGGGTTCGTCCAGGAGAAGCACTTCGGGATCGAGGATAAGCCTTGAGGCGAGAGCGACTCTCTGGGATTCTCCTCCGGAAAGTTCGAACCAGGAGCGGGAAGCGAACTTCGATGGATCCAGTCCCACAATTGAAAGCGAGTCGATGACTCTCGAAGAAAGTCCTTCTGTCTTTCCTCTTGCCTTCAGGCCGTAGGCGACATTGTCGAAGACGGATCTCTTGAGGAGTCTGGATTCCTGAAGAAGCAGTGTGGCCTTTCTCCTTAATGATTCGTCAATATCCCGTACCCTTTTGCCCTTGAAGAAAATATCTCCGGAAGATGGCTTTTCCAGAAAGGCAAGGATCCTCATTAGCGTGCTCTTGCCGCTTCCGTTGGGGCCCGTTATCCCGATTATACGCCCCTTCTCAATTCGCAGTTCCGGTACGTCAAGGACCTTCTTGTTGCCGTATTCCCGGGTTATTCCCTGGAGTTCATAAAGATGCGTCAACTCGAAGCCCTCCTTCTGGATAACGAGACAGCCGCGCTTACCGCGAATGCAATAAACAGAAGGACTATACCCAGTGCGATACCCTCCGCGAATTGCCCCTTTCCTGTTTCAAGGGCTATCGCGGTAGTTATTGTCCTTGTGCGCCATTTGATGTTCCCGCCGATCATCATGGAAACGCCAACCTCGGAAATGATCCTGCTGTAGGCAGTCATGGCCGCTGCGATAACCGAATACCGGCTTTCCCACAGAGAACTCATCGCAAGCTGCCCAGGGCTGGCTCCAAGTGTCATAAGGGTCATCCTGACCGAGTTTTCGATCTGTTCAGTAGACGAAGCCGTCAGTGATACCACTACCGGAAGCCCGAGAATGAATTGCCCGACGGCGATCCCCTTGAGTGTAAAAAGAAGGCCCATGCTGCCCAGAGGGCCGCTTCTCGAAATAAAAGCATAGACAAGAAGTCCAACAACAACTGTCGGAATAGCCAGTAGAGTGTCGACGACCATTCGACAGGCGTTTTTGCCCGGGAAGGAATAATATCCCAGCAGGAAGCCCAGGGGAACTCCCACGGCAAGAGTTATCAATATGGAAAAGGTTGAGACTTTCAGCGTTGTGATAATGGCACTGAAGGTCTCCTCCTGACCAGAAAAAAGGATCCGGAAAGCTGTCAAAAAACCCTCACCCAGATAGCCCATACAAAACCTCCAAGAATATTGTACATGAGGGAATAAAAAAGCCTCCCCATTGGGGAAATAACTATCCCGCAACGAGGAGACTCTCAGGGGTGGCAGTTTATTTTGCGTTGGGCACGAAGAGGGGTTTGCCCAGGAGAGTGAAATCACCGATCATTTTCTGGATTTTTTCCGAGCGGATCCAGTCAGAAAACTTTAGAGCAAGGTCGTATCGAATATAATCCGCTCCTACGGGGTTTACTGCGATCACGCTATACTGATTGAAAAGTTGTTCGTCTCCCTCGACTATGATTACCAGAGGCGGATCTCCTTTGTGGTTGTCCTCGTATTTGATGAAGGTGCCCCTGTCCGTGAGGGTGTAAGCGTCTCTCTCTGCAGCTATGGTTATGGTGTTCAGCATTCCCTGGCCGGTCTGGATGTACCAGCTCTCCTTTTCTGGTTGCTCGATCCCCGCTCTTTTCCAGAGAACGGTCTCCATCACGTGCGTGCCAGATTTGTCGCCCCTGCTTGCGAAAGAGAATTTTCCTCCCGAAACGGCTTTAAGTGCCTCGTTTACCATTTTCCCCCTGATCTTTGCGGGGTCCTTGGCCGGGCCGATAATAACGAAGTCGTTGTACATGACCTCGCGCCTGTTCACCCCGAAACCATCCTCTACGAACTTTACTTCAACATCGGGGGCATGAACCAAAAGAACGTCCACGTCACGGTTCTTTCCGAGCTCAAGGGCCTTTCCAGTACCCACCGAAACCCACTGGAGCTCAATGCCGGTATCTTTAAGGAATTCGGGGGCGAGAACATCGAGGAGGCCTGTGTTGTCTGTGCTTGTTGTTGTGGCCATTCGAAGCACCGGGTTTTCCGCGAAAGCAGCTGAAAGGGCTACTATCGTTACAAGAAGAGATATTGCCAGTACCTTAAGGATACGATTCATCTGAATCAATCCCTTCAGAAGAATACCGGGCTTGTGCCCGGTAACAATAAACCGTCTCCCGTTGATAAAGGGAGACGGCCGTCGATAACCCTGTCCGTTCCCTCCTTTCCAAACACGGGAGGTGTTCCTGTTTCCGGGAACACCCGCAGGCCCGCCGCCGTGGGGGCTCCTTTAGGCGGAAGGGCTCGGAGGCTTTTGTCATAATGCAGTTTACTAAAACAGGAGCAAACAGTAAAGTGCCCGTAATTGTCGTATCGCCGGGCAGGAAATATAGAGACATTTCCGGAAAGGACGCAAAGTTAAACCGCTACCGAAAATTGCCATTCCAGGCTTTATAATATCTTTACAGGCGAATAATAACCAATCTTTTCGACGGAGGGTTGAAAGATGACTGAAAGGTTTCCGGGAATCGACGCAATTCATACTGGAGACAGGGTCACGGAAGGAAATACAAGACCCAAGGTTCCTCCAATTTACGCCAGCTCCGTATTCTCCTTCAAAGAACTTGAAGACCTGGACCCTGTTTTTGATGGGGATAAACCGGGGTTCGTATACGCACGGATGGGGCACCCTAACGCCTCTCTTCTCGAGGAGACAATATCTGCCCTCGAAGGGACAGAATCTGCCCTTGTATTTTCTTCGGGGATGGCAGCGATAACGACAGCTTTCCTGAGCGTTCTCAAACCGGGTGATCACGTAATTGCTGACAGGGTTCTTTATGGAGGTACCTTTTCCTTTATCGATGTTTTCCTGAGAGACTGGGGGATAGAGGTCGATCTTGCGGACACATTGGACCCTGATTCGGTAAAAAGAGCGATAAAGTCTAACACTAAGGTCGTTTACCTTGAGACTATATCCAACCCCATGATGGGTGTTGCCGATATCCCCGCTCTGGCAAAAATTTCCTCCTCTGCGGGTGCCTTGCTTTTCGTGGACAACACTTTTGCTACACCGATCCTGTGCAGGCCGGCAGCGATGGGTGCCGACGTGGTGATCCACAGTCTCACGAAATATCTTAATGGACACAGCGATGTTACGGGTGGGGCAGTGGCAGCTGATGAAGGGATTGCTGGAAAGGCGCTCAGACTTCGCTCGATGCTGGGAGGAAGCATGAGCCCTTTTGACGCATGGCTTGTTCAGCGGGGGGTCAGGACACTTCACCTGAGAATGGAAGCGCATTCAACCAATGCCATTCACCTTGCGAGGGCTCTCGAAAGGCACCCCAGAGTCCTGAGGGTGGAGTACCCGGGGCTGGAGAGGCATTCCAGTTACGGCACGGCAAGGAAGATGCTTGAAAACGGTTTTGGAGGGATGCTTAGCTTCGAGATCGAGGGCGGTGAGAGAGCCGCTTCCCTTTTCGTCAAAAATCTCAGGATGGTTGAACTTGTTCCAAGCCTGGCCTCCATTTCCACGACTATTTCTCATCCCGCAAAAACCTCTCATCGGTCAATGAACGAGGCGCAGCGAGCGGACGCGGGCATCACCGGAGGACTTATAAGGCTTTCCGTGGGTATAGAGCCGGTGGAGCCGGTTTGGCAGGACATTTCGGAAGCTCTTGATTCGCTGAATTGATCCTTGAGTAATCAAAGAAGGGAGAGTTGCTCCATGCAGAAAAAGAGAGTGCTGGTAACCTTCCCGTTCGACAAGGAAGGAGACATTGCGGTAGCGGAGGCGATAGACAGCAAGGCTGTCATTACGAGACTGCCCGACCGTGGTGATCCGGAAAGGGGTACTTCTCTGAGAATTGCCGACGCGGTTATATCCTTCATGATGCATAACGAACTTGGCCGGGATGACTTTCATCTCCTGAAGGATGGATGCCTTCTTCAGTCCCTTCAGGCAGGTGTGGATGCCCTTCCTTTTGACGATATTCCCGAAACGGTGACGATATGTGCCAATACCGGAGCCTGGGCTGATCCCATGGCAGAACATATTCTGGGAATGATCCTCTCCCTTGGGAAGTATCTGCGAAAGTGTCACGAGAGACTTGAAAAAGGCCAGTTCGACAGAAGCATAGTCAGTACCTGGTTTCGGGGAAAAACGTGTGGTTTTGTCGGTTTCGGCGGAATATCAAAGGCTGTTGCAAGGCTTGTCCGGCCGATGGGGATGAAAGTTATTGCGGTAAACACCAGTGGGAAAACCGATGAGGATGTCGATTTCATAGGGGACATGACATCTTTCCCCAAAGTCCTGAAGAATTCCGATGTCCTGGTTCTGGCCGTCCCGCTAACCAAAAAAACAGTTGGGCTTATAGGCAGCAGGGAACTCTCGCTGATGAAGCACGATGCCATTTTTATCAACCCCGCGCGTGGAGCGATCATCGACCAGAAGGCTCTCTACGAACACATGAAGGCCAACCCCGATTTCCGGGTGGGAATAGATGCCTGGTGGGTCGAGCCCCATACTCATGGCGAATTCAGGCTGGATCACCCCTTCTTTGATCTGGATAATTTACTGGGTTCTCCGCACAATACGAATCTGGTTGACGGGATCTTCCCGATCGCGGCAAGGCTGGGAGCCGATAATGTCAGGGCTTTTCTTGACGGAATGCCTCCCCGAGGCGTTGTTGACAGAAGAGACTACGAGTTTTAGACCCTGGTGCCCGCAAATGGCATCTGGCAGAATCAACCTGAAATATTCGGGAGGCGTGGTCAAGTGATAAGTCCGTTCAGTTTTGAACTTCCAACCAGAATAGAATTCGGGGCAGGCGTATCAGATTCAGTAGCGGACGCCCTTGGTGAGCTCGGGAAGAAGAGGCCATTGTTGGTTACCGACCCGGGGGTCATTTCGGCAGGCATTCTTGACAGAGTCAAAGACAACCTGACCAAGGCAGGAATGGACTACCTTGTTTTCAGCTCCGTAGAACCCAACCCCAAGGACATCAACGTCATGGAAGGGGCGGATGTGGCCCTTGAATTTGGTGCCGACTCCCTTCTGGCGGTCGGTGGAGGGAGCCCGATAGACTGTGCCAAGGGGATAGGAATAATTGTAACTCACGGAGGAAATATCAGGGATTACGAAGGCAGAAATGCTGTTCGTAAAGACACTCTGCCCATGGTGGCAATACCTACTACATCTGGCACCGGAAGCGAGGTAACTTTCAGTTCCGTAATAACCGACAGCAGGGAGAAATTCAAGTTCAGCATAAGACACCCCCGAATTGCCGCGAAGATAGCCCTTTGTGATCCAGGAATGACGTCATCCATGCCGCCCATGCTTACGGCGTCGACCGGAATGGATGCCTTGGTACATGCGATAGAAGGTTTTACGGCCCTGCCCTCGGAACCTGTTGCTGACGCGTGTGCCCTGCATGCGATAGAGATCATTGCGGCCAATCTTGTCCGGGCTGTCCGACAAGGCGACGATATCGAAGCCAGGGCTGCCATGCTTATGGGTAGTGTTCTTGCCGGGATCTCTTTTTCTCACTCGGATGTTGCTTCGGTTCACTGTATTGCCGAGGCCCTGGGAGGAATGTACGATGCTCCCCACGGTCTTTGCAACGCTGTAGCCCTGGCAACCGTCATGGAATATAACAGGCCCTGGTGCACAGAAAGATACGCGAGGATAGCTTCGGCAATGGGTTGCTCTTTCAATACTGCGCAAGAAGGGGCAGAAATGGCTGTAGAAAAGGTCTCGGAACTGACCCGTGATACGGGTCTTCCGCCATTTAGTACCCTGGGTGTTCGAAGAGAAGATATGGAAACAATAGCTCTCAATTCAGCTAAAAACGGCAGCAATTCCAGTAATCCGAGGCCAATGGGCAGGGACGAGTACATGGAACTGCTCGAAATGATGGGGTAAAGACAAAAATTTGCAGATCGAAGATCACTTATCGCAGTGAGAGTCCAGAAATAAAAGACCGTATCAGGAGTTGTGCCCTGAAAAATCACGGAAGGAGTATTTTTAATGAAAATTGACAACAGGTATCTTGATATCCCACAGAGGAGAAATGAATTCCCGTCACTTACCAGAGAACACAACGGTCTTCCCATTGCCTATCTTGACGGTCCCGGAGGAACTCAGGTCCCCCGGTCGGTTATGGACGCGGTCTCTTGCTACTACAGCACCTGCAACTCCAACACGCACGGTTTTTTTCTCACAACGAATGAATCTGACAGGATAATAGAGGACGCCAGGGATTCCATGGCCCTCTTCCTTGGGGCCAGCGGAAAGAAGAACATATCCTTTGGGCACAACATGACTACACTGAATTTTTCACTGAGCCGAGCCATAGGCAGGACTCTTGTTCCGGGAGACGAAATACTTGTGACCCAACTGGACCACGAAGCCAACAGAGGACCGTGGCTTGCGCTTCGAGAAGAGGGAGTCGTGGTGAGGGAGGTACGGCTTCTCCCGGGAGGCATCCTTGATTATGAAGATTTCAGCGACAAGATAAACGAGAATACAAGGCTTGTTGCGATGGGATTTTCTTCCAACGCGCTTGGAACGGTGAACAATGTGGAGATGGTGAGGGAACTTACGCACAAATCCGGCTCCTGGCTCCTGGTCGATGCAGTCCACTATGCTCCTCACTTTCCTCTGGATGTCAACTCCCTGGGTGTGGATTTTCTCCTTTGCTCAGCCTACAAGTTCTACGGGCCCCATATAGGAGTTCTTTATTCCAGGGAGGGCCTTCTCGACAGTCTCCCCGTGTATACCCTGAGGACACAGGAACAGCACGCCCCCTACTGCATCGAAACGGGGACCCTTAATCATGCCGCTATTGCAGGAGTAGGGGCTGCCGTTGATTTCGTAGCCTCTTTCGGCAGCGGGTCTTCCCGGAGGGAGAAGATAGTCAGTGCCATGAACAGGATCGGTGAATACGAGCACCTTCTTGCTGTAGAAATATTCGAGGGGTTGAGAAAGATCAAGGGAGTAGAGATCATCGGGGCGGGTTTTGATGAAAAACACCGTGCCCCCACGGTCTCTTTTACAATGGAGGGTCTTGACCCAATCGATGTATGCAGGATGCTGGACAGCCGTGCCATCTGCGCGTGGGACGGACATTTTTACGCTATCCGCCCGATCGAAGTGCTGGGACTTCTCGAAAAGGGAGGGGTAACAAGGGTCGGAGTATCACTTTACAACACCGTCGAGGAAGTTGAGCGCCTTCTCGAAGCTGTCAGCGACATATCCTCGGGAAAACTGTCTGTGGCAGGGCTTTGATGAAGGCTCTCTTCATAGGTTTCGGTAACGTCGGAAGAACCATAGCGAAGATCCTTTCGACTGAAAAAGATCTCTTCCCGGGAATGTCCCGACTTGCTGGCCTTATGCCGATCGGGATAATCACGAGAAGCAGGGGGTCTGTTGTGGATCCTTGCGGTATTGACTTCTCTTTGGCCCTTGAAAATTTCGGGAGGGAAGGTTCTTTTTCTGAAGGTATTCCTGGGTTTACACGTATTTCGGGAGAGGAAGCAAGTTCGGTCCTCGATTACGATGTTCTTGTGGAATTGTCCACTCTTTCCATCGAGAACGAAGGAGAGCCAGCAACTACACATATTAGGAATGCCCTTGCAGGTGGACGCCATGCAGTCTCGGCCAACAAGGGACCTGTCTCTTTTTCCTATAGGGAACTGTCAGAGTTGGCGATAAAGGCAGGGAAAAAGTTTCTCTTCGAGACTACCGTCATGGACGGGGCCCCTGTCCTGAACCTTTGCAGATCTTGTCTTGAAGGTTGCACCATAGGATCCGTTGACGGGATTTTCAATTCTACAACGAACTATATCCTGACGAGGATGGAAGAGGGCGCGGATTTCGACGATGCTGTTCGTGAAGCCCAGGTTGCGGGTGTCGCTGAAGCTGATCCCCGCAATGATATTGATGGCTGGGATGCGGCTGCCAAGGTTTCTGTCCTTGCTAACGTTGTGCTTGGAGGCAATATTACTCCTCTGGATGTCGAAAGGAAGGGCATATCAGGTGTCTCTCGCCGGGAAGTCGAAAGAGCCTCCCTGTCTGGCAGGAAACTTAAACTTGTCTGTCGGGCATGGAAAGAGGGGGGAAAAGTTTTTGGCAAGGTTGGGGTAGAAGAGATACCTCGGGATCACCCCTTTTCTCTTGTTTCCGGAGGTGGGGCCGTGATAAGGATACATACGGATCTCATGGGACCTGTCCTTGTTACACAGGAGAAGCCGGGTCTTTATGATACAGCCTATGGGGTTCTGAACGACCTGCTTTCTCTTTCGGTCTCCTCTCCCTGAACCGGAGGTGAATACATGGTTGCAAAGGGGGCTGGGCCATGGTAAATTGAAAACATTCCAGTAAAAGGGGTGGATACCGCAATGTCAAACGAAAAAACATTGAAAAATCTTGAAGCAGCCTTTTCCGGTGAATCACAGGCAAACAGGAAATATCTGGCTTTTGCGAAAAAAGCAGATGCAGAAGGCTTCCATCAGGTTGCCATGCTGTTCAGGGCAGCTGCCGAAGCGGAGACCATCCACGCCCACACTCACCTCGCGACCATGGGGGGGATCGGCTCTACCGAAGAAAACTTGAAGGCGGCTGTAGAGGGAGAGACATACGAATTCACCAGCATGTATCCGTCATTTATTGAGGATGCCGCAGCAGAGGGGCAGAAAAGGGCCGAGAGATCCTTCAGGCTTGCCAACGAGGCCGAAAAGGTTCATGCGGAACTGTTTGTAAAGGCCGCGAAAGAACCATCTGCGGGGAAAGAGTTCGATTACTATTTATGTACTGTCTGCGGACATATTGCCGAAGGTTCAGCTCCCTCTGAATGTCCTCTTTGCGGAGCGGCGGAGAAGGCATACAGGGTAGTGAAATAACCTGAAAGGGTGGTGGCTCGGCAGTGGAAAGAAATAATTCCGTAACCATGAAGGGAAACCCGGTAACCCTTTCCGGACCCGGGCCGAAGGTGGGAGAAAAGGTCCCCGGGTTTTCCGTCCTTGACCAGGATCTGAAACCGGTATCGCTGGATGATTTCGCCGGGAGGATCAAGGTGATATCTGTGACCCCGTCTCTTGATACTCCCGTGTGCGACTTGCAGGCTCACTGGTTTAACGAGGAGGCTTCCTCGCTTCCATCCGATGTGGAGGTTATCAATATCAGTATGGATCTGCCCTTCGCGATCAGAAGATTCTGCGTTGCCGGAGGAATAGACTCTGTCAGGGTTCTTTCTGATCACAGGGATGCCTCCTTCGGGAAGGGCTGGGGAATTCTGATAAGTGAACTGAGACTTCTCGCAAGGGCTGTGTTTGTTGTAGACAGGGATAATATTCTTCGTTACGTGGAGATAGTTCCCGAGGTCACTTCTCCTCCCGATTACGATTCGGCCATGGAGGCGCTGAAGTCTCTGATCTGAGATCACCGGAACAATGGGGGCTTTTGAAAGCCCCTTTTTTTATTTTTTCCCCATGCTGTATAGTAGACTGTGAAAGGGTAAACCGGCTCCCGGCTCCCTTGTAAGTTATTGCCAGGCAATGACCTTGATGAACGCTGGTGAGAAAATGAGTCGGGTCGGGGAAAATCATTGATCGGAGGTTGGGGAATGAGTCCCGAAAAAGGGGAACAGAACAACGAAAAACAGGAGAAGGGGAGATCCCCCCTTACTACGCTCCTTTTTATTACTGTAACCCTGGCGCTGGCCGTTAAGATGGCTATCCGTGTTCCTGTGCTCAGGGACTTTTTTTCCGGTTACGGTAAATTTATATTTCTCCCTGTACTAATGGTCCTCGGGTATCTTACGACTCAGAGGAAGCAGTAAAATTATCTCCCTGGAAAGCGCCGTACGCCTCAAGCCGGTCGCGGATCATGGCAATCACTCTGCTTTTGTCATTTATCCACAAGGGAGCCCGTAGCTTTTCCGGAGAAGCGTCGGCGCAGAGACGCTGTATGAGCATCTTTTTTGGCAGCACCCTCAGGGCGGTTATGACTTCCGAGACATATTCCTCCGCTGTCTGCGGGGAGAAATTCCCGCAGACAAATTCTTTTTCCAGGGCTGTTCCCCGGAGAACATGCAGCGGGTGGAACTTTACAGCGTCAAAACCCCTGTTAGCCATCCAGATAGCGGATCCTGCAAGCTGGTCCGGGCGCTCGTGAGGGATGCCCGAGATAAGGTGACCGCACAGGAACAACCGCCTTCCAGATGACCTTGCGGCGGCATCCTCGGAAGCGGCAAGGTCATGTCCGCGGCGCAGCCACTCAAGTCCGGACGGATCCACGGTCTGGATGCCGAGTTCCAGCCATACATCTATGGAATTTCTTATTCCTGCTTCCTCGAGAATGTCGAGGATCTCGTCGGGAACCTGATCTGGACGAGCCCCGACCGCCAGTCCGGCTACTTTTCCCAGGCTATGTGAAATTTTCAGCGTTTTTTCTATCAGGGCAGCAAATCTGTCTGCCGAGACGTTTGTCGAAGAGTAACTCTGCAGATAGATTATCGCCATGGGGTCACCAGGTTTTTTCTCGAGCCTCCTGAAACCTCGCAGTATCTGCTCTTCCAGGCTTTCACCTCTCAGGAAGGCACCACCCCCGCCACCCAGTGAATCGCAGAAGATGCATCCACCTCTTTCGATCCCGTCGCGGTTGGGGCATCCGGCTCCAGTATCAAGGGGGATCTTGTACACCCTGGTTCCCCAGCGTTCCCTGAGCCATGAGGACCAGTTCGAGTATCTGTCTCCCGAGATCGTCACTTTTCCTCCAAATTGATAAAAGCGCTTTCGGGTGCGGGGGGGAGTCCTTCGAGGTCGGATCTTGACGCCGTGACGGACTCTCCAGCCTTCGATGTTTCATCCAGCATTTTGAGTTGAAGGTCACTGTTCGAAAGGGCGATAATACGTGCGGCGAAAAGGGCGGCGTTCTTTGCGGAATCTATACCCATCGCCGCGACAGGAACTCCTGGCGGCATTTGCGCGACAGAAAGAAGGGCGTCGATCCCGCCGAGGGATCCGGCGTTAACAGGGACTCCTATTACTGGAAGCGGTGTGTGAGCCGCGATCACACCTGGAAGCGCGGCTGAAAGCCCGGCTATAGCGATTATCACTTTTATTCCTCTGGATCCAGCGTTCCTGGCATAGGACGCGGCATCTTCGGGGGTTCGGTGCGCCGAGGCAACCGTAACCTCGAAATCAATACCGAGGGATTCCAGGGTTTTTGCAGCCTTTCGTGCAATGCCGAGATCTGAACGGGATCCCATGATCACTCCTACAAGGGTTTTGTTCAAAAGAGATCACTCCTTATTGATCGCAATATCTCTCCGGAAAAAGGCACCTTCAAATTCAATATCATCGAGGGCTTCGTAGGCCTTTTCCCTTGCCGAGAATACATCATCTCCGGTCCCTACGACGGTAAGGACCCTTCCTCCGGATGTTACCGTCCTGCCTTTGGAGTCCTTCGATGTCCCGGAATGGAAAACTTTTACTCCATCCCTCTTGGAAATCTTCTCAAGTCCCGAAATATAAAAGCCTTTTCTGTATTCTCCGGGGTAACCCTCCGAGGCTATAACGACGCCCACAGAGGAGCAGGAAGGAGGGGGCACGGTTACACAGGACAGGTCTCCCTTCGCGGACGCCAGAGCCATTTCGGCGAAATCTCCTCCAAAGGAAGGCAGGACCACCTGTGTTTCAGGGTCTCCCATCCTGACGTTATATTCAAGTACCCTTGCTTTGCCTGCTTCGTCGATCATAAGCCCGAAGTAAAGGATTCCCCTGTACGGGATCGAATCCGATGCCAGGCCCCTGACTGTAGGTTCTATGATCGATCCTTCGATCTTTTCCAGGAAACCGGCGCCAGCGAAAGCCACCGGCGAAAAGGCTCCCATCCCCCCGGTGTTAGGGCCGCGGTCGCCGTCAAAAGCTCTTTTGTGATCCTGGCTTGAAGGAAGAATTCTCCATTCTTTTCCGTCGGTTGCCGCAAGGATAGTCAGTTCCTTACCGGGAAGGTGGTCTTCTATAACAATTTTGCGTCCAGCTTCCCCAAGGATCCTTTTTTCAAGCAGTCCCGAGCATATCTCCCTGGCTTCAACAAGGGAATCCAGAATAAAGACCCCCTTCCCTGCCGCCAGCCCGTCGGCCTTGACGATAAATGGAGGTGTCCTTTTCTCCAGGGCGCGTTCCGCTTCGGAAATATTTTCGCAAATATCAAAAGGGGCGGTTGGTATCCCGTGCCTTTCCATGAAACTCTTGGCAAAGGCCTTGCTTCCCTCAAGCCTGGCTCCGTGAGCGCCTGGTCCGAAGACAGGGAAGCCTCTGTCCCTGAGTGAGTCGGAAACCCCCGCGACCAGAGGGGCTTCAGGACCGACTATAACGAGGTCGGGAAGGATCCTTTCCGTAAGGGCCATAATGCTGGTCGTGTCAAAATTATCCATGACATGAACAGTGGCGAGTTCCGAAATACCCGCGTTTCCGGGAAAGCAATGAATCTCTCCAGCAAGAGAAGATCTTGAAAGCGCCCAGACTATGGCGTGCTCCCTTCCCCCTCCACCCAGTACGAGGATCTTCATGGCGTCAACCCCCATCAGTGACGGAAGGTTCTCCGTCCGCTTGTGAACATGCTCAAGCCGAGTCTTACCGCGGCCTGTGCCACTTCTTCGTCCCTGACGGAACCCCCCGGCTGGATTATGGCCGCTACGCCCGCTTTTGCGGCTGCCTCGATACTGTCAGGGAAAGGGAAGAACGCATCAGAGCCCATAACGGAACCGACTGATCTTTCACCCGCTGCTCCGCAAGCCCAGGTAACAGCGTCGACACGACTCGTGAAGCCCCTCCCGAGGCCCACCGTCGCGCCATCACGAACCAGCGAGATAGAATTGCTTTTTCCCAGGGCAGCAGCCTTCCAGGCTACGATAATATCATCCCACAGGTCTGGTCTTGGCTTGCCGATCCATTCACCCGCATCCTGTCGGGGGATCGGCGGCAAAGAGTCCTCCTGGACCAGTATCCCCCCCCAGGTCCCGTGGATCGCCAAAGCTGAATTCCTGGTCCCTTTCCATACTACTGTCCTCAGGTTTGGTTTTTCCGATGCCAGGAAGGATGAAGCGTCCTTTTCGAAGGCTGGTGCCACGATCACTTCGGCGAACTGGCCCGCGATCTTTCTGGCGGTGTCGGCGTCTACGGTTCTGGTGAAGGCCATGATGCCACCGAAGGCCGATACAGAGTCGCATTCGAGGGCCTTTTCATAAGCTTTCTCCGGGGTTTCATCAATGGCCAGCCCGCAGGGCGTTGTATGTTTGATGATGATACAGGCACAGTCAGACTGGAAAAGAGCCATGCCCCGCATCGCGCAGTCCATGTCCAGGATGTTGTTGTAGGAGAGAGGTTTTCCCGAAAGGAGTGTCCATGGTGAATCATCCAGGGGGTTGTTGTAGAGGGAGGCGCTCTGGTGGGGGTTTTCTCCGTATCTCAGCTCCATGGTCCTGGCCATGGGTATGACCGAACGGAGAGGGTTTTTTTCCTGTTCGGAGCCGCAGGTCCTGGACAGGCCCTCGTGAATGATCGAATCATAGGTTGCGGTTTTCATAAAGGCCTTAAGTGCCAGTGACTCACGGAAGGTGAGGGTTACATTTCCCTCGGATCCTATCTCTTCAAGAATCCTGGGATAATCCTCCGGATCGGTTACGGGTATGACGTGCCGGAAATTTTTTGCCGCGGCTCTTATCAGGGTCACCCCGCCAATATCGATGTTTTCCAGTAGGTCATCAAGATCAGCCCCACGGCGAAAGGTCTCCTCAAAAGGGTAAAGGTTGCAGACGACCATATCTATCAGCGGTATGCCGAACTTCTCTACATCAGTCAGATCGGGTTCAAAATGGCGACGTGCCAGAATTCCCCCGAAAACAGAAGGATGAAGGGTCTTTACCCTTCCCCCCAGCATGTGGGGGTAACCGGTAAAATCCTCAACTTCCTTTACCGACACTCCGGAATTTCTCAGGTGTGTCGCTGTGCCGGAACTTGATACTATCTCCCAACCCATGCTCTCAAGGCCTTTCGCAAGTTCCGATATGCCCTTTTTGTCGAAAACGGAAACAAGTGCCCGTTTCGGCATCTCAGACCCCCTCCTTTCTGTCTCTTGCGAAGCACTTCCCCGCAAGAAGATCACGCAGTGTCCTGGAATAGAGAATGTGCTCGGTTCTGTGGATATTGTCCTCAAGTTCTTCCAGTGTCATTCCCGGCATTATCCTGACCGGTTCCTGGGCCAGTATCCTTCCATTATCCACAATTTCATCGACCATATGCACCGTGACCCCTGTGACTTTTACCCCGTGCTCCCAGGCTTTCCTTATTGATCCTGTTCCCGGAAAAGAGGGGAGGAGGGACGGGTGGATATTAATAATCCTGTCCCTCCAGAGGGACACAAACCTGGGTGAAAGAATTCGCATGAAACCGGCAAGAATGATCAGGTTGGCTCCGGATTCCTCAAGGAGGCCCTGAAGCATCTCTTCACTCTTTTCTTTCCCCGATTCCCTGTAGGGAAGGATCCGGGTATCAATGCCAAGTCTGGATGCTTCTTCCAGACCTTTGGCAGACGGTTCATCAGAGGCAACGAAGGATATCCGCGCGTCCAGTAGCCCTGTGATGCAACTATCAGCGATAGCAAGCATGTTTGTTCCCCTGCCCGATATGAGGATTGCCATGTTGGTGGTCATCAGCTAATTTCTCCAATAACTGTAGGATCTTCCCCAAAGTCATCCCTTAAAAGATCCATGATCCTTACTCTGTTCTTTTCGGGTACTGCGAAGACAAAACCTATTCCGAGGTTGAAGACTCGCCTCATCTCAATCTCGGAAACACCCCTGGATTTGATCAGTTCGAAGATGGCCGGTCTTTCCCACGAGGTGAAATCTATCGAAAGCCCAACACCCTGAGGCAATATTCTGCGGATATTTTCCTCAAGGCCTCCTCCCGTTATATGAGCCATTCCTCCCGTCAGTCCAGCCCTGCATACCGAAGCAGCCTGTTTGACGTAAAGTCTGGTCGGGGTCATAAGGATTTCGCCTAGTGATCTTTCGCCTCCCGGTATCACGAGATCGTGTGGCAGCGGGTCATTTCCCTCAAGAAGACACTTTCTTACCAGGCTGAAACCGTTGCTGTGGATACCGGAACTGGCAAGACCGACAAGAACATCGCCTCTCCCTATACTGCTTCCATCCAGAAGAGACCCCCCATCAACAGCTCCTACGGCAAAACCGGCAAGGTCGAAAGCTCCGTCGCTGTAAACGTCGGGCATTTCGGCCGTTTCTCCTCCCAGCAGGGCACATCCCGATGAAGCGCAGGCCTCGACGATTCCGTCCATGATGGGGCCGAAGACCTCAGGGTCCAGGTACCCACAGGCTATGTAGTCCAGAAAGAAAAGTGGAGAAGCACCGCAGGTAACCAGGTCGTTAACGTTCATGGCAACAAGGTCCTGTCCAAGACCCCTGAATATTCCGGTCATCCGGGCAACCTCAAGTTTGGTCCCGACTCCATCGGTGCATGCAGCGAGTATCTTACCCCCCCCGATGTCATAAAGACCTGCGAAGCCGCCTATACCACCCCTGACATTGGGGTTGGTGGCTCTTTTGGACTTTTCCCGGAGAATTTCTATCCAGGAATCGCTTCTCTGGAGGCTTACTCCTGCCTTTTCATAGGTCCATTCCATCGTTGTTCCCTCCGTCAAGGTATTCACCGGTGAAACACGCGGTGCAGATATTTGATGGCGGAAGGCCGATGGCCGAGACCAGGTCTTCCGTACCAATGTAGTCAAGGGAGTCGGCTCCGATCTCTTTTCTGAGCGTTTCGATGTCCAGTCTGGCCGCCGCCAGCTCCTCGCAGGTGGGTGTGTCTATCCCGTAGTAGCAGGGGAAGCGGACCGGTGGCGAAGCGATCCTGATGTGGACTTTTTCGGCTCCGTCCTGTCTGATCATTGAGATGACTCTTTGAACCGTGGTTCCCCTGACTATCGAGTCATCGATAACGGCAAGTTCTTTTCCTCCTATAAGTGCCTTCATGGGATTAAGTTTTATCCGGACACCTATGTCCCTTACTCTTTGCGTTGGCTGGATAAATGTCCTCCCGATGTAACGGTTCCTGACAATGGCCTTCTCATAATTCTGTCCGGAGCATTTGGCGAATCCCATAGCCGCTATAGTCCCGCTGTCGGGCATTCCGGTAACTATATCCGCGCCCGGGCAGGGCGATCTCTTTGCCAATCTGCAGCCCAGGGCCTTTCTTACGTCGTAGACGGATCTTCCGTCGATGATACTGTCAGGGCGAGCGAAATATACGTACTCGAAGGCACAGGAATAGCCTCTCGATGCCTTGAGAGGGATCCTGAGACTTTTTATTCCTGTTTTGTCTATAACGACGATTTCTCCCGGTTCGACGTCTCTGACAAGTTTAGCCCCGACGATATCAAGGGCACAACTTTCCGACGCGACATAGATCACGTCTCCTCTTTGTCCTATCACAAGGGGCCGGAATCCCCAGGGGTCTCTGGCCGCGACAAGCCTGTTCCCCAGGAGGACCGTCAGGGAATAGGCTCCGCGGAGTTTTCTCAATGCGTCCACAAGGGCGTCAAGGGGAGGTTTGTGGGACTGGTGCGCCATCAGGTGAATTATTGTTTCCGTGTCGGTGGTCGACTGGAAAATGGCTCCTCTGGACTCCAGCATGTTCCTTATTCCGGCCGCGTTGGTAATGTTTCCGTTATGAGCTATAGCCAAAGAGCCCATAGAATAGTTTGCGCTTATAGGCTGAGCGTTGGAAAGGTCTGATGCTCCCGATGTTGAATACCTCACGTGTCCTATGGCTGAACGCGCCTTGATGGTGGAGAGCTGCTGCTGGTCAAGGGCTATATGAACGAGCCCCATGCCCCTCAAAGAGAGGACTTTCCCTCCATCCTTATCGTTCCAGGCTATTCCGGCAGACTCCTGCCCCCTGTGCTGAAGGGCGTAAAGGCCGAGGTAGACGTCTTCGAGGACGGAGTCCCCGTTCTTGCAGAATGCTCCAAAAACACCGCACATGGCTCTCAGCGCCTCCAGGCCCGGGCGATCTCGTTGACGGGGATCTCGAGAAGGCCCTTGATCGTAAAAGTCTTGCCGCCAGTCTGTCCCAACTTAATGAGAGGAATACCAGACCATATGGAGGCAAAATCTTTTTCCAGGTTTTCAGTTACAGTGTAAATCGCCCTGGGGCCCGTCTCCCCGAAAAGGAAAACCGCGAGATCGTCGAGTGGTAATTCCTCATCGATGGATATTCCGATGCCAGAAGTGACGCACATTTTGGCAAGGGAAACCAGAAGACCTCCGCCCGCCACTGTTCTCCCGGAAGTCGCAAGGCCCTTTCTGACCGTTTCGATGGCAGAATGCATGAAGATTTTTTCCTTCTCCGGCAGGTAGGGAAACTCCCTGTGGTTCTGTTCTACGGCCATTGCTCTTGCGAAATGGCTTCCGTTGAGCGTTCCCTTGCTGAAGCCGGCTAAAAAAACCGTCTCGTTCTCACAGGAAAAGGATTCGCTGAGAGGTTTTGCAATATCCCGGAATGTTCCGGTGACCCCGACCAGCGGAGAGGGGAGTATCTTTGCGTCGCCGCTTTCGTTGTAAAGGCTTACGTTTCCGGATACTACCGGACACACCAGGTCTCTGGCAACTGCCGCTAGACCTTCGACGCATCTGGAGATGACCCAGAAATTGCCTGGGTCCTCAGGGGAGGGAAAGTTAAGGCAGTTGGTCATACCCAGATGTTCGGCTCCGGCGACCCAGAGAGACCGCAGGGCCTTCAGGAAGACCTCTGCCGAACCGGTGAAGGGATCGATTTCGCATTTCCAGGGATCCACTTCCATGGCCAGTCCAAGAAGTTTCCCGTTCTCCCTTACACGGATGATGGATGCCGCACTGCCGGGAGGAACGACTGTCCCGGTCTGGACCATATAATCGTATTGGTGGAAAATCCCCGATTTGTCGGACAGTGAAGGATTTGAAAGAAGAGTAACAAGGTGCTTTTCGATCATGTGTGGGGACAGACTGAAAGTGGTTCCCTTCTGAGAAGTTGCTTTTCTCCCCGAGGGTTCTCTGGATGTCCAGGATATGACCGGGCAGCTTCCTCCGACCATTCCAGCGGGAAGGCTTACGACTATCTTGCCCTTGTCCGAGATAACGAACTGGCCATCATCGGTGACTTTGCCGATCGCCGCGCACTCCAGTTCCCATTTTGCGGCAATTTTGCTGATTTCTGGCAAATTTTCCTGTTCCGCGACCAGAAGCATTCTCTCCTGGGATTCGGACAGGGCTATCTCCCATGGCTCCATATCATTCTCCCTCAAAGGAACCAGTTCGGAGTTGATCACTATTCCTGTTCCGCTTTTTGCCGCGATCTCGCTCGAAGAAGAAGTGATGCCCGCGGCGCCCATATCCTGCATCGCGACCATAAGCCCCTTCGAATGGATCTCCAGACAGCACTCTATAAGGAGTTTTTCAACGAAAGGATCCCCGATCTGGACCTGTGGCCTGCTGGCCCTTGTGTCATCGGCCAGGCCCGAAGAGGCAAAGGCGGCTCCGGCGATCCCGTCTCTTCCGGTCCTGGAGCCCACCAGTATCGCCAGATGCCCTGGTCGCGCCGTCTTTGAACTGACTATGGAATCCAGCCTGACCACACCGAGACACATCGCGTTTACCAGTGGGTTGCCGTTGTAGCATCCATCGTAAAGAGTCTTGCCGCCTACCGTTGGGACACCTACGGCATTTCCGTAACCGGCGATCCCTTTTACAATTCCGTCCGCAAGAGACCTAGACTGCTGCAGGGATTCATCTCCCAGGCACAGCCCGTCAAGGGAAGCCACTGGTCTTGCCCCCATGGCCAGGATATCCCTGATTATTCCTCCTACGCCTGTAGCGGCTCCCTGGTAAGGGGAAACGGCAGAGGGGTGGTTGTGGCTCTCGACCTTGAAAGCGGCTCCCCATCCCCCTCCAATATCCACTATCCCGGCGTTTTCTCCCGGGCCCTGAACGACGGCGCCTCCGGAATTGGGGAACATCGAAAGAAGTGGTCTGGTAGATTTGTAACTGCAATGCTCAGACCACATTACGCCCAGAATGCGCAGTTCCTGCATGTTGGGTTCCCGTCCAAGGATGTCCATGATAGCGAGGTATTCCTGTTCTTTAAGACCGACATCGAGATAGTTCACGCTCATGCCTGGATACCTCCTTCGAGCCAATCTGAGACGGATCTGAAAAGATCTGCCCCGTCGGTTGATCCCAGCAGATCTTCGGAGGCTCTTTCCGGGTGCGGCATCATTCCGAGAACGTTCCCTTCTGTGTTGATCACTCCGGCTATATTGTTCAGGGATCCGTTGGGGGAGAATCGTTCATCGGTATCTCCTTCAGGGCTGCAATAACGGAAAACCACCCTGCCCTCACTTTCCAGGGCTTCCAGTTCTGTCTGGGGCAGGTAAAACAATCCCTCGTAATGTGCTATGGGAATCCGGAGAACCTGTCCTGTTGCGTAACGTGAGGTGAAAGGAGTGTCGTTTCTCTCGACCCTGATATGGCAGAAGTCGCATATAAAGGAGAGTGAACGGTTGGCAAGAAGGGCTCCGGTCAGAAGCCCCGTTTCGGTAAGGACCTGGAAACCATTGCATATACCGAGGATCGGGAGGCCTTTGCGGGCATGTTCCTTTACGGCGGCTATTATCGGGGACTTGGCGGCCATTGCGCCGCAGCGAAGATAATCTCCGTAGGAAAAACCTCCTGGAAGAACCACCAGGCCGGTTCCTTCCGGCAAGGATTCATCCTCGTGCCAAACCTTTGAAACTACGGGGCCAAACACCATGGAGACCGCGTGGACCACATCGTTATCGCAATTGCTTCCCGGAAAAACAATAACGGCGGTCTTCATTGTTCGCATTCTTCGATCTCAATCGCGCGATCCTCTATGAGATCGTTTACCAGAAGTTCAGAGCACATGGCCTCGGCGACAGAAAGGGCTTCGCCGGAGTTCTCGGTATCTATCCATACCTGTATAAATTTTCCTATCCTTGCGTCTTTAAGGGATTCGAAGCCTATCCTCTTCAGTGACCTCGCCACGGCCTTACCCTGGGTGTCCAGGACTCCCTCTTTTGGATAAACCAGTATCTTTGCGAGGAACTTCATTATTTGACCTCCCCCGACAATCTTCGCCAGACCTCGGCGTAAGCCTCCAGAACATTTCCAAGATCCTTGCGGAAACGGTCCTTGTCCATTTTTTCTCCGCTTGAAAAATCCCAGAGGCGACATGTATCTGGCGAGATCTCATCGGCCAGAATTACTTCTCCCTCGTCTGTTCTCCCGAACTCCAGCTTGAAATCCACGAGAACAATTCCCGCTTCAAGGAATCTTTTTTTCAGGATAGAGTTGACTTTCCTGCTGATCTCCCTCAATTTTTCGATCTCCGGGTCAGTTGCCCAGCCGAAAGCTCTTATGTGGTCCACGGTGACTATGGGATCTCCCAGGGCGTCGTCCTTGAGGTAGAACTCCAGAAGGGGTGTGACGAGTTCGATTCCTTCCTCTATCCCCAGCCTTTTGCATAGAGAGCCGGTGGTAATGTTCCTTATTACCACCTCGAGAGGAATTATCCTGACCTTTCTGACGGTCTGGCGGGTGTCGTCTATCAGGCTGATAAAATGGTTAGGGACTCCCTCTGAAGCGACGTGGGCAAGCAGGTTTGCGCTTATCCTGTTGTTAAGAGTTCCCTTGCCAGGAAGGCTGGATTTTTTCTGGGCGTTGAAAGCCGTCAGGCTGTCCTTGTACTCGACAAGCAGGATCGAAGGATCATCGGTCTCGAAAAGTTTCTTGGCCTTGCCTTCGTATAGTAGATTTCCCTTTTTCAACAGTCATACCCCCATTGATTTTTATGCTTACATTATTTGCCTTTAGATGATAAATGTCAACGAAAACTCGTGACTTTTATTTGTCTGTTCGTCTTGATCAATTTGGGTTGTTCAATTCGTGACACAAATAACGTTCCATGTTAGAATCGCTAACGGCTGGCTTAAAAG
>DAOTIQ010000005.1:28725-48750 GCA_035448245.1 Thermovirgaceae bacterium | reverse complement strand
GGATCCGTGGAAGATATCGAAAAGGACCGACTTGTCAAGATCGTTCCCGCTGACCATACCAGTAAGATCTGTCTCCTTTACCAGTTCCACCGATGGGATATTGATGCTGAACTCCCCTGTATCCCTGATCGCAGATGCCGTAGCGTGGCGGCCAATGGCGACGCTCATCAGGGCAGGTCTGGCGTTCACCCTGGTAACCCAGGCTACAGCCATAAAATTCGGACGCCCCTCAATGCTGGATCCTACTATGACCACCGGCATCGGCAAAGGATAGGGATTGTTCCCGATGTTGATCTTTTTCATGATGATGACCCCCTCACGGTTTGATATGCGGGTCGCACAATTGCCCCGGCTCTAAAGAAATATCTCGAGAATGGGATCGACCAGGGGTTGAGGTTCCTCGGGATCGGTGAAAAGTTCGATATACTCCGGGATTTCTATCTCCAGCGGATCGATCAGATACTTGCTGATCTCTCCGTTCTGCCAGTATATCGTCACCTGGTAGCCTGAAAAGACAGCCTTTACGGGTTCGCCTGAGTCAAAGTCAAAGAGGTAGATCGCTCCATCGAACACTATCCCGTCGATATCCTGGCCGTTATAGAAAGCGGCATCAGAAGGAGGAGCGACACTGAGTACCATTAGCAGGATGGCAGCTGCAGTTATCAACAACACTTTCAACCTCATCTTGCTAAGACCTCTTCTCTATTTGATGCTATCACTCTGACTCAGCGCTATTTTACACCTCTCCTAATTTTGATGCTATTGGAAGGGTTAATGGGAAAGAGTGTGCGAATCCCAGGCTGGCAAGAGGTTAAAATAGCCGTATCCGTTATCCGTAACTCAGATCTTTAAACATTCTTGTTTTCTGGAGGGGATATTCTTGAAACCCGGAAACGACTTCTACTGCAGGCAAGGCGGGGATAATCCCATGCACGCTCCCCGGTATTGCGGGATACCCACTTTTATGAGGGCTCCTTTCATTGAAGACCCGGTGGAGATTGATATTGCGCTGGTCGGCGTACCCTATGACGGAGCTGTGGAAGCGAGGTCGGGAACGCGCCAGGGACCCCGCCAGATCAGGGACATGTCGAGCATGATGCGTTCCATCCACCACGTCACAAGGGTGAATCCTTATGAACTATGCCGGGTGGGAGATGTGGGTGACGTGCCCTTCAGCAGGATATTCGATGTTGAGGCAAGCCACAGGGACATTACATCCTTTTACGAACGTCTGAACAACGCCGGGGTCTGGCCTCTCAGCGCCGGCGGGGACCATTCGATAACCCTTCCCATTCTTCGAGCCATAGCAATGGATCGCCCCCTGGGGCTGATCCACATCGATGCCCACACCGACTGCTGCGACGAGGAGATGAACTCGAAATACAGCCATGGGACCCCTTTCCGCCGGGCCTGCGAAGAAAACCTTATCGATCCTGAACGGATGATCCAGATAGGTATAAGGGGGGCGGCCAATTCCCCCGAATGCTGGGAGTTCGGTGAAAGGAACGGCATCAGGATAGTATTCATGGAGGAGTTCGCCAGGATAGGCGTCGAAAGGACCGTAGAAGAGGCAAGAAGAATCGTGGGCAACGGGCCTGTCTATATCACTTTCGACGTGGACGGCCTCGACCCCGCGTTCACTCCAGGGACCGGCACCCCTGAAATAGGTGGACTTACCTCCCTGGAAGCCCAGGGACTGATCCGAGGGTTCAGGGGGCTGAACCTGGTGGGGGCTGACGTTGTCGAGGTTGCACCACCCTTTGACCCGTCGGGGAGCACGGCCCTTGTGGCAGCAACGGTCATGTACGAGATCCTCTGCATCCTTGCCGGATCCAGGATCACAAATTCATAGAATGAAACCCCTGGGAGAAAACGGAAAGCGATGTGCAAGTATTGGTCGTGGTGCCGGCAAGAACTGTCATCACGTTTTTTTGAAAAACCTTTTCTTCAACAGCCCAGGCTGAAGAATCCAGTTTATACTTTTTTCCCTCTACTTCTGGCCCTTTTCCGCATCATTCCCGAGTTTAGACTCAGGTAAAGGGGATGATGCTGTAATGCTGACCTTTGGTCCGGTACCGTCGAGGCGACTTGGAAGGAGCATAGGAATTAACTCCATTCCTCCCAAAACCTGCAGTTATTCCTGTGTCTATTGCCAGATAGGCCGCACCACCGTGTTCACTTCCAACAGGAGCTCCTTTTTCAAGCCCCGGGAGATAGGCAAGGCACTGGAAGAACGAATGGAAAAGGTCCAGTCTTGTGGGGAAAGCATTGATTACGTGACCTTCGTCCCCGACGGAGAACCGACCCTTGACGAGAACCTGTCTGAGGCCCGCCGGATCGTAAAACAATTCGGTTTTCCGACGGCGATCATTACCAACGCCTCGCTGATGGGAAAGGATGAAGTCCGCGAAGACCTCGCCGGGTTTGACCTGGTCTCCCTCAAGGTTGACTCTGCTATCCCCGAAGTCTGGCTGCACATTGACCGCCCTCACCCCTCCCTGCAACTGGATGCCATCCTGGAGGGGTCGCTTGTGTTCGCCAGGAACTATAAGGGGAAACTACTTACCGAGACAATGCTCGTTCGCAACCTCAACGATACCGAAGAAAGCCTCCGTACGACCGCTGAGCATATTGGGAAATTGAAGCCCCACTGTGCATATCTGTCGATACCCACCAGACCTCCCATGGAGAAATGGGTCGAACACCCTACGGCCAGGTCCCTGTTGAGAGCTTTTAGCCTTTTTTCGGTGAACATTGAACGCACCGAACTCCTCACAGGCTACGAAGGGAATGCCTTCGCCTATACGGGGGACCCCGAAGCCGATATCCTGGACATTACCGCCGTGCACCCTATGAGAAGAGATGCCGTGGAAGATCTGATCACAAGGTCAGGTGCTGAATGGGGCCTGATCAACGATCTGCTCCGGAGAGGAAAGATCAGAAAAGCATCATGGGAGGGGCAGGATTTCTATATTCGCACACCCGTCAACGGGAAAGAGGAGGATCCAGACCGGGAGGACTTTTGATCCATCGGTGCCGGATTTTCAATTGTCCTTCAGGCTGATAAGATGACTGACAGAGAAACTCCGGGAAAACCACATTATTGAACCAGGGAGGCCATCCGATGGATCTGGACAAGATTCTCGTCAACGACAATTTTGTATCCTCAGGCAAATCCAAGGACATCTACCTCATCCCCGATGGGAAATACAAGGGGAAGTACGCCTTCGTCTTCACCGACAGGGGCACAGGTTATATCGACAAGGACGGCAAACCCGTATTCGATCCAGGATACGACAACGTGGTGGGCGAGATCCCCGGCAAGGGGGCCATAGCCTGCAAATTCGCGACCTACTTTTTCAGGCTTCTGGCAAGACAGGGTATCCCAACCCATTACATCGACACCGTGGCCGACAACGTCATGATAGTGGAGCCTGCCACACCGATAAGCATGTCAGAGCAGGGGCCGGAATTCCCAGGTTCGGCCCCACTACTGAACCTGGAGTGGACCTGGCGCAACAGCGCCATGGGAAGTTTCTGGCGTCGATACCCCTTCATCAGGCCCTGTGCTGACCTCCCCCAGGTTGTCGAGGCCTGGACAAAGGGTAAGATCGACAGGCTTATCACCTTCGGATCATTGACAGGTGCCGGGGTCATGACCGAGGAAGAGGTTTCCCATGTCAAGGACTTTGTCAGGAAGATAGCCCTTGTGATCTACGATGAATTCGCCGCTCACGGTCTGCACGTCCTTGACGGCAAGATCGAGCTCGGCCGTCTCAAGGACGGTGACGGCAGGATCGTTCTCATTGACGAGATATCACCCGACGTCCTGCGCGTCTGTAAGGGCTACCAGAGTGGCGAAAAGGGGTGCACAAGGGCCCCGGAGTGTATCTCCACCCGCATCTCCGGCGAGGACCGTAAGATCTCTGCAAAGTATCAGCTGCCTGCATCTGAACTTGAGAAGATATTCTTGAAGTGAAGAACTTCAAGGATCTCGACACTTGAATATCCCATCTTTTGCATTCGTAGAAAATTGTGCACGTTACAGTCCAGTTCTCCAAAGGCAGGGAAGGATCTTCCCTGCCTTTTTTGTTTTTCAAAAAAATCTCTGGGAAACACATTTTCCTCTCTTCTTTTTGACAAAAAGGAGATCAAGATCTTTTATATAGTGGATACCTGAAACCACACTAATTTCGAATAACAGGAGAGGCCATGGAACATGGAAACAGAACAGAGGAACCCCTTATCAAGTCGACGACCTTGACGGATCGGAGGCTTCCGGAACTGGACGCCGCACGAGGGTTGATAATGATGTTGATGGCCCTGGACCACACCATGGAACTAGTCTGTCGCAAGGGGTTCTTCGAGTTCTGGGCCATGTGTGTACCCGATTACGGATCGCTCCAGGCGTTCTTCACGCGCTTTATCACTCACACCTGCGCGCCCGGGTTCGCGCTCATAATGGGGGCAGGGATGGTCTTCTTCGCGACGAGCAGGCGCTCCGTCGGTTGGGAAGAGTCCAGGATCATTCGCCACTACTGGATCCGGGCACTCGTACTTGTAGTGATCATGCTTACCCTTGAGAACTTCGTGTGGCAACAGGCCTTCCCGTCACGGCCCGACAGCCCCGTCGTCTCTCTCGAGTTCGGCGTTCTCTTCTCCCTGGCAGGTTCCATGGCTCTTGGCTCCTTTCTCCTCAAGGCTCCTGACGGTGCTCTCGCAGGCATAGGGTTGACCCTTGCTCTCACGACCCAGTGGATCATCACTTCCCGCCTGGGGTCTCCGGAACCTATGAGCGGAGTCAGCCTTCCCCTCATGTTCTCCTTTGTTCCATCGGGGATAAGGACGCCGACACTGGGGATCTTTGTTCTTTACCCCGTACTCCCCTGGTTCGTGTTCACCCTCTTTGGCATGATCCTTGCTCGTCGCATCCAGGCAGATCGTCCTGGGACAGGGAAAGTCCTCCCCCTGGCGGGCTCTGCTCTGATCGCGGCTTTCGTACTTTTGCGTACAACAGGCGGGTTCGGCAATACACACCCCGTCAAGGGCAGCGGGATCATGGCCTTCCTTGCATTAAACAAGTACCCGCCGAGCCTGGCCTACATGCTTCTCTTCTCAGGCGTGAACCTCCTTATCATTTCATCGTTCTCCCGGGCCGGACATTTCTGGGCCAGAAAGGACAATCCACTGCAGGTCTTTGGCAAATGTCCGTTCTTTTTTTACATCCTGCACCTTTTCTTCTTCCTGGCGGTCGGGAAACTGTTCCCGGCCCCTCCAGGTTATTGGGGCGGGTACGCCTGCTGGGCTACCGGGCTTTCTGCACTCTATTGGCCCTGCCGTGCCTTTGTGAAGCTGAAGGCAAGAAGCAGTCCCGATTCGATCATCCGTCTCTTCTGAACCCTTTCCAGGATCGATTGAAAACAGATCTTTTGTATCTGTTGAATGCACAATGTTGCCCGTCAATGCCTCAACGAAGCCAGCCACGGACCGGATTTGGGATCCGAACAAGATAATGTTTTCGTGATAGTTGAAGTGGGCCACCAAAACAATCATATAAGCTTAAAGGACAATATCAGTTCCTGGTCATAAAAAAGGTGGCCCCCTTACCAAGTCAAACGGCAAGGGGGCCACCTTGGATACCTTAAGGTTTTAGATCAATCAATATAGCCGTAGTCTTGCATGAACTGTTTGATGATCTCTACTCCCTTGACCACCCTCGGATCCTTAGAGCCCTCCTCGGCAGCGATCTTGTCCAGGTAAGGCAGGGAGAACTCCTTGGTTATCCTGTCAACGTCTTCTTCACCCCACTCAATGTAGGTGGTCCCCCACTCTTCGAAGGATTTCTGGAACATTTCCTTCTCTTCCAACCTGGTCAGATCAGCAAACTCCTTGGAGAGAACAATAGCTGCCGTCTCAACTATTGCCTGGAGGTCGGCAGGCAACGCTTCCCACGCCTTCTGGGATACCAGAAGCTCCATTGCCTGCGGGACCTGCCAGGGTGGGCCTATAAAATAGGGGCAAACCTCATAGTGCTTCAGGTCGCGATACTGCCACCAGCACGTTCCCGCTCCATCAAGAGTACCGGTAGAGATGGCCATGTAGACCTCCGGGTGCGGCAGCATGACCGGAGAGGCCCCGAAATGCTGCATGGTGTCCGACATGGCTCCGAAGAACCTTACCTTGAATCCCTTTAGTTCATCCAGAGAGTTGATAGGTTTCTTGCTCCAGAAGTAAGTATCCCCAACGTTGTGGCTCCCGAGAAAGTGAACGCCATGCTCTCCCCAGGCCTCCTTCAAAAGTGCGTCTAATCCTCTGTAGTGATAGAGTTCGTTGAACTCAGCATCAGAACGTGTTATGAAAGGAGGGAGATTACCAGCCGTGAGCCAGCCCATCGGGACTGAGCCCCTCCAGAACAGGGCACCGGTATTCGCGATCTGGATCATATTAGCCTGAAGAGCAGGAAGCACTTCCATGAATTCCACCAGTTCACCGGCGTAGTGCAAGGAGATCTTCAACCTACCGCCGGACATCTCATCCACTCTTTTTATAAAACGAGGGATGATAGTCTCACAAGGCAGGGACCCGGCTGTCTGGTGGGCCTGCCACTTCCAATGAAATACCTCGTCGGCCGCCGTTGCGGGGGAAGAACTGCCCACAGTGACAAACCCCAGTAACGCAAGTGCTATACCAGTTAAGAATAAATTTCGAACCTTCACAAAAAACGCCCCCTTCAAAGAAAACTCATCAAGGAAACCTCTGATCTCTCCTTCGGCCAGATTGGATCACCTCTCTCCTGCCCTGTTCGGGACCTTTTGCGCTAACCAACTGCCTGATAAAACGGCACCTCTCCTTTATTTGAAGAGAAGCCTGGGTAGCCAGGTAACCACTGAAGGGAACACTATGCACAATGCCAGGCAAACCAGCTGGGTGATAACAAAGGGAGTTATGGAATTATAGATATCCTTCATGGTTATACTCTTGGGAGCTATGCCTTTTATCATGAACAGCATGGCTCCGAAAGGCGGTGTAAGGTAACCGGTCTGTGTGTTGACCGCATAGAGTACGCCCAGCCAGACAGGGTCAAAACCGTAAACAGGGATCAGGGGCATCAGGATAGGCAAGGTGATCATCAGGATGCTCCAGGCATCAATGACACAGCCAAGGAGGAACCAGACAACCTGGATGGAGATCAGCATCGTCCACCAACCTATCTCGTACGTTTCAACAAGCCTTGTCACAAGGGTCGCTGCACCCAGCCCCATGTACACGGCAGCAAAGGCTTGCGCAGAGAACAGGATCCACATAATGAAACCCTGAACCCTTATAGTCGTCCTCGCAACATCGGCTATCAGTTTCCAATCCAGCCTCCGATGGAGAGCACTACAGACAAAAGCTCCCAGGGCGCCCACAGCAGCGGCTTCGGTGGGGGTTGCCATTCCGGAATAGATCGAACCCAGAACAGAGGTTATGAGAAGAAGAGGGAGGATCACTCCTTTCAGAGAAGCGAACTTGGCGCCCCAGTCAGATCTCTCTTCGTAAGGAATTGCCGGACCCATATCAGGTTGGAAATGGCACCTCAGCAATATGTAAAGAATTATCAGTGACGAACAGAGCAAACCCGCTCCCATACCTCCGGCGAAGAGCTCGCCGATGGAGACCTTGGCAATGGTCCCATAAAGGACCAATCCTATACTGGGTGGGATCAATGGACCCAGGACACCGCCCGCAAGGATGCACCCTGTAGCCATTCTCTTGTCGTAACCACGTTTGAGCATTGCCGGAAGGGCCATTACACCCATCATTACCACACCTGTGGATGCGATCCCTGACATTGCGGCGATAAGGGTGCAAGCCAGAACAGTTCCAACTGCCAGCCCCCCCTTGATGGATCCGATCCACCGGTACATAACCTCAAAGAGGTCCTCTGCAACTCCAGAACGTTCCAGGACCGTCGCCATGAGAACGAACAAGGGAGCGGCAACAAGGGTTGTGGTCTGCATCATCGCAAAGGTCCTGGCAACAATTATGAAAAGGGATTCCGGCCCCCAAAAAACAGCTGTAAAAACCGTTGCCAGGCCTCCAAGCACAAAAGCGACTGGAAGCCCCATGGCCAGGAGAAAGAACATGCTGCCAAATAGAAGAATGGAGATAATGCCTATGTCCATGGGATCACCTCAGTTCTCAGCAACAGCTTTTTCTTCGACCGCTGGTACAAGCTCTCTCCCCGTCAAGGCCAGGTAAAGATCTTTGGCGGTCTTCGTCATTCCCTGCAAAAGCATAAGTCCGGCAGCCACCGGCAAGGTAAGCTTGATCGGCCAGAGGGGAGGCCCCCAGACGCTTTCGGAGTACTCTCCGACCCTTAAGCTGGCTAAAGCCCAGGGGATGCTCTTCCAGAGCATCGTCCCGACGAAGGCGTAAAACATCGTCCAGGTCAGGAGATCAACTATGGCCCTTACCCTGGGTCGGAAAGACTGGTAAAAAACCTCCACATTGACAAAGGCATCCTTACTAAGGGCGTAAGCTCCACCTAAAAGAAAATGAGCCCCATAAAGCATGCAGGAGGTCTCGTGAGCCCATATGGTAGGCCTGTTGAAGGCATAACGCATCACAACCTCGAAGACCAGAACAAACATGATAGGATAGACAAGGAAGCCAACGATCCTGCCCACCCAATCGTTTAGCCTGTTGACCCAATTTACAAACGCTACTAAGAGCCTCAATCGTTTCACTCCCTTGGATATCCTGATGGGGGGAAACCCGTACTTTTTTAAAGAAAGGTTAAACCAATCGTGTTTCCTTTCAACACCTTTTCCCGATCAAGTGCAAAAATTACTATTTCAGATATTCCAAAGCAAGAGCGATGTAAAATTTGGTCGAGTCAATAACGCTCGATACCTCAACATACTCATCAAGCTTATGATTTCTTGATGAATCACCAGGACCGTAAATAATAAGCGGAAGATCAGGATCGATCTCTCTGAAGGGAACCGCGTCCGTGCCGTAAGTTACCCCTTTAATTTCGGGTTTTTTGTTAAATACGCCAACATAGGATTCAACGGCCTTCTTCACGAAAGGATGGTCGACATCTGTGCTTATCGAAGTCAGATCCAACTCCACTTGGATCGAGATATCAATCGTCTCGTCTTCCTTTTTAAGTTCTGAAAGGATGCCCTCGATCTGTGCAAGAATTTCAGAATGAGGGTTCCCCGGAATGGTCCTGATATCTACAACCGCCTCGCACAGGTCGGGAATAATATTGGTCAGTTCTCCTGCATGCATTCCAGTAAGATTCAACGTGGGAGGAGTAAGCAAAGGGCTTTTGGTCACCTTGAATTTGAATTCTTCCTGAAGCCTTTCGGTGAACCGTATCATGTTCTTCAAGGCATTAACGCCTTTCTCTGGCAAACCGCCGTGAGCCCTTTTCCCTTTGGAAACAAACTTCAGCCAAAAAGCTCCTTTCTGAGCGATGTAGATATCCCCGACGCTCGCTTCACTGATAGCAAGTGCATCGATCCTTTCAGATCCATGTTTTTTTGCGAAATCCCTTGCGCCTATCAAACCCGTCTCTTCTCCGGCTGTTCCAAGAAAGGCCAGTGTCCCACTCAGGGGCACGTCTGCTTTCTTTAAAATACACATGGCCATGATCATGGCGGCGTCTCCCGCTTTCATATCGCTTGTTCCTCGGCCATACATGAGATCACCCTCGATCTCTGCTCCAAAAGGATCATGCACCCATCCTTCTCCGGCCGGAACAACATCGAAGTGTCCACTGTAAAGAAGAGCCGGGCCTTGTGACGGATCGCCCATTCTGGCGTATAGATTGGCCCTGTTAGGCTCTTCACTGTCTACGTCCATGATTTCGGATGGAATACCATATTCCTCTAACTTTCTTTGAGCCAGCAAAGCTGCGTTCTTCTCATTACCAGGAGGATTCACGCTATCGACCTTGATAAGCTCTGAGAGGAATCCGACCACTTCCTTTTCATCAAGCAATTCCAGGCATTTCTGATATTCTTCATTACGTGTCAAACCCATCTTGTGGACCCTCCTTAAGGGATTGATCTCGATCAGCCAGAGTTGGCTACCCGTTCCCTGTTGCTACGCTTATATGCTCCTGCCCTCCCTTCTCATAATGGCCCTGTTCCTCGCGCAGCGGAACAGTAAACATCCTTTTTTATTATATTTACATTAATTTTATCCTGTGTGCGATATTATAATGTCCCGGAATATACCACTCTTTAAACACCTCTGTCAATGCTTGCAAGGTGATTTGGTTAACAAGGCGAATAGTGTGCAATGAAAGCTGTATGGATCGTCTACCGACCTTTTCGCAGAGGAGAGTCTGATTGTTGCAAGTGGATGCTTGAAAGAAGTTCATGGAAGGTTTTGATCTTCCGGCTTTTGGCATTGATCTGCCCAAATTCCCAAGGACCATAAGGTGATGTATTATTGCCTCCAGGACCGGTGCCGCAAATAATCCTTGACCGGTCCACGCGGTTTCACATGATCCCGTTGCAAGGCGGCAAAACAAAGGAGATCAGGAAAGGGGTTAGTGCCTTATGCTCGGTACTCTCAAGGTGGATATTGTGACCATCCGGGGAGGTGCATACAGGAAGATCTGAATGTATACGCCTCCCGAAAACTGTCCGAGAACAGATTTTCGGAGGTGATCACTTTGAGAAAAGTGGATTTGGGAAATATCGGGCTCAGCCAGGAACTCATGGCCGGATCCAGATTATACAGGGGACTGCACATCGGACGGATTGTCTCCCAGCAAAGGGACCTTTACAGGGTCGTCACCGAAGATGGCGAGGTTCGGGCTGCGGTCTCGGGAAGATTCCTTTTCAAGACCGGGGGGCCTTGTGAATTCCCTGCAGTGGGCGACTTCGTCATGCTGGACCGATGCGACAGCACCAGCGGCAATGCAGTGATACACAAGGTCCTGCCCAGGAAGAGCGCATTTATCAGAAAAGCTGCAGGGAGAAACAGGGATAGCCAGGTGGTGGCAGCGAACATAGACACGGTCTTCATCTGCATGTCTCTGGACAACGACTTTAACCTTCGCCGGGCTGAACGTTATCTCGGGATTGCCTGGGAAAGCGGGGCCATACCCGTGATGGTGCTTACCAAAGAGGACCTTTGCGATAACTTAACGGTAAAACTGTCGAAACTTGCTTCTGTAGCCCCAGGGGTGGAGGTGATCGTAACTTCGAGCCTGACCGATGACGGCTATGCCCCCCTGTACCAGTATCTGGGCAGGGGAAGGACTATAGCATTCATCGGCTCCTCAGGGGTTGGTAAATCGACCCTTATCAACAGGCTTCTCGGCAGTGAGATAATCAGGACCGGAGATACCCGGAACGATGGGAAGGGGAGGCACACCACCACCAGGCGGGAACTTTTCGTCATCCCGAACGGCGGAGTGGTGATCGACACTCCCGGTATGAGGGAGTTGGGGATAGAGAGGGCCGACCTATCGAAAGCATTCAGCGACATCGACGAACTGGCGTCAAGGTGCAGGTTCCATGACTGCACCCATACAAGCGAACCGGGCTGCGCTGTTCTGCAGGCCGTCAGGGAGGGACTCCTTCCCGAGGATAGGCTTGCCAACTTTATGAAGCTTGAGAAGGAGTCGAGGTACGAGGACCTGAACTCAAGGCAGATAGAGACGGAGAAGATAACAGCAATGTTCGCTGGCATGGGCGGAATGAAGAACGCCCGCAAGTTCGCCAGGGAGAAGAACGAGAAACGGCACGGGTACTAGTTGATATGTGTAATTGAGGATCCTGAACCGTAGGGCCCCCGTCATACCGGGGCCCTTTTCTATTCTCTTCTTTTCTTTAAGGCTGTGTTATTCAACAAAATATTTTCTAAGCCTCCTATCAAGATCTGGATCAAAGACGGGACATAAAAAGCCATCAAGGATATTATTTACTCAAACGCTTGCCCGACCACGGGGGTGAAGCTGGTTGCGGGATTTGCGGTGGACTTCCTGACAGAAAGGACCAGATCTGGAACAGATGGTTCTCCGAAAGGGAATAGAAGGAGGGTCATAAATGACGAACATAAAGGAAAGGGCGAAAGAACTTAACGGCAAGATTATTGAATGGAGGCGTCACATCCACAGGAACCCGGAGACTGGTTTTGAAACTCCCATGACGGAAGCCTTTATCGTAGAGCGGCTCAGGGAGATGGGGATCGAGGAGATCCTCGAAGGTGTTGGGAAGCACGGTGTGACGGCCCTTATCAAGGGGGAAAGGCCGGGGAAGGTCCTGGGAATGAGAGCCGACATTGACGCACTCCCTGTTAAAGAGGAGACGGGCCTGTCCTTTGCCTCGGTCAACGGTCGGATGCATGCCTGCGGCCACGACGCCCACGTTGCGATCCTTCTTGGAACGGCAAAGATGCTTGCTGAAAACCGTAAGGACCTTCCTGGATCGGTGAAGCTGATCTTCCAGCCTTCGGAGGAGAACTCGGAGGGAGCCCCGGCGATGATAAGTGACGGTGTTTTGGAGAACCCGTCCATGGATGCCATTATCGGTCTTCACACGGGCAATCTCTGGGAAGGGCCCTCCACGGGGATGGTAGGCTACCGATACGGCGTTCTCATGGCGGCCACGGACTGGTTTACCGTCACCTTTGAGGGGAAAGGTGGGCACGGGGCCACCCCGCACCTGACTGTGGATCCTGTCGCCATGGCCTGTCAGGCCTATATAGCCATTCAGACCATAGTCAGCCGGGAGACCAGCCCCCTGAACTCGGCGGTCATCACTGTGGGCAGCATCAACGGAGGTTCTGCACCCAACGTCATAGGGCCCAGTTGTACCATAAGCGGAACTATCAGAAGCCTGGATGCAGGAACAAGAGCCATGCTCTCGGAACGACTGAAGACCGTCTGTAAGGGTATCGCCCAGAGCATGCGCGGCAGGGCCGAAGTGCAGCTGATCACTGGTGCGCCGCCTCTGAACAACGACAGCGAGATCACCGACAAGCTAAGAGAGGCGGCTGCAAGTATCGTGGGAGAGGAAGCTGTCACAGAGATCGCCGAGCCCACCATGGGCGGAGAGGATATGGCCTTCTTTCTGGAAAAGGTACCGGGATGCTTTTTCTTCCTCCCTTCGATGCCAGGAGAAGGAGAGGTCTTCCCTCACCACCACCCGAAGTTCGACCTCGACGAGAGTGTTCTATGGATAGGCTCTGCAGTCATGGCACACTTCGCCATGACCTGGCAATAGAGACCACCCGGGACCGGCCGATCCTGAGATAAGCGTACTCTCTCTTAATACCGGGAAAGCAGGCATCTTTACCCAAAGGAGATATCCTGATGCAAGAATACTTTTGTTCAAAAAATCGGTCTCTTTGATAATGTACTTTTTTTGAATACTATGATCGGGGTTTTCCGTTGCCGGGAGGAATACCAGGCCCATGAGTTTCGCGTCTTCTGCCATCCAGGTACCACGAGAGCAGGAACAGCAAACCCGGAATAATCAGGAAGGCGAACTCGATCTCGCCGGTGAACTTCCTTTCCGAGACTATATCTGTAACGTTGAACCAAAGAACGCTCGCCAGTATAAGGATCCCGCCTTGCGGCTCTCTCCACCAGGCTACCAGGACCCCTGCAGAGAAAAGTACCGGTACGAACAGGATCAAAACCACCTCCCGGGGTTGGAGGTAGACGATATCTCTTATATCTCCTTCACCGATGAAGAACACAAGAAATAAGAGCAGGCATCCTACACCCGTAACTCTTGCAGCCCATCGAACGATCAATTGGGTCATCTTGTTCTTGTCCACCCCTTGGATTTTGTCCTAGAAGACCCTCGCGCCGAGGGGCACTGGGGCCCTTTCTGGCTCCAGTAATACCAGGCTTTCGTCCTGACCGGGGACGCCCAGGACCAACACCTCCGACATGAATCCCGCTATGTTCCTGGGCGGGAAGTTGACCACGCAGACCACGTAACGGCCCAGCATCTCCTCCATGGTGTAGTCCTTTTTTGCCTGAAGGCTGGAGCTCTTTATGCCGATCTCCTCACCGAAGTCGATCCTGACCCTGTAGGAAGGATTCTTCGCCCTGGGGAAATCCTCAATTTCGACAACCTTCCCGACCCTCATATCAACCTTTTGGAATTCCTCAAATGTGATCACCAAACTTGTTTCCTCCTTTCCTTCTTTCCTTCTTTCTCGCCCTTTTTGACCAGGGACGACAAGACGACTACTTGCGGGAATATCCAGGTGAGTCTATTTTCGTATTGTAACCATTGGTGCTTTTATTCTCGCTCCCCAAAAATAAAGAGGAGTATCTTCAGGAGGTGAAGATAATGAAGAAGCTCGGCCTGGTAGGGGGTATCGGCCCCGAATCGACACTGGATTACTACAAGGGGATTATAGATGGTTACCGGAAAAGAACAGGGGGGGACGATTACCCGGTGATGGTCATAGACAGCCTTAACCTTACCGAGATGTACAACCTGGCTTCGAAAAAGGACTGGAAGCCTTTCACGGACATCCTTGTAGAATCCACCACAAGGCTTGTGGCCGCCGGTGCGGAACTCGCTGCCATGGCTGCCAACACCGCCCATATTGTTTTTGACGAAGTCAAAAAGAGGTCACCCCTTCCCCTAGTGAGTATCATAGAAGAGACATGCCATTATGCACTGTCAAAAAAATGCAAGAGGGTCGTAATTTTCGGGACCGCCTTCACAATGAGCAGCGGCCTGTACACAGAGGCCTTCGCAAGATACGGGATGGAAGCTTTTGTCCCGACCGGGAAAGACCAGAAGACGATCCACAACATTATCTTCCCCCACCTGCAGGAGGGAATAGTAATCCCCGAGGAGAAAAAGGCAGTTCTCGAAATTGCCAGACGGATGATCTCCGATAAAAGGGCTGATGCCCTTGTCCTTGGTTGTACGGAACTGCCCCTGTTGATCAGGGAAGGCGACCTTGAATTGCCCTTACTGGACACCACGCAGATCCATATTCAAAAGATCGTCGAGTTGATCTCGGCCTGACAGCCCGTCTGGCCTGTCAAAGGATCTTCACAACGTCCTTGCGGAACCAGTATTGCTTTTTGAGTCTTTTAAAACTTGAACTCGGAAAATACAGGAGGATCTTCCATGACGAAAGTGCTCGACAACGTACTGGAGGCAATAGGCAACACGAAGATAGTAAACTGCAGCCGGCTGGTGGAGCACTGGGGGGTTTCCGGAACGATCCTTGCCAAACTGGAACACCTTAACCCCGGCTTCAGCAAAAAGGATCGGGTGGGCCTCCATATGATCCTGGAGGCTGAGGAAAAGGGGTGGATATCTCCAGGCGACACGGTAGTTGAGCTCACCAGCGGCAACACAGGAACAGGCCTTGCCCTGGCCTGCGGGATCAAGGGGTACAGGTTCGTGGCTGTCATGTCCGAGGGCAACTCCATGGAAAGAGCGCTGATGATGCGTGCCCTGGGCGCTGAGGTGGTACTGGTCCCACAGGCACCGGGGTCGATCCCGGGGCAGGTCTCGGGAGAAGACCTTGAACTGGTGGACCAAGAGGCCCGACGCATAGTGGAGCGACGCGGCGCCTTCCGGGCCGACCAGTTCCAAATGAGGGGCAACATGATAGGTGAACGGCTCTCCGGTGAGGAGATATGGCGCGACACGGAAGGCAGGGTGGACGCCTTCGTTGATATGGCAGGATCGGGGGGCTCCTTCACGGGGATCTCGAGCGTACTGAAGGAGCACGACCCCCGAATCAGATGCTACCTCGGCGAACCGGCTGAGGCCGCATTTTTCGGGAACCCGGGAGGAAGCGGCAGGCACCGGATACAGGGATGCGGCTACTCCAGGGAGCTGCCCCTGCTGGACCGATCCCTGGTGGACGGCTTCGTATCCATGAACGACAACGAGGCCATCGAGGGAGCCCGGGCTCTGGCGCGTTTTGAAGGGATCTTCGGGGGCTTCTCATCAGGTGCACACGCCGCGGCGGCCCGTAGGCTACTGGAGGGGCCAGAGAAGGGAAAGACAGTGGTATTTTTGGTATGCGATTCGGGGCTCAAATACCTGAGCACCGATCTCTACTGAACGAAAAGGACATTGATGACACATAGAGGAGATGATAGAGATGGAGAAGGATATAATCCGAGACCCCCTTTGCATCGATGAGACATACCCCCCCGACATGCACAGCCTCTTCATACAAGAACGGCTCCTTGGACTTATCTACCTGGCCGACGGCGAGGGCCCACACAAAACTCTGCTGCTTCTTCACGGCTTCCCCGGCAACGAGAAGAACCTCGACATTGCCCACATGATACGGAGAGGTGGTTACAACGTGCTGGTCTTCCACTACTCCGGATCATGGGGAAGCAGGGGAAGCTACTCCTTCAGCCAGAACTACAGTGACCTCCAGGCCGTCAGGAGCATCATGGCCGACGCGGCCTTCGCAAGGGAGCACAGGATCGACAGGGACAACATCTACCTTGCCGGACATAGTGTTGGCGGCTTTCTGACTCTCCTCGCAGCAAGGGACGGGCTGGACTTCAAGGGCTTCGCTCCCCTGGCGCCATACGATCTCGGGAAACAGGCCAGGAGGATCAGAAATGAAGACAAGGAGGCCTTCAGGGAGACTCTGGAGCTCTTCCGGGGAGGGATGGCACCCCTCAGCGGAGCGACGCCTGAGTCTCTCATGGAGGAAATCCTCGACAACCACGACAGATGGGATCTTCTCGGCGCCCCCTCCGCCTACTCGGAAAGAAGGATGCTCCTCGTGATGGCCGCTGAGGATCGCTGTGCCTGGCCTAAGATACACCAGATCCCGGTGGCGGAGACACTGGCAAGGGCCGGAGGCGACAAGACGGTGATATCCCTCTCCTGCTCCCACGACTTTCCCGACAAGAGAGTATCCGTGGCTGAGGCGATATTCGAATGGCTTGAAGAAAAAGAGGAGAGGTAAACGCTGACCGCTTGCTATTTCAAGTTTCGATCCCAGGGAGGAAGGCTGATGCTCAGCGTAAGGGAAACAGTTATAGGGCCAGTGGGTATCGAGGAAGATGAGGGTTCCATCACAAGGCTTTTCCTGCCCAACAAGGCGAGAAGGATCAAGGGACCCGATGGAGAGGGAACCCCTCTTTTGGCTGAAGCCTTCGGCCAGCTTGACCTCTATCTCGGGGGGAAGTTGCAACGGTTCTCGCTGCCCCTGAGGCCCGAAGGAACTGAATTCATGAAAAGGGTCTGGAGGGAACTGTTGAAGGTCCCCTACGGCAGGACGACCACCTACAGGGAACTGGCCATCGCTGCCGGAAGTCCCGGAGGGTCCAGGGCTGCAGGAATGGCCAACGCCAAGAACCCCATCGCCATTTTCATCCCCTGTCACAGGGTCATCGGAAGTAACGGGAAACTGGTCGGCTTCGGCGGAGGCCTGGAGCTCAAATCATGGCTTTTGGACCTGGAGGCCAGGAACATGGAGTGACCCGTTCCCGGAAATCAGAAAGGGGGGGCGGCAATGCCTCCCCCCTGTGATCTTGATGCTTCCGCTAATCTTCCTCACAGTGGTACTTGAAGGACACCTTCAGCTTGACCCTGTACTGGTCGATCTTGTTGTCCTTGATGGTGACGTCCTGCATTACCACCTCGGCTACACGGAGATCCCTGAGGCTCTTCGAGGCGGTCTCGACGGCACAGCACGCAGCATCCTCCCAGGAGGTCTCACTGCATCCCACGAGTTCGATGACCTTATAGACACCGCTCACAGCCACGCCCCCTTTCACTGGATCGAATGAGATGCCTGGTTATTATTTCATAGTGATAGTATATCGCTGCGACAATAGCATTGCAATTCAACTTCCCCTGATCTATTCCAACAGCCACTGGAGGGCTTCTTCAGGGTCCCTGAATACTCTCAACCGGTGTCCCTCGTTGAAGGAGACTGTCTCAAGGAACCTGAAATCATCCAGTGGCGGTCTTACCAACAGGGCTCGTTTGAAGGTCTTCAGGATCCCGGCCTTTTCGACCTCTCGCGGGATCATGTATATGTCCAGTACCGACGGGATCAGATCCGCTTCCCTGAGGTCGTTGAGCAACCGGAAGCATCCATGACGAAGACTCAGTTCAGCAAGTCGTGATGCCATTGCTGCTGCGACAGCTCTGTTAAGCTCTCCTGTTATTCGCCCTGTAATGATCTTTTTCTCTTCGTCGTATTCCAGTTCGTATACCACTTTCATCTCCGACGATCTCTGATCCATCTGGCCGGATCGCCGATCCGGAACAGGTGGATCAAGGTTTTTTCTGTAGGCCGGGATTTTCCCAACCTAACGTCCCGGATCCTCCCTTTCCCGCTTCCGGAATTGTCGATCTGTGAGGATCTTGAACTCGAACTACTCCTCTTCCCCCCTGATCTTCCTGGCATTCTGCTCCATTCGGGAGGCTTCCTCGTCGCGGCCCATTCTCCGCATAAGGTCGGCCATATTGTCGAGGCACACCGCCACATCCGGATGGGCCGGGCCGAGGGTCTTTTCCAGTATCTGCAGGGAGCGCCCGTAAAGTGGATCTGCCTGTTGTAACATGCCCCTGGATTCATAGAGGCCGGCCAGGTTGTTGAGACTTACCGCCACGTGGGGGTGCCAGCGCCCCAACGACCTGGTCCTTATGGCAAGAGCTCTTCGGCACAGGGGGAGAGCCATTTCATGCTTCCCGAGGGTGTCGTAAAGCCCTGCCAGGTTGTTGATGCCCGTAGCCACATCAGGGTGATCGGGACCAAGGGCTCTTTCAAGTATGGCGATCGACCTTTTGAAGAGGCTTTCAGCCTGTGAGTGCTTGCCCTGGGCAAAGTACAGTTCCGCGATGTTGGTCAGGCTTGCGGCCACATAGGGGTGATTTGCTCCCAGGGACTTCTTGCGGATGTCGTGGGATCGCTTGTAGAGCTTCTCTGCCTTGGCATACTTCCCCTGGGTCCGGTAAAAACCAGCGAGGTTGTTTATGCAGGTGGCCACGTCGGGGTGGTCGGAACCAAGAGCTTTCCGGAGGATGGACAGGGCTCGCCTGTACAAAGGCCTTGCCTCGGTGAACCAACCCTGGTTCTCGTAAAGTGCGGCAATGTTGTTGAGAGTTACGGCCACGTCGGGGTGCCCTTTGCCCAGCGACCTGCTCCTGATCTCGAAAGCTTTTCGGAAGAGCCTCTCGGCCTCTTCGTAATTACCCCTGGCATCGCAGAGCCCGGCAAGATTGTTCATGCAGGTGGCCACGTCAGGATGGTCCGGGCCCATTACATTCTCCAGGATCCTTATGGACCTTCTGTAGAGGGGTTCAGCCTCGAAGTAACGCCCCTGGGCACGATAGAGTTCAGCCAGATTGTTCAGTGTGGCGGCCACATCAGCGTGTCCCGAGCCCTTGACCCTCTCCCGTATCTCAAGTGATCTCTGGTATAGGGGCTCAGCCTCTAGGTAGCGCCCCTGGGCGTCGTAGATCCCGGCGAGGTTGTTCAGGCTGGCCGCAAGGTAGGGGTGGTCAGGGTCCCCGAACCGATCGGCCAGTTCAAGAGTCCTGAGAGCTACTGATGCCGCTCGTTCATACTGTCCCTTTTCATGAAGGGACATGACTTCCTGGTTAAGAAGGATCCATTCGGAAGCAAGATCCTGAGAGTCCCGGTTCAGCAAGGAAAAATTCCCCCGTTACTTGGCAACGCCCTATAGACATTACCTCTCTGCGTTCCATGCCCGACGTCTGGCCAGATCTTTGGCTCCAACGGTTTTTTCAGATACTATAGTAATAGTTTAATTGTTATAATTCAAGATACATTTCAAATTACCGGCCCCTTTTAAGCACAGATATACGGAAAATGATCGGAGAAGGGGGGTGAAAGCGTGCCTATCGTGAGAGTAGACCTCTGGTCCGGAAGAAGTCAGGAATTCAAGGCGGAACTGGCAAAGGCCATTACCGACGTAGTGGTTCAGAAGGTCGGATGCCCTGTTGAGGCGGTAACCGTCAAGATCGAGGAGTCGCCCGTTGAGAACTGGATGATCGGCGGAAAGCAGTGCGAAAAGAA
>DAOTIQ010000005.1:6636-28625 GCA_035448245.1 Thermovirgaceae bacterium | reverse complement strand
CTTCACCCTTCACACTTCATCTTTTTATAACCCTCTCATCTGTATGCCGTAGGCCTTTTCACAGTACTCACGGACCACGCGGTGGGTGTTGAAGTAGCTGGCATTAAGGGCAATGGCCCCGCGCATGATCTCGCCCCACTCCCGGGGCCTTTCGTAGAATGTGGGAATGATCACCTTCTCAAGCTTCTCAAGGAGGTCGTCGAGGTCAACGGAATCATCGTACTGGTCGCTGATGCTCTCTTTAGGTTCGGGGCCTATGCTCCAACCTGTGACTCCCTCTACGCACCCCTCGACCCACCAGCCGTCGAGTACGGAGAAGTTGGGAATGCCGTTAAGAGCACACTTCATTCCGCTGGTCCCTGATGCTTCTCTGGGGCGGACGGGGTTGTTGAGCCAGAGATCAACACCCTGTACGAGCAGGGCTGCCTTGTCCATGTCGTAGTCCTCAATGAAGACCACCGGGATGTCGATCCCGACCATGTTCTGGGCTTCGCAGAGGAGCTTCCTGAGGATCTCCCTGGCGGGGTTGTCATTGGGGTGAGCCTTGCCTGAGAAGATGAACTGCACCTTACCCCCTGCGGCCTTGACCAGCCTGGACGTATCGCGAAGAACCAGGTCGGCTCTCTTGTACTGGGCCACCCTTCTTGCAAACCCGATGGTCAGCCTTTCAGGATCAAGTTTCTTTCCTGTCTTCTCTTCCACGTAGTCCAACAACCTTTTCTTGGCCGGCGCATGGGCGGAGCGTATCTCCTCGACGGGTATCTGCACAGCCTTGACAAGCCGTTCTGGTGCGTTGTCCCATCCGGGGATATATTTCGTGAAGACCTCTGCCAAATCCGGGCTCACCCAGGTCAGGGTGTGTATGCCGTTGGTAATGCAGTCCACGTCTTCTCTTCCGTACATGGCCCTGCTTACCTTAGTATGTTTTTCCGAGACACCGTTTATAAAACGGCTGTACCGGAGTGCTATCTCCGTCATGGAGACATCCTCGGTGGGCATCATCCTGCGGAGCCGGGCAGCCATGGATCTGTCCATAACACGGTTTATAAGGTCCCAGCTGAAGTGGTCGTGCCCCGCTGACACCGGGGTATGGGTGGTGAATATACCTTTCTCTCTTACCCTGTCGTAGTTCTCGTAACCCATCTCCCGGATTAGCTCCAGTGCGAGGAACGCGGCATGCCCCTCGTTGAGGTGATAGTCGTCGATGTTGGAGTAGCCCAGGTCGCGGAGCATCCTCAGACCTCCAGAGCCCAGGATGATCTCCTGGCAGAGCCTGTACCTTTCGTCCCCCCCGTAGAGATACCATGTGAGCTCCCTGTCTGCAGGAGAGTTGCCCCCCACATCGGTATCCAGGAAATATATTGGGACGGTGAACCCTGTCCTGCCCTGGAGTTCAAGACACCATGCCCTGACCTTTACTACGCGGTCCTCTATCATTACGGTCACTTCGTGGGGCAGGAGGGCGAGTTGCTTTTCCGGATCCCACTCCACCGGCAATGCCTTCTGGAGACAGTCCTCGAAGGACTGCCTGAAGTATCCCTTTCGGTAAAGTAGTGTTACTCCGACAATGGGAACACCCAGGTCGGCAGCACTCTTCAGAATGTCCCCGGCAAGTACACCCAGGCCACCGGAGTAGGTTGGTATGGATGCCTTCAGGCCCACCTCCATCGAGAAGTACGCCACTGTTCGGAAAGCCGGGTCCTGTTCCATCATGAAGCGGAGCGAATGTCCAATGTCGTTGCCGTAGTTCATCTTCGGCATTACTACACTACCTCCCTGCCTTTTCTCTTTCCCCTGTTATTTATTATCTCATCTGGCAAGAAAATGCCCTAACGGGCCTCTCTCCCAAATCGGGCCGTCATTTCGGCCAGTTTTTCTACAGGAGCGTCCTCCAGCTGCCTCTCTTCCAGCCTCCACAGCCAGTTCCCCGAAGGCTTTCCCGGGGTATTTAGCCGAGCCTCCTGGCCAAGACCAAGAACATCCTGCATCGGGTATACCGTCATGGAAGCCTTCGAAGCCATAGCTATGGATATCATATCCATCGAGACCGTTTCGGGAGTTACCTTGTGCCCGGCGATCTCATTCAGTTGGCTTCTCATCAACGGTGTAGCTTCGGACTCGAACCAACCCCGGGTCGTATTGTTGTCGTGGGTGCCGGTATAGACACAGGCGTTCTCAATGTGATTCGCCGGAGCGTAAGGACTCTTTTCGAGATCATCACCGAAGGCAAATTGCAGGACCAGAGTCTTTGGGATCCCTAATCGGCGAATGTAATCCTTGACATCAGGTGTAATGTATCCCAGATCCTCGGCAATAAAGGGCATGGCTGGGAAATTCTCCTTCACCCTCAGAAAAAAAGCATCCGGTGAAGCTTCTACCCATTCTCCATCTATAGCAGACCTTTCAGAGGAAGGGATGGACCAGAACTTGACCAGGCCCCGGAAGTGATCGATCCTGACCATGTCAAACAGGGAAAGGGCGTTGGAAAGCCTCCGGATCCACCACCAAAAGCCCTCTTTTTCCAGCATATCCCACCGGTAGACTGGGTTGCCCCACCGCTGACCACTTTCCGAGAAGTAGTCCGGAGGGACCCCTGCTACTTTTTTTGCTCTGCCGGTGGGGTCAAGATCGAACAGTTCGCGGTGGGCCCAAACGTCTGCACTGTCGTGGCTGACGTAGACCGGGACGTCCCCTATGACAGAAATGCCTTTCTCCCGGCAGACTCTTTTAAGCCGTCCCCACTGCCTTTCAAAAACATACTGAAGGAAACGGGCATACCCTATCTTGTCGGCCAGTTGCTCCCTGGCCTCGGCGAGGGCCTTCTCCTCCCTGTCCCTCAGGGGTGCGGGCCATTCGCACCATGGCACTCCGCCAAGGTGTCTTTTAAGGGATAAGAAAAGGGCAAGATCATCGAGCCAGTGACCGTTCTTCTCACAGAACAGGTAGTATTCGCTGTCCTCAGAGGATGCGAACCTTTTATAGGCCCTCTGTAAGAGGCTCCTCTTTATCCGGGCAGAGCCGGCATGATCGCAGGCCTTCATGGACAAAGGTTCATGTGAATCGAGATCTGACAGCTCGAGCAATCCATCCTTGACTAGGAGTTCCGGGCTGATGAAAAGCGGATTCCCCCCAAAGGCAGAGAAACTGCTGTAGGGGGAGTTGCCCTGGCCAGGATCCGTAGGGGAAAGGGGGAGTATCTGCCACAGGGACTGCCGTGAAGAGCAGAGGAAGTCCAGGAACAGATCGGCCCCTCTGCCCAAATCACCTATGCCCCACCGGGAGGGCAGGGAGGATATGTGGAGGAGAACACCGCAGCTTCTTCCCATGCTACCCATTGAAGTTTGTCTGACGATCATTGTCTGATTTTACAGTAAAACCGACGCCCGGTTTGACCTTCTTAGACGACAGAACGTATACTTCACAGCATCCGGGGGGTATTTTTCATGCAGGAAAAGGGGCCGACCTGGAGGCTCGACAGGGTTTTCAAGACCTATGACATGGGTGAAGTAAAAGTGGAGGCTCTCAGGGAATCATCGCTCTCGATCCCCGAGGGGGAACTGGTTGTCATCCTGGGCCCCAGCGGATCCGGCAAGAGCACACTCCTCAACCTGCTTGGCGGGATGGACGTCCCCTCTGGCGGGGACGTCTGGTTCAGGGATGAGAACCTCTCCGCCGCCAGTGACAGGCAGCTTACCCTCTACCGACGTAACGTGGTGGGTTTCGTATTCCAGTTCTTCAACCTGATCCCCGATCTGACAGCCAGGGAGAACGTCGACATCGCCGCGGAACTCGTTGACTCCCCTTTCCCCACCGAAGACGTGCTTGACGGTGTAGGCATGTCCGACAGGATTGACCACTTCCCCTCCCAGATGAGCGGCGGCGAACAGCAGCGCGTCGCTATAGCCAGGGCCCTTGTGAAGAACCCGCTGCTATTGCTCTGCGACGAGCCGACAGGCTCTCTCGACGCGTCCACAGGAAGGCTGATCCTTGCACAGCTGGAAGAGATAAACAGGAAGTTCGGGACCACCGTGGTGATAGTTACCCACAACGCTTCCATAGCTGATATGGCCCGCCGGGTTGTCAGGATGAGCAGCGGCAGGATCGTTGAGGAAACATACAACGAGGAACCACTTCCGCCGGAGAGGATCTCCTGGTGATGCCGGTCCTGGCCAGAAAACTTCTCAGAACCATAGGCTCGACCCTGGGTCAGTTCATCGCATCGGCAGTGGTCATCGCCACGGGAGTAATGGCTTTCGTGACAATGACCGCCATGTCTGACAACCTGATAAGGTCCAGGGATTCCTTCTACCGGGAGACGGACTTTGCAGATCACTTCTTCCACGTCGTCAGGGCTCCCGAGGGGGTGCTTTCGCGCGTGGAGGCAGTCCCAGGGGTCCTCCGGGCCTCTGTGAGGATCCAGAAGGACGTGCCGGTAATAAATAACGAGGATGAAAGGACCACGATCCGACTCCTTGGTTATCCGCTGCCCGACCGCCAGGAACTTAACAGGGTCAAAGTCCTCTCGGGCAGGATGGCCGAGAAGTACCCCGAGGGCGGGGCGGTGGAGATCCTGGTGAACAGGCAGTTCGCCGAGGCCCATGGTTTCAGGCAGGGAGATACTATAGACATAGCAGCCGAGGGGAGAAGGAAGACCCTTACCATAACAGGAACGGCGGCGGGTCCCGATTTCGTCTACGCAGTGAAGGACGCCGCGTCCATGCTTGAAGACCCATCCTCCTTCGGTGTGGCAGTCCTGCCCCAGAACCAGTTACAGCAGATATTGGGCGAGAAAGGTTCTGTCAACCAGGTACTGGTCCGTTTCATCCCCGGAGCGGACAGAGTTGGAGTAGCAAGGGAGATCAGGAACATCCTTGAACCCTATGGCAGCCTGGCCGACTACGAACAGAAGGACCAGATCAGCGAGGCTATTCTCAGAGGGGAGCTCAACCAGCTTAAGGCTTTCGCAAGGTTCCTCCCCACGATATTCCTGGGTATAGCGGTTCTGATGCAGTTCGTCTTTATCGGGAGGATGGTACAGGTCCAGAGGGGCCAGATAGGAATAATGAAGGCAGTGGGGTACGGCAACGTTTCACTTCTGGCCCTTTACGGAGGGTACGCCCTTTCGGCCGCCTCTGCAGGTGCGGTGGCCGGAACCGGTCTTGGCTATTTCTTTGCAGGTCTGATGACCAAGCTATACATGATGTTCTTCAACCTGCCACGCCTGGAGGAAGCTCTCCACTTCAGGGCGGCGGGACTGGTTTTCGGGACAACCCTCGTCGTAGGGACCCTGGCCGGTGTCTGGGCCGCGAGGGGAGTGCTGGCGGTAAGCCCCGCAGAGGCCATGAGACCGGCCACTCCACGATCCTTCCGCCCGAGTATGATCGAGAATATCCCTGGACTAATGGAACACCTGGGACTGAGCTGGCGTATGAGCCTGCGCTCCATGTTCAGGAACAGATTCCGGTCGGCCGTCACGATCCTGGGGCTCCTCCTTGCCGTAGGGATGATAGTCATCTCAATTTTTGCCAGGGATTCCATGTTCGACCTCATGGAGAGACACTTCGAAAAGGAGTGGCGATTCGACTTCCTGGTAAGAGTGGTCAACCCCGTGAAAGAGAAGGATCTGCTGTCCATATCGAACCTTCCGGGGGTAAGGGAGGCCGAACCCATATTAGAGCTCCCGGTAAGGATCCACTACAAGGGGCGGTACAGGGAGGATGTCCTCTTCGCCATGCACACGGGATCCGGCCTTGGCAGGGTTATCGCCCGGGATGGGCATGAACTGGATTTTCCCGAGGAGGGCCTGTTTTTGGACTGGTACACCGGGAGAATTCTGGGCGCGGGGACGGGTGACGAAGTGGAGGTTGAGACCATCCTTGGGCTGGGCCCACCCAGAAAGAGCATGCTGAGGGTGGCGGGCATCAGCCGCAAGGCCTTCGGGAGCGCATCCAGCGTAAGCCTTGATACTGCCAACCGTCTGCTGAACGAACAGGGGATCGCCTCGGGCATTGTCTTCAACACCCAGGACGAGTTCAAAGAAAGCATCGAATATGCACTGGGAGACATGATCAACGTAATCTCCGTGACCAGCAGGGAGAAAGAGGTACGGTTCCTCGAAAAGAACATGAAATACCTTTACTATTCTGTCGGGATAATGACCTTCTTCTCCGTGCTGCTGGGCTTTGCCATAGTCTTCAACGCGTCTTCCCTCTCCTTCTCCGAACGGCGGAGGGAACTGGCAAGCCTGAGAGTGCTGGGATTCTCGGCGAGAGAGGTCTCATCGCTGCTATGGAAGGAGAACCTTCTCCTTCTTGCCGTGGGGGCCGTGCTGGGACTCCCCTTTGGCAGGCTCATGGCCGAGGCTTACGCGATCGGAGTCAGCACCGACCTCTTCACCTTCGAGGCGGTGGTCTACCCCACTACCTACGCCATCTCCGTCCTGGGCGGAGGGCTGTTCATCCTCGTCTCCTGGGGTCTTGCGGCAAGAAGCGTCGGCAGACTCCAGCCGGTGGAGACTCTGAAGGCTAACGACTGAGGAGGTATGGACCATGAAAAAGAGAAGACTGAAGATCTTAGCGACTTCCGGGATCATTATCCTGCTGGCTGTCACACTCTTCTTCCTCCTCAGGCCCGAGAAGATGGCTGCGGTCAGGGTAGTCAGAGGGGAGATATCAAGCGGGGTCGAGGAGGACGGCTACCTTCAGCCTTTGGAGGACAGGAACTTCTACGCAACCCAGACCGCTAGGATAACTGAACTCCCCGTAGAGGCGGGAGACGAGGTCTCGCAGGGCCAGTTGCTCATAGGCATGACAAACCCTGATCTGGAGGCGATCCTCGCCGAGACGAGGGCATACTGGAGACAGGCCGAGAAGAGCGAGATCGGCTATGCAGCTGCGGCAGCGAGCCTTCGCCTTCTTCTGGCGGATGAGAATCGAAACATGGAGCGCTACAGAAAACTCTACGAGGCAGGAGCCCTTTCAATGACCGAAATGGAGCAGGTCAGCCTGAGAGTAGAGCGATACACCAAGGACCTTGCCGAGGCCGAGGCCAGGCTGGGGTCGGCCTCGGCACTGAGCAGAGGACTTCGACAACAGGTCCTGGAACTGGAGAAGAAACAGGCCGAATTGACACTGAAAAGCCCGATCGACGGCTATGTCCTCGACCTCCCGGTCAAGAAGGAGCAGGTGGTCATGGCAGGAGAGCTTCTGGTCGCTCTCGGGATTGAGGACGAAATGGAGATACGCTCAGACGTTCTCAGCGACTCCCTTGGAGGAGTGAAGGTCGGGAGCAGGGTGAGGATAACAGCCCCCATTCTGGGCAGCCTTACACTGGAGGGTCATGTCAAGAAGATCTATCCCCTGGCGGAGGAGAAGGTCTCCCCTCTCGGGGTGGCCCAGAGAAGGGTGCCGGTCATTATCGCTTTCCCCATGTCGGAGGTTTTGAAACCCGGCTACGAGGTCAGGGTCTTCATAGAGACGTCTCGCAGGGAGGACGTGCTGCTGCTGCCGGTGGAGTCTGTTCGTACCGAAGACGGGATCAGGAAGGTCTTCCAACTCCAGGGCGGGAAGATCCATGCAACCGAGGTCAGGATTGGCATCACCGACCGCAGGATGGTGGAGATACTCGAGGGGCTGGAAGAGGGCGACGTGGTCGTTCGGGACGCAAGCCTTGACCTCAGCGATGGTCAGAGGGCCAGAGCCGCCGAAGACATTTAGGCCCTCTATCTCTCCCAGGGGAAGATCCCTTCCGGCAGGCCTGGATATCTCTCCATCAGGCTCCTGAAATATGCATCATCAACGGGAGGGGAGCCATCCTCCAGAGGGGGGACCTCAGTGACGGCCCAGTTTTCGCCCTCCTTCTTCAAGAGGGCAAGGAAGGGCTCGTACCTGTTCAGTCCGTCCGGAGACCGTGGTTCGCTCTCCACCCACGCCCAAACATCCTCGATACCGAACCAGTTGAAGACAAATTCGGCCTCTATGCCGAAACTTTCCAGAAGTTCCCCCTGAAGGGCCTCAATGACCCCTTCCCGTTCCAGGCCCCCCACCAGGGGGTCGTACTCACTGCAGGCAAACCCCGCTGAAACAGTCATGAAAAAAAGGCTTGCAGACAAAAAGACAGCCAGGCATCCTTTGATCATCTCAGACTCTTCCTTTCCGGAAGAAGGGCGGTACCCCTTAAGGGCGCCGCCCTGGAAAATTTCCTGGATCTACAGCTGGATCGTGGTCCCCACGTGCAGCTGTTCGAAGCGATCCCCGAGGATCCTGGAGAATTCGCAGAGGGCCTCCAGACCTGTGCAGTGGCCCGTCACGATCCTTCCGACGTTCAGCTGCTTCAAAGCCTGCGCAGTCTCCCTGATCCTCTCCCCAGAGGCCTCGATAAGGTGGAAGCCACCTATCACCAGGTCCACTCTGGGCTCGGCGGCGATCTCCCTGCACCAGTCGATTATGTTGACTATTCCGGCGTGGCTGCAGCCGGAGACAACGGCCAACCCCTTCCCCTTGACCTTGACGGTCAGGGAGAGATCGTCTCGTATCTCGTCGGGAACGACCTTGCCCCCCTCGATGTTGTAGGTCCCTATTCCCTGCTTCTCAAAGGCCCTTCTCCGGGGGACCTCCCCTGTAACAATCACTCCCGGCATTATCTCGAAGGGTTCGTCGACGAGGACCAGAAGCCCCCCGGCCTCCTCGATGGCGACCTTACCGTTCTTTCCGGTGACGCCAATATTCCGGATAAAGGGTTTAAAGATGTAGTTGGGGCGGAACATCGTCGGGTGAGCAATGACGGGAATGCCCTCCCGGCCTACGGCCCTCAGGACCTCAACAAGGCCCTCAGTGTGGTCGTAATGACAGTGGGAGACGACAATGGCATCGATCGAGCCGGGATCGATGTCCATTATCTCAAGGTTATGCAGTATCGGCAGCGCCGACTGTCCCGCGTCCAGAAGTACCCTTTTGCACACCCCTCCGGAAGAAGCCTCCAGGAGTATGGCTATACCGTGCTGGGCCAGAAAGGATGTCTCGTACCCGGCGTAGTCGTCAAGGACGGTCACTATCCGGGCTGAATCAAGCTCTCCCCTGAACTGCATATTATCAGACCTCCTAGGGTGTTACTTTTTTGACCTTCCTGGCAGGAGCATTGCCAAAGCACCGACCACAAGCGCCGGCACAAGCCAACCCAACCCCTGGCCGCCAAGGGGAAGCTTCGCCGTCATGGCACTGAAAGGATTGTCAGCCATGCCCATGCCACCGAGAAAATCACCGATGCTCAAGATGACCGCTGTAATAATGGCACCCTGGAGGGCCGGCTTGTACTTGCTGAAGTCAAAAAGGCTTCCCACCAGCAGAACAATAATAGCCGGATAGACCAGCATAAGCCAGGGTACGGTGTAACCTACGATCTTGCCGAGCCCTACCGTCCCGATGCCAAAGCCGACGAGGCTCGAGACAGCAACAATGGTCTTGTACTGCAGTTTGCCCCCGGACATCTCCTGGAAGACATCACCTGCCGTGGAAGTCAGACCGACGGAGGTGGTGAAGCAGGCGAATGCAAGAAGCAGCGCGAAAACGGCCTTTCCTACAGCCCCCAGTACTCCCTCTGCGATCATGACGGTGTAGACCCCTATTCCCGCATCGGGGAAAATGGTGCTGGCCGTGGCGCCAAGGTAGGTGATGCCCGTGGACGTGACCAAAAGTCCCAGTGCAACTGCGGGGCCAATGTAGGAGAGATTTCGGGTCTGGGCATCTTTATCAGTGATCCCTCTCAAATGGAGCTCCTTGAGGATCCAGCCCCCGAACAGGGCCGCTCCGAGGGCATTCATGGTGTTGTATCCGTTAAGGACACCGTCGGCAAGTGGGTTTCCGGAGCCTGTCGCCGGTACTGGGCCGATGGGAGAAACGATTCCCTTGATTATCAGTACCGCCATGAAAATTATCAACGCCGGTGAGAGGATCTTTCCGAGCCTGTCGATGACCTGGGCCCTGTTGAAGGCCACCCAGTAGTTAAGTGCAAAGAAGACCGCCAGGGTCCCCACCAGGGGGAAGTTGGGGAAGAAAAGAGCCACGGCCATCTCGTGGGTGGCCGAGGAAACGCGCGGAAGGATAAAGACGGGACCGATGATCAGCATGCAGATAGTTGTGAAAACAACTCCAAAAGCCCTTCCCAGGGTTCGGGAACTCATCTCGAGAAGTGTCTTTTGCTGTCGTGCTACCGCAAGGTAGGCCACAAGGACCCCCAGACTGTTGATGATCCCGTAGCCCATTGCTGCAGTGAACCAGGACGCACCGGATCCCTTGCCAAGGATCGGGGGAAAGATAACATCACCCACACCAAAATGCCCCGAAAAGAGGGCTGCCGAAATGACCGCAAGTGCTCCGAATGACAACAGATCCTGTTTCTCCTTGGACACCTCACTCTACCTCCTAAAAAATTTCGGCTTTTGATTTTGATTATCAATACCAGATAAAAGCCGTTGAGCAATTCTAGCAAATATTAAATCTTTTGGGTAGAGTCCTGATGGAAAAGAGAAACATTGAAAGGGTTCATTTGTGAAAAAACCTGGCGAACAAATCCAGGTTAAAAATCGGCGCCTCGGCGAGATCTGATACCTTTTGAGTAGGGATGTCGAACCTCCCTCATCTCCGTCACAAGGTCGGCCAAATCGAGAAAGGCTTTGGGGGCAGCTCTCCCTGTGAGGACAACCTCAACGTGGCGAGGCCTTCCAATGATGGCTTGAGCCACCTCTTCAGGGTCCACCATCCCGTAGTCGACAGCCACATTTATCTCATCCAGCACTACAAGGTCATAGGAACCCGATGACAGGCACTCCAATGCCAGAGATACCCCCTTCGCGGCCTCACTGCGGTCCACTTCGCTCTCGCTTCCCCGGTTGACATAGTCGGCAGTCCCGGTCCGTTCATGACGGACTCCCTGAAGAAGTTTGAGACCAGCGATCTCACCGTAGAAATCCCACCCTTTCATGAACTGGATGAACGCCACCTTCCCGCCGTGGCCGCAGACCCTGAGTGAAAGACCGAGAGCAGCAGTGGTCTTCCCCTTGCCGTTACCAGTGTAGACCTGGACAAGTCCCGGATCGAACAGCATAGGAGATCCTCCCTTCCGATGAGCACAATTATAATACCGGCAGGTGATATCGGGAGACCTTTCCATTATCCTTGTAATTGCAGAAAGATGCCCCTGCTGGAGGCCAGAATTGAAGATAAAGGTCAACCCCGAAGATTTCCAGGTGGAAGAGATACTCGCCAGGCCGCTGGTCCAGACACCTGCCGCCCATCGGGTTTACAGGCTTCGGAAGCGCAACTGGAACACCTTGGACGCACTGGCGGAGATAGCCCGTTCCAGGGATGTGGAACTCAGGGACCTTCACTGGTGTGGAAGGAAGGACAGGTCTGCGCTGACAGAACAGTATTTTTCTACGTTATCACAGGTGGACATGACCTTTCGAAGCATGAACCTTTCGGCAGAGTTCGCGGGCTTCTCCGATTCGAGACTTGGACCAGGGTCCATTTCAGGGAACCGCTTCCGTATAGTGCTCAGGGACCTGGACGCTCAGGAGTCTGAAGGTATCGACAAACGCCTGGAGGAGACAAAACTCTTTGGTTTTGCCAACTACTTCGACGATCAACGCTTCGGGGACGTATCCGATGGAGGGGTTTTGGCGGGAGAGATGATCGTCAAGCGGCGATACGGAGAGGCTCTGAAGTGCATCTTCACAACCTTCCACCCCAAGGCTCCTGAAAGGGTAAAGGCAAGAAAGGCCGAGATCGCCTCAAAGTGGGGGAACTGGAAGGTTCTGTCCCCACTCTGCCCTGAACCTCGACTCCGCGGGATGCTTGAGGTATTGACCCGCGGTGGGAGCGAACTGCAGGCGCTCGGAAAACTTCCCCGGGAGGAGATGTCCCAGTACCTCTCCTCCTACCAGAGCTTCCTTTGGAACCTTCTTCTTGAAGGTATTCTCAAAGAGACCGTGGGGAACCTCTTCACGATCAGGTGCCGTCCTGTGGATCTGTTGCAGTACCGTGATCTTACACGGGAAGCTTTCAGGAGACTGGCAGAGCTGGTCATTCCCACACCGGCGGCAGGGATGCCAGAGATCCCCGGAGGATTCGGAAAGGTGCTCTCCAGGGTTCTCTACAGCCGTGGAGTGAGGCTCTCCAAACTTCGTCTGCCAGAGATCCACCAGGCCTTCCTCTCGTCCTTCGGACGCAGGGCAATATCAGTGCCGGAGGAGTTCAAATGGGAAGAAGCCCCCGACCGCCTCTTCCCCGGCAGACGGATCATATCCCTGGAGTTCATCTTGCCAGCAGGATCATATGCTACGATGCTCATAAAATCAGTAAATAGAGGTTAATTTAAGCTGGAAGGAGTGTCTCCCATGCGAAAAGTCCCAGCCCTGAGAGAGGGGGATACAGTGGCTTTCATCTCCCCTTCAAGCCAGTCTTCGATGGATTCGATCGAGAAAGCCGCCAAGATCACTGAGGACATGGGGTTCAAGGTCAAGATAACCCGCAGCTGCTACGAATCCGAGGGTTATCACTCCGGACCGGACTTCGTAAGGGCCGATGACCTGAACAGGATGTTCATGGACCCCGACGTCAGCGGCATCTTCTGCGTTCGCGGAGGAGATGGCGCCATCCGGCTCCCTCAGAGGGTGGACCTCGATGCTGTCTACAGAAACCCCAAGGTCTTTCTCGGATACAGCGACATAACGATCCTTCACCTGATGCTCAACAGACCCCGGGGGTTCATTACCTTTCACGGTCCGATGCCCGCCAGCGAGTTTGTTCGCGACTCCTTCCCTGGGTATGTAAGGGACAGTCTTCTCAGGGCTGTTACCAGCACCGAACCTCTGGGAGAGATCGTACCCTACGAAAGTGCGCCCCCTATGGAGCCCCTCGTCCCGGGAACTGCCGAAGGAGAAACGATCGGGGGGAACCTTGCCCTCGTCTGCTCACTCCTTGGGACACCCTGGGAGATCGATACAAGGGGGAAGATCCTTCTGCTGGAGGACACCAACGAGCCCGTCTACCGCATCGACAGGATGCTGACCCAGTTGAGGCTGGCGGGAAAACTGGATGCGGCGGCGGGGATCGTGCTGGGCCAGTTCACCAATATCCAGCCTAGAAAGCCGAAGGACTCCTTCACCCTGCAGGAGGTCCTGGAGGCGGTCGTTGCGCCGGTGGGGAGGCCGACCCTTATTAACGGGTGTTTCGGGCACGACGTAAAGAAGGCGACGATACCCCTGGGCGTCAGGGCTGTGCTGGACGGCTCAAGATCGACGCTTACTGTGATCGAGGCAGGGGTGGAGTAGGTAATTCGCAAGACGTTAGAAAATGCAAAGACCAAAAGCGTCAACGGTGAACGTTTAGGACAAGTCCGGAACAAAAGATCTGTATGACTCTCCGGTTTACCGTTGACTGTTTTACCGTTTACAAGGTCCCTCATTGGACCGACGATCCCCTCTTTAAAGCACCTCCCTCGTTAAAGCACCTCGGGACCTTGTCGGGACTATGTCGGGACGAGGTGCCAAGAGCGAAGCGAAAGGGCGTGCCCCTCGTTAACACTCCTTGGGACCAGGTCCTTCAGCTTGTTTGGAGGGTAGGCTTCGCTCTGCCCCAAGCGCATAATCCCGAGTCGATTTTCGAGGGGTAGCGCCAGAGTACGCGTTTGATCTTTTGATTTAGGAATAACGACCCAAAACCTGAGGTGTTCATGACCCTGTTATCCTTGTCCCTTCTCGTTATCGCGGCATTTCTGCATGCGGGATGGAACCTGGTCGCCAAGCGGGTCGCCGGCGGCGCAGCATTCACATGGCTCTTCTCGTCTTTCTCTGTTTTGCTGCTGTTCCCCTTCGCTCTCTCCGCCACATCGGGGAAGGGGTGTTTCTTGGGCACGGAACTGCTTCTTTTCGCCTCGGGGAGCGCTGTCTTCGAAACCGGCTATTTTCTCTTTCTCCAGAGAGGATACAAAGCAGGCGACATGTCTGTGATCTACCCCCTTGCAAGGGGAACCGGGCCCCTGGTAGCAACTTTTCTGGCCATCGTTGTCCTGGGCGAAAGGCCGACCCCTCTTAACCTGGCGGGAACGGGCCTTGTCGTAGCTGGCATCCTCTGGATCGCCGGATTTTCTCCCCACCTGAAGGACTTCCGTTCAAGGACTGCACCACTTCTTGGCATTGCGACGGGAGTATGCATTGCCGGGTATTCCCTAGTGGACAGGATGGCTGTCGGGGAAAGAGGCTTTCCGCCGACGCTCTTCTTCTTTGCTGTCATAGTAATTCAGGTCATGTTCCTGACGCCTCTTGCTCTTCGAGAGAGCGAAGGGATCTTGTTACAGTGGACTTATTACAGAAGACCGGCTTTTACCATAGCCTTCCTGGCCACCTCTGCCTACCTGGCCGTGCTGTATGCTCTTTCTATCACCCCCCTGAGCCTTATCGCACCAGCCAGAGAGGCAAGTATCGTGATCGGTACATTTCTTGGGGCAACAGTACTCGGGGAGGGGTACAAGAAACGCAGGATGACAGGATCTGCGATCATTCTGGCAGGGATAGCGTTACTGGCGGCAGGGTAGTACCGCGAGTAACGATTGAGGAGAACAGAGAATGAAGAACGATCGAGTCAGGGGACCAGGCACGGGATCATTGGGACAGGGTACCCTCTTCGATAACGACCATACAGCGGAGGAAAGCCCTGAGAGGAGCATTTCCGGTGTGAAAGTCCGGGATGTTAACTGCAGGTCTGCGCTTAACAGGACCAAAATACCAGGCTTCGACTACTGCATGAACCCTTACGGAGGTTGTACTCACGGCTGTGTCTACTGTTATGCCTCATTCATGTGCCGGTTTTCGGGGCACGAGGAGAAGTGGGGAGAATATCTGGACGTGAAGGCTAACTTCCCGTCGATCCTGGCACGGCAGCTGGAGCGTTCAAGGACAACCCCGTCGGGGAGAGTCCTCCTGGGGACTGTTACAGACGCTTATCAGCCTGCAGAAAGCAGATACCGGTTAACCCGCTCAAGCCTTGAGATCCTTGCGGGACATCCCCGGATGGAGGTCCACGTGCTGACCAAGTCAGCCCTGGTCCGACGGGATATTCCGGTCCTGAGAAAGTTGAAAGGCTGCGAGGTTGGCTTCACTATAACCACACTGGATGAAGGGATCGCAAGGATAATGGAGCCGGGGGCCTCTTCCCCGCTGCTTCGCATTGAAACCGCGGAAGAGCTCATGAAAGAGGGTATACCTGTCTGGGTCTTCGTTGCCCCTCTTTTGCCAGGACTTACCGACAGGAAGGACTCTGTTCTGGAACTCCTTGCAGCACTCGGAGAAAAGGGTATCAGGCATGTGGGTTTTGATCCCCTCAACCCCTACCCTGCAGTGATCGAACGTCTCAGGGGCACATACCGTCGCCACTTTCCAGACCAATTGGTTATACTGGAGGAGTTCATCAAGCAACCCCGAAACCTCAGGCGAGAGACGGCGAAGCATTTCCGAAGAATGACGGCGGGCCGGTGAACGATCTGGCAGCCGGGAGAAAGGGAGGAAGTGTCCATGAAATACATCAAGTACCAGAAGGATGGGCAAACAGGCTGGGGCATACTGGAGGGCAACGTGATATCCGCCCTGACAGGGGCTCCTTGGAACACAAGAGAGCTGTCGGGGGAGTACCCTCTGCTTGAAGAAGTATGCCTTCTTCCTCCGACCGAGCCGGCAAACATTTTCTGCGTAGGCTTGAACTACGAGGACCACGCGAAGGAATCGGGGAGCGAACTGCCCGAGGAACCTCATATCTTCCTCAAGGGTACCAACTCCCTCCTGGAACACGAAGGGACGATCCTTATCCCTGGCTGGGCTGGAAGAGTGGATTACGAGGGGGAGCTTGCCGTGGTCATCGGCAAGAGGTGCAGGAACGTCTCCGAAGCAGAAGCCCCAGGCGTGATCTTCGGTTTGACCTGCCTCAACGACGTTACCGCCCGGGATCTGCAGAAGAAAGACGCTCACTTGACCCGCTCGAAGAGTTTCGACACCTTCTGCCCTATGGGGCCCTGGATCGTTACCGGCAGTGAGACGAAAGGGAGGAAGATCGAGACCAGGCTCAACGACAAGGTGGTGCAGTCCTCGAACACTGACATGATGGGTTTTCCCGTTCCCCGGATAATCTCCTACATCACCCGCTTTTCCACCCTCATGCCGGGAGACGTAATAGCAACTGGGACCCCGGCGGGGATAGGTCCAATGAAGGCCGGTGACGTTGTGGAAGTGGAGATCGAAGGCCTGGGGACCCTGAAGAATCACTGCGAGGCTGACCCCAGGGGTTGAACGATCCCAGGACAACTTCCAGTGGGAAAGTGATGCAGGAGAGGTGATCCTTGAATGCTTTACCGGAAAGTGCCAAAGAGCGGAGACGAACTGTCAATTCTGGGATTCGGGTGCATGCGGCTCCCCGTCAAGGACGGCCGTATCGACGAGGAACGTGCCACCGCCCAGATACACTACGCCATCGACAGGGGCGTCAACTATATCGACACGGCCTGGACCTATCATGGAGGAGAGAGCGAGACCTTCCTCGGGAAGGCACTGAAGGACGGTTACAGGGAGAGAGTTAAACTGGCGACCAAACTCCCCTCCTACCTTATGAGATCCCGGGAAGATATGGACCGGTTCCTTGACGCCCAGTTGGAAAAACTTCAGACAGACCACATAGACTACTACCTTATGCACACTCTGACCGGCCCCCTGTGGAATTGCGTGGATACCATGGGCGCAAGGGACTTCCTTGACAAGGCGAGGTCAGACGGGAGGATAGTGAACGCAGGTTTCTCCTTTCACGGCCTTCCTGCAGATTTTGCCCCTATAGTGGATTCCTATGGTTGGGAATTCTGCCTTATCCAGTACAACTACCTGGACGAGGAAAACCAGGCCGGAACAAAAGGCCTGAAATACGCCGCTTCAAAGGGTCTGGGGGTCTTTGTAATGGAGCCGCTCCGTGGGGGAAACCTGGGCCTCCCTGAAGCACCTCCACCCGTGGCTGCCATATGGGAAGAAGCCCCGGTAAAGAGGACTCCCGTGGAGTGGGCCTTTCGTTGGGTCTGGGACCACCCCGAGGTGGTTGTGGTCTTGTCGGGTATGAACGAGGAATCCCATATAGAGGAGAACCTGAAGATAGCCAGTGAGGCTCTTCCCGACTCGCTGACCGTAGAAGAGAAAAGTCTGGTGAAAAGGGCTGCCGACAAATACAGGGATATCATGAAGGTCAACTGTTCCGGATGCGGATACTGCATGCCCTGTCCTGCGGGTGTGAATATCCCCTCCTGTTTCGAGGTCTACAACAAGATGCATCTCTTCGGAAACTCCGAGGAGGGGAAGAACTCTTACGTGGTGAAGATGAGCGGGATCACACGAAGAGGAGAGAGCAACTACGCCTCCCAGTGCGTAGAGTGCGGGAAATGCTTGAAGAAATGCCCCCAGGGTCTGGATATTCCCCTTCTGTTGAAGGATGTGGTGGCAGAACTGGAAGGGCCTGACCTGGAGGAGAGAGCTCTCGAAATGGCTCGCAGAATGAACATCAACTCCTGAGTCATTTCGGTCTTCCAAAAAAGAAAAGCGACGGGTCCTCCCGTCGCTTTTCTTTTACATTTCCGGTTGGGGTTTTACTTTCGGAAATACGTCATTGAAGGATCGGGCCTTCCGACAAAACAAATATACCGGAAGCCGTAATGCTTAATGATACGCAGTGCTGTCTCAGCTTCTTCCCGGCTGGAGGCGAAATCGAGTACCCAGTGCGAGCCGTCCACTATCTTCCAGCGACCGTCGACATTCTTGACCTCGATGGTCCCAGGGTTGAAACCTATACAGTCCTCGCCGGAGAGGGAACCTGAAGGGGCCTGGCCTCCTGCTGTCCAATAGGTCATCGAGGGATCCGGACGCCCAACGTAGCATGCCTTGTCCAGTCCGTAGCTCCAGATGATATTCAGCGCCTTGTCGGCCTCAGGTTTCTTGTTTCCAAAATCCAGGATCCAGTGGTCTCCATCGACGATCTTCCACCTTCCGCCAATATTCTTGACCTGGACATTGGACGGACTCAGGGAAAGACAGTCTTCCGGCAGAAGAAGGGGGATTGCCCCGGCAAGGACCGGTTCCAGGGGTTTCGGGATCAGGGTGATCTTTCTGTTCGCCAGGAATTCGACCTCAAGCCAGCCCGGCACCAGACCCGGCTTGTCGGCAGCTCTCGGGTAGATCATTTTCCCCTTGATCCTTCCGCTGTCAGGTGAGTACTGTCCCGTAAGGACCTTGGTCTCGTAAGGGTAACCCTCGTACCACCAGCTCGCCACAAATCGGTCATTACCCACTACACCTTTGAATATGGTAGCCGCGTGGACCCCACCGAAAGCACCCAGGGTTATTGAGACTCTCTCTCCTTCCTGTTCTATCTCCATGGTTGTGGAGGTCTCAGAGATCGCCATCCGGGAAGGCTCCCTGTCGGTAAAATAGTTAAAACCGTGAACCTTTACATCCCAAGTGCCGGAGATGTCCTGAGCCTGGACAGCATTGGCCGAGACAAGAAGCAAGAGAAGGACAGTCAACGGGAAAAGCAACCTTTTTGCCAACTTCCCCAACCCCTTTCTTTTTATAACAAAGAATGTTTACCTGGTTATCATAGCACCAGGTTCAAGTATATGAAATAACCTTTGGGCCAATGTATTTGCAAGCAAGCTGGTTCTTCAGACCAGTTTCATTTAGTATTTACTGAACAGGAACACACCCATGCCGTTTTTAAAAAGTACCGAAGATCCAGTAGCATTCAGGGGGCCCAACCTTCGATCTCTCAAAAGGGGGAGAACCTTTGCCAAAAGCAGCAAAAATCCCGGAAGAGGGACGGAACAGGATCATCATGGCGGTGGCTGACATCGCGGCCATGATCATCTTCTCCACTGCCCTTTGCATGATGATCGAGGTGTTCATTGCAAAGCTGACGGTTTCTCAGTCCCTGCAGGCACGGATGGCCGCCATACCCGTCAACCTGGTCACTGGAAGGCCTTACGGCTGGTTCCGGGACAAGCTTTTCGCCTTCCTGGAGATAGACCAATCCCGGCCCCTGAAGATGATCTTCGGTGACACCCTCGCCTTTGTCATATTCCAGGTGCCTCTTTACGTAATAGTGCTGCTTTTTGCCGGCGCAACCTGGAGGCAGATAGCTGTATCGTCGGTGTTCATGACGCTGATCTTCTCCCTGGCAGGACGCCCATACGGCATCTTCCTCGACTGGTGCAGGTCTCTGGCGTTCAGTATCAATAAAAGATGTTAGGCCCATCTGGCCCGAACAGGATTTACATCTTCACCGGTCACCTTCTGGACAACAAATTGACCACCAGCGTCAGGATCACACTGATAATGATCATCGAAGTTATGGGCACAAAGACCCTTGTCCTGTCTGTCTCGAACCTTATGTCTCCCGGAAGCCTCCCGACCCATGTCAAAAGCCAGGGAGCAAAGTGAAGGACCAGCCCCAGCAAGATCAGGAAACCACCGGCAACAATTAGCCACCTCGCCATCAGGACCCCTCCCGGAAGGAAGATTAACCTCTCGAACCCTGTTTTATCAAGCCTGGTATTGACGAGAGACAGGACAGGGTCTATCCTCTTCGTCAATTGTTGCTTCAAAGACTGTTCAGGAGAAAGATCATGCAGGCTTCTTTGAAAAGGACGACCCGACCGAACCCGTGTGTTCCACCCAGGTCCCGAAAGACACTTTCCCGGGAAAGTTCGGTCATGTCCTGATATTGCGATGCATCCAGTACAGATAAGGCATTCAGGGCCGCCGACCTCCGGGTCGGCGGCCCTTTTTTCTATTTCTTTCAAGGAGGGAATATCGTGGAAGAGAGATCGAAGACCAGGATCTGCGTAATTGGTGCAGGAATCATAGGAGGGGCCATTGCAGAAGCACTTACCCCACAATACGAGGTAACAGCCACTCGCCGGAACTGTGACAAGATCAACGGACTTGCCGGGAAAGGTATAAAGGTCACCTCGGACAACCGGGCTGCCGCCGAGGAAGCTGACCTGGTTATCATCTCCGTAAAACCGGTGCAGGTTGTGCCTGTCCTCAAGGAGATCGCTGAAGCGGTCAGGGGAAAGACCGTAGTTTCCTTCGCCGCAGCCATATCGACGGACATCCTCCACATGGCAGCGCCCGAAGCACACTTCGTAAGGGCTATGACCAACATCGCCGTCAGGGTAAGGAAGGGTTACACCCTGTTTTCACTCCAGCAAGATCTCTCAAAGGAGAGGTTTCCAGACCTCGAAAAGGTTCTTTTGAACCTCGGTGAGATCCAGCAGGTGGAGGAGCAGTATCTGGATGTCCTTACGGCAATGTCCGGTTCGGGACCAGCCTATATCTTCACCGTGGTGGAGTCCATGATATATGGAGCCCTCAGGGAGGGACTTCCACGGAATTTGGCACTAAAGGCCGCAGCATATACTGCTATCGGGGCATCCTGTCTCCTCCTGGAAACAGGGAAGCACCCCTCCGAGTTGAGGGACATGGTCCTGACCCCGGGAGGAGTTACCATCGACGGGATATATGAACTGGAAGAGAGCCGGATCCGCACCGCTTTCATGAAGGCCATCGGCGCAGCCTCAGAAAAAGGCCGGACCCTCTCTGAAGAAGCCAGGGCACACGCCCTGAGCGATATGGAATAACATCCTGTCCCTTGACCAAGGGAGCTCCCATCTATCATGACGGATCGGGGCTCTATACAATTCTTTACATTTCAAAAGAGCACCTTAATGGAGTCGATCCTAGAATAATGATTGGAACAGGATTTGAAAGACAAGAGGGATCACCTTTTAAGAAACGGAGGTACACCCCATGAAAAAGATCGTTGCCTTGCTTGTTCTGGGGTCGTTGTTCCTTGGCACGGGTCTCTCCGTTGCAGCTTCTGCAGGGGAGCCAGACCTGGACGGAGTAGTCTACTGGTCCGAGGACGAGGTGAACAGCCTCTTCTCTCCTGACCTGATGAGGACCCTTAACCTTACACCCGGTCAGAGGAACTCCTTCCAGGAGCTTAGAAGCAGGGACTGGGGGTACAGGCAGGATCATCGCTACTCCAGGGACCTTGATGCCCTGTTCAGCCTTGGCAGGATGATAAGGCCCGGAGGTTCCAGGGTCGTAATAGAGCGGGGAGGTAGCAACAACCTGGATGCCTTCCTTGCGGTCCTGGCCTTCGGAATACTTATCAGCCAGGCCCAGGACAATGACAGGTATTACGACCCCGGCTACGGGTATGATTATGGATACGGTTCGGGCCAGTGGATAAGGATCGACGATTTCCTCTACCTGTTCTTCAGGATCCTGGACATGAACCAGCGCCGCACTTTCACGGTATACTTCGACCGCTGGTACGACGACTATTACTTCAGGCGGGATCACAGGCGGGATTACGAACGGAACTACTGGGAAATGATGAGGGACTGGGACAGAAGGCTCCGCCTGAGCGAAAAGCAAAGACGGGATATGGAGCGTTATTTCAGGGATCTCCACAACCGACAGTGGGAAAGGGACAGACGCTACAGGGACTTTGAGAAGGATTACCTTAAGAGGAACTGGGACCGGGACTCCTTCCGGGATATCGACAAGTACAGGCGTGACCTTCTCAAGCGTCGCCAGGAGAGCCTGACTCCCCCACCTGACTCAAGGGACAGGTTCAGGTCGATCCTTGACGATAAGCAGCGGAGAACCTTCGATTCAATGATCAGTGAAAGGGAACCCCGCCGATGGGACCGTGAAAGGACATCTCCCCCGAAACTGCAGGAGATCAAGTCACCTCCAAAGGTGATCCAGAACAAACCAGCGCCGCCAAAGTTCCAGGATAAACCCGCACCGCCAAAGATACAGAACAATCCTGGACCGCCGAAGGTACAGAACAAACCAGCGCCACCGAAGTTCCAGAACAATCCTGGACCACCGAAGATACAGA
>DAOTIQ010000005.1:0-6536 GCA_035448245.1 Thermovirgaceae bacterium | reverse complement strand
CTCCAGGACAGAAAAAACCGGGACCTCCAATAGTCAAGAAGCCTGTCAAGGATGGGAAGTAGAGCCTTCACTTACAAGGAAGGAGAAAGGGCCGCCCGGGAAGGCGGCCCTTTTGCTTTTTTGATCGATCTTTCAAACGCCCTCAGGATGATCGGATGGCTGGTCTCACTGTACCTCTTACGATCATTACCACTCCAAGCAGAATGACAGCCGTCGCGGCAAGACTCCCGGCATTGAGGCTTTCGCCGGCCAGAACCCAGCCCAGGATTATCGCCACGACGGGATTGACGTAGGCATAGCTTGAAGCAAGGGCAGGGTCGGTCTTCTTCAGAAGCCAGATGTATGAACTGAAACCCACAATGGAACCGAATACGACCAGGTATCCGAGGGCAGTCGCCGACCTTATCGACACTTCGCTCATCGGTACCAGGGAACCACCGTTCCAGGCTATCCCCACTACCAGGTTCATCAACCCACCGGTAAGCATCTGCATGGAAATGGCCAGGGCTGGAGAGTCCGGTTGGTCGGCCACCCTGGAATAGAGCGAACCTGAAGCCCAGAGAAAAGTTGCAAATCCGAGTACTACAAGTCCCGTGATGTGCCCCTCTGCTGCGGAAGGTCCGCTGGTGGAAGCCACAAGCATAATGATCCCCCCGAAACCTGTCACCAGACCGATGATGGTGATCCTGGCCGGGCGGTCGTGTCGAAGATAGACCCAGCGGATGATGGCTATCCACAATGGAACAGTAGCCACAACTATGGCTGCAATATTTGAGGGCACGACCTGTTCCGACCAGGCAACTCCCCCGGTCCCACCCAGAAGCATCAGGGCTCCGACCATGGCCATACCCCTCCACTGTCCCCAGGAGATCCGGGGTCTGAGACGTATCCATTCCCAAACGAACATGATCGCTCCCGCCGTAGTGAACCTGAGTCCCAGCATAATGAAGGGCGGCAAGGTCTCTATCGCGAATTTCATGGCCAGATACGTGGTCCCCCAGAAGAAATAAACTGACACCAGGGCCGCGGCTACAGGCGCGGTCATGCGATGATCGTCCAAGAATAATCTCACCTTTTCCAAGTCTTGTTTGTCAAAACCAGTCAATTATAGACGGTGATGGAAAGATCTGCTTATTGAAGGGAATTTCTTTTTCACAGGTCCATGGACTGGAGAGGCAACCACATTTCCACCAGGAGACCGCCTCCCGACGGAAGCTCGGCATTGATCTCTCCACCGTGGGCAAGGGCAGCTTTCTGGGCTATGGCAAGACCGAGGCCGGAACCTCCCGTATCACGGGATCGGGATGTTTCTGTCCTGTAAAAGGGTTTGAATATCTGTTGAAGTTCGTCTTCAGGTACCCCGGGGCCCTTATCCAGAACCGTCAAAGAGACACCGGGCCGCCCCCCCCTGCTCCGTCGTTCTGCCTTTACGGAAACAGCGGTGCCCTCGGGGGTGTACCTGAGGCCATTGCGGACTATGTTCTCCACGGCCCTTCGGACCAGTTCGCTGTTGAGTCTTATCGGCTCCAGGTCATCGGGGTAGACAAGCTCGACCCTTCGCTTAATGACCCGCGCCTCGAAGTTGGCGTCTTCTACAACATTTTCCAGGATAGCCGCAAGATCGACCATCTCGAAGGTCACGTGATCCATCTCAGCCTCGACCTTTGACAGTGAGAGCAGGTCGCCGATCATATCGTTCAGGACCTCTGATTCTCGCTCTATCCGTTCGAGGGACTCCCTTGCTACAGTCCCCGATCTCTTCCTGGCGAGCTCCAGTGCAACTCCAAGGCGAGCCAGGGGGGTGCGGAGTTCATGGGATATGTCCCGGATCAGGCGCCGCTGAGCTTCCAACAGGGTCGTAAGATGTTTTGTCATGGCCTCGAAGCTGCGGGCAAGCTCGCCTATCTCGTCGGATCGGTCCTTGACCAGGTCCTCCACAGGGGTGTCCAGTTGGCCACTCGAAACGGACCTGGCTGTCTTGCTCAGCCGCACCAGGGGGTCCGAAAGGTACCTGGCCAGCAGGAAGCAGAAAACTAGAGCGGTGGCTAAAAGGCCCATCAGGTGGATCAGCAGGGCCTTGGGGTTCCCGGTGAGGACCCTTGCGATGTAGGGTGATCTCCGGAAAACCCCCACAAGAATGTAGTCCTTGCCAGAAGGAGAACCAAGTTGCCTGAAGACCGACGAGAACTCACCCCTGGTCTGGAAAGTGGTACCCTGACCGAGAAGATCCGCGGCATCCCTGCCCAGCCTCTCCAGAAAATCTTTCGAGGGACCACCTTCGACGGGTACAGGTACTCCATCTACGTCGAAGATAAATATTCCAAGACCAGTTTCGCTCCTGATCCTGTCTATGGACTCTCTTAGGCGGGCGGGGTTCCCTGTCTCGACCACTTCGAGCAGTCCTTTACCATTCCTGTCGAGAGCGTTCGAAAGGGCTTCCTGCTGCCCTGTAAGTATTATCCCCTGCTGGGTCATGAAGACCGTCAGAAGAACGCTGACAAGGACCATCAGGAGCATGGCCCCCAAAAACCACAGGAATATCCTCTGGAACAGCTTTCTCTCTCTCACTATCCAGACTCCTCGGTCGGCAGGGCGAGGATATAGCCCAGCCCCCTGACGGTCTTGATCCGGTCAGAGCCGTCAGAGAAGGTGCCTATCTTCCGTCGGAGGTTGCTGATGTGAACGTCAAGGCTCCTGTCGAAGGGGGAGAAGGACCTCTTCAGTACACTTCTGACCAGAACCTCTCTCGAGATTGCAGTGCCGGCCGAATGGGCCAGGGTCTCAAGAAGGTCAAACTCCACGGTGGTAAGCTCGATGCGTTTACCGCCGGCGCTCACGTACCTCGCCGCCGGGTCTATGGTCATGTCCCCTACGTGGTAGGTGCCTGTTTGGGAAGAACGGCTGCTGTCCATCCGGCCCCGCCTCAGTACGGCTCTGATCCGGGCCACCAGTTCCCTGGGGTTAAAGGGTTTGGGGAGGTAGTCATCGGCTCCAAGTTCAAGGCCAACTATCCGGTCCACATCATCGCCCCTGGCTGTCAGCATCAGGACAGGCACAGCGGATTGACGACGGATCTCCTTCAGGATCTCCATTCCCGAAAGACCGGGGAGCATTACGTCAAGGATGATCAGCGAGAAACGTTCTGCGAGAACCCTGGATGCCACCTTGCGTCCATCGTGAATGGATTCTACCTTGAATCCTTCGGACTCAAGGAACTCGGTAAGCAATTCGCAAAGCCCGGTATCATCATCGGCTAGCAGTATACGCTCCACGGCAATCCCCCCATGACAGGAAGGTCTTTGTCAGACTACCTCATTGATCCCTCAACTGCTGTCAAGAAAGGTTTTCTCTTGTAAAGGGTCCTTAACATTCCTTTACAGTGGACACCGATCACTGGATCTCAGCGATCACATCTATCTCCACAAGGATCCCCAGCAGTTGGCTTCCCACGGTGGTCCTCACCGGAAAGGGGGGAGAAAAGAACTCCTTGTAGACACTGTTGAAGGCCTGGAAATCCTTCAGGTCGGCGAGGTGAACGGTGGTTTTCACAACGTCGTCCATGGTCGCACCGCCGGCCTCCAGGATGTTCCTGATGTTGGTCAGGACCTGACGGGTCTGTTCCTCGATCGTCTCCGGGGTTTTGCCGGTTTCGTGGTTCAGCGGCCCCTGTCCTGACACGTAGATGCGGTTACCCACTTTAAGGCCCTGGGAATAGGGACCGATCGGATCTGGCGACCTGTCTGTTCGGATCTCTTGCTTCATCTTGAAAACCTCCCTAAAAAAGATGGTGAACGGTGAACGGAAAGATCTGCAGGAAAACAAAGGTTTTGCCGAATTCAGCCGTTTACTGTTTACTGTTTACGCCTTTGGGTTACTTACCCTGTCCTCCAGCATCGCTCCCAGGTGAGCCTGAAGTGCTGTCTTTGCGCAGAGACCCAGTATTCCCCGGCTCACCTTGGGTTGCGGCGGTATCCACTCCGAAAGCCGCCTTTTCAGCTCTTCAGCCGGAATATCGAGGTCCACTCTTCGTGCCGGGATATCGATGGATATGGGATCCCCTTCCCGGACGACGGCTATGGGTCCCCCCACATCTGCTTCTGGTGAAAGATGCCCAACTGCGGCGCCCTCGGTAAAACCGGAGAAGCGCCCATCGGTGACCACGAAAACCTCCTGACCCATTTCCAGACCGACGAGTGCGTCGGTGGTCATCATCATCTCCCTCATCCCCGGGGCCCCGCGTGGTCCTTCACGCCGGATAACCACCACGTCCCCTTTGGAGATCTTTCCCTCCACCACAGCGGAATGGGCTTCCTCGTCGGAATCAAAGACCCTGGCTGGACCTTTGAAACGAAGAGCTTTCTCAGATATAGTCGAGGTCCGGCAGATGGCTCCGTCGGGGGCAAGGTTGCCTCTTACGACGGCGATTCCGCCGTTAGCAAGGACAGGCTTATCTGCCGTGGTCAGAACCGAAAGGTCTTTCGATCTCTCTTTACTGAAAATATCCTCCGCCCTCAGGCCGGATACAGTGAGGGCTCCGCCATGGAGATACTCTCCCAGTTCACCCATTATCGCGGGTACTCCCCCCGCGTGGTGAAGGTCGACAACGGTTGCCTTCCCCGTTGGAATGACCCTTGATATCACAGGGACCTCCCGGGATATCCGGTCGAAATCGTCCAGGTCCAGATCGATATCCAGATCCCTTGCCAGGCTGAGAAGGTGCAGAACGGCATTTGTGGAACCGGCTATACCCATAGTCAGTGTTATTCCGTTTAAGAGGTTCTCCCTGGAGATGATCTTCCGGGGGGTCAGATCCTCCTTGACCATATCGACGATCCTGCGTCCTGTCCTGGTGGCAAATCGCTCCTTCTCGGCATAAACGGCCGGAACTGTCGCCGATCCCGGAAGAGACATCCCTATGCCCTCTGCCAGGATCTGCATTGTGTTGGCCGTCCCCATGAGGGCACAGGCACCCGGGCCAGGGCATACGTTATCCTCAAGGTAACGCAGCTTTGCTGACACATCCTCATCGCCGTACTGGGCGCCGAAAACAAGCTGGTCCAGTTCGCTCATCACGGCCTGGCGGCCTTCGAAACGGGTCACGAGCTGGGGCCCCCCGGAAAGGAATATTGAAGGGAGGCCCGAGCGGATAGCACCTATGAGTACCCCGGGAATTATGCTGTCGCATGATGCCAGCAGGACCAGCCCGTCAAGAAGCTGGACGTTAGCCATTATCTCCACCGATGATGCTATAACGTCCCTTATGACCAGTTCGTAGCGAAGATGCGGAGTCCCAATGGGCACCGCCCCGCAGGTGGCTATGGTGCTGAATTCAAAGGGTGTGCCCCCGGCCTGGAGTATCCCGGCCTTTACACGCGCCGCGAGCCTGTCGAGATGCACGTGCCCCAACCCTGCGTCGTTTGCGGTATTCACCACACCGATCAGCGGGCGAGAGAGGTCCTCGTCATCGTATCCGCAACCCTTGTAGATCGCGCGGCGCGATGCCGACCCCCTGCCGCTGAAAAGTCCAAGTCTTTTTGATCGCCAGGTCATCTTTGATCCGTTCCTTTCATGCATTTGATGGTCCTATGCCAAACTTATACCATGACCCATGCATTGCTTGCACTCTCTCCGGATAAACCGGTCTAGGAGCTGAGGCAAAATTATAATAATAAGGAACCCCTGTTATGACGATCTGGAAAAGATCCTGCAACACGAGCCGGCGGGAATGACATTACCGCTAACATGTTCAGGCATTATATCTTCTGACTGTACATGCCTTTTATTAAACAACCAAAGAAGATGGACGTTAACAAATCTACCCTTTGAATCTTCCAAATAGCATACATAGAAGAGCTGGCTGAAGGCGCTTTGTAGGATCCTGGGACGATGGCGAAGGTTTGCCTGAAGTGTGTGAAGACCTTTGCGGTGGGGGGGCTTCCAGTTGGGAGACCGCTAATTGGAGGCCGAAGCCGCGGCAAGGATCCATTCCGAAAGTGAACACGGACCTCAGTTCAACTACCTGCTGAACCTCATGAAGCAGTAGAAGGGCGTCTCCGCCCCCCAGACAAAACTGCTTGAGGCGTTCTTCCGGGGTGATAACGACAAGAAGATCGCTTCGGAACTCGGGATAAGCCGCTCCACAGTCAGGAATCACCGTTTCCGCATGAAGGGACGTGCCAGGCACGCAAAGGTCTTTCTGGCAATGATGCAGATCCTCGATCAGAAGGCAAAGCCGGAGGCAAGGCTCTTGGATCTTTCCGCCAACTCGAGGATGGCCGATGAACAGTATGCCCTTACCAGGGGAAAATACGAAAAGATAACACGGAAGTACTTCCGGGAAGACGGTACCCTGTTGCCTTTTACCCTAAAAGCCAGGGAGCGGGTCGCACTTCCCAGAAAGATCGTGGAGCCCTTTGGACAGGGAGTCAGATACTCGAAAAAGGAACTGAACACCCTCCTTGCAAAGATTGCCGAGGATTATGTCCTTGTGAGGAGGTGCCTGGTGGATCACGGCTTCGTCAGCTGTCGCGCCGACG